>CAZTIF010000086.1:0-3443 GCA_964613635.1 uncultured Bifidobacterium sp. | reverse complement strand
TGTCCGACCTCGGTCCGGCCTGCACCGGCACGATCGGCATCGCGCCGAGCGCGAACCTGAATCCCGAGCGAAAATTCCCGTCGCTGTTCGAGCCGGTGCACGGCTCGGCGCCTGACATCGCCGGCAAGAACATCGCGAACCCGATCGGCCAGATCTGGTGCGGCGCGATGATGCTCGACTTCCTCGGCCATCGCGATGCGCATGACGCGATCCTGCGCGCGATCGAGACGGTGCTTGATCCGTCCAACGGCGGCCCGCGCACGCCGGACATCGGCGGCAAGGCGGGCACGAGCGACCTTGGCCGCGCCATTGAATCAGCGCTGTGAGCGGCGACCCCGCGAGCGGCAATTACCAACCCAACTACCAGTACGGGTAAAAGAAACATGAAAATCGGAATGATCGGCATTGGCCTGATGGGCCACGGCATCGCAAGCAATCTCGTCAAGCATGGCCATCAGCTGACCGTGCTCGAGCACGCCGGCAACCAGCCGCTGGACGCCTTGCTGGCGGCCGGCGCAAAGACCGCGATCACGCCGAAAGCGGTGGCGGCGGACGCGGAGCTGGTGATCCTGTGCGTGACGGGCTCGCCGCAGGTCGAGGCGGTGCTGCTCGGCGACGACGGCGTGCTGGCCGGCCTGCCGAAGGGCGCGACCGTGGTCGACTGCTCGACTGCGGTGCCGTCGTCGACGGTGAAGCTGGCCGACGCGGTGCTGGCGGCCGGCGGTCGCTTCATCGACGCGCCGATGACGCGCACGCCGAAGGAAGCGGCCGAGGGCCGGCTGAACCTGCTGGTCGGCGGTGACAAGAACGTGTTCGACTTCTGCCTGCCGGTGCTGCAGTGCTTCGCGGAGAACATCGCGCATGTCGGTGCGATCGGTGCAGGCCACCGGATGAAACTGCTGCACAATTACGTATCGCTCGGCTGTGCGGCGCTGATCGCCGAAGCCGCGGCCTGCGCGCTCGGTGACGGCATTGCGCCGGAGGTGTTCGTCGATGTGCTGGCCAAGGGCGGCGGCGGCGGCGCGGCGCTCGAGCGCCTGCGTCCCTTCCTGCTGAACGGCGACCCGACCGGGCTGAAGTTCGCGATGAGCAATGCGCAGAAAGACCTCGGCTATTTCACCACGATGGCCACCGACAGCGGCGCGGTGCATCGCATTGCCGATGCGGTGCAGACCACCTTCGACGACGCGGTCGGGCAGGGCGCGGCGAACGCCTTCGTGCCGGAGCTGGTCGCGCTGCTGCAGAAGCGCGGCGCATGAGCGGCGACGTCGGCGTCCATCCCAAAGCAAACGAATTTAACGGAGCAATCATCATGAACGATTTCCTACCCGGTACGGTCTCGATCAACCCGGCCAATGGCGAGGTCATCGCCCGCTATCCCTTCGATGACGACGCGGCGCTGAACCGCGCGCTCGACACTGCGCAGGCCGGTTTCCGCGCATGGGCAGCCACGCCGCTGGCCGAGCGGCTGGCGGCGTTTGCGCGCGTCGCGCAGCTCTTGCGTCGCGACAGCCAGAAGCTGGGCGAGATGGCTGCGCGCGAGATGGGCAAGCCGATCACGCAGGCGAAAGCCGAAGTGGAGAAGTGCGCGGTGCTGTGCGACTGGTACGCGGAGAACGGGCACGACCTGCTGAACGACCGGCCGACCTCGATCGGCCCGGACGCTTATGTGTCCTACCATCCGCTGGGCACCATCCTGGCGGTGATGCCGTGGAACTTCCCGTACTGGCAGTCGATGCGCGGCGCGATCCCGATGCTGCTGGCCGGGAATGCCTACTTCCTGAAGCACGCGCCGAACGTGATGGGCTGCGCGTACCTGACCGAGCAGGTGATGCTCGAAGCCGGCCTGCCGAAGGGCGCGTTCAGCGCGGTCAACATCAGCAACGACCAGGTGTCGAAGGCGATCGCGGATGACCGCATCGCCGGCGTGGCGGTGACGGGCAGCGTGCGCGCCGGTTCGGCGATTGCGGCGCAGGCCGGTGCGGCGCTGAAGAAGTGCCTGCTGGAGCTGGGCGGATCGGACCCGTTCATCGTGCTGGCCGACGCCGACCTCGACAGCGCGGTGAAGGCGGCGGTGGTGGGGCGCTTCCAGAATACCGGGCAGATCTGCATCGCGGCCAAGCGCATCATTCTCGAGAAGCCGATCGCGGCCGAGTTCACCGAGCGCTTCGTCGAGGCGGTGAAAGCGCTGAAGATGGGCGACCCGCTGGATCCGTCGACCTACATCGGCCCGATGGCGCGCGCGGACCTGCGCGACGAGCTGCATCGTCAGGTGGAAGATACGATCGCGGCCGGTGCGCAGCTGCTGCTGGGCGGATCGCTGGTGGCGGGCCCGGGCAGCTACCTGCAGCCGACGGTGCTGGCCGGCGTGAAGCCGGGGATGCCGGCGTTTGCGCAGGAGACCTTCGGGCCGGTCGCGGCACTGGTCGAGGCGAACGATGTCGAGCACGCGCTGGCGCTGGCCAACGACAGCGAGTTCGGCCTGTCGGGGGCGCTGTGGACGGGCAACCGCGAGCTGGCGAAGCAGCTGGCGCGGCGGATGGAGACCGGTGGCGTGTTCGTCAACGGTTTCTCGGCGTCGGATCCTCGGGTGCCGATCGGCGGCATCAAGAAGAGCGGCTATGGGCGTGAACTCAGCGACTATGGCGTGTATGAGTTCATGAACATACAGACGGTGTGGTTTGATCGGAAGTGAGGTTTGAAGACGCTGGGTCCCGGCGCAGGCGCAATCACATTCCGACAAGACGAAGTGCATCAAAGACACTGGGTCCCGGCCTGCGCCGGGACGACGGTTTCAAGTGCAGCCGTCCCCAAAATCGTCATCCCGGCGCAAGCTGGGATCCATCGTCGAATGGTCCGCAGCGTCTGCTGAGGCCAGCGGACGATCGAACATGGGTCCCAGCGTGCCCCCAGCCTTCGCTGGGGCGGTGGCTGGGACGACGTTCGAAATGCAGCCGCCCCCAAAATCGTCATCCCAGCGAAAGCTGGGATCCATCGTCGCATCGCTCTTAGCGTCTGATGAGGCCAGCGGACGATCGAACATGGGTCCCAGCGTGCCCCCAGCCTTCGCTGGGGCGGTGGCTGGGACGACGTGCGAAATGCAGCCGTCCCCAAAATCGTCATCCCGGCGCAGGCCGGGATCCAGTGACTTCACACAGCGGCTGAATGAAGTTCGAAAGCCGCAAGCCTCAAATTCGTCATCCCAACGAAAGCTGGGATCCATCGTCGCATCGCTCTTAGCGTCTGATGAGGCCAGCGGACGATCGAACATGGGTCCCAGCGTGCCCCCAGCCTTCGCTGGGGCGGTGGCTGGGACGACGTGCGAAATGCAGCCGTCCCCAAAATCGTCATCCCAGCGCACGCTGGGATCCATCGTCGCATCGCTCTTAGCGTCTGATGAGGCCAAAGGTCGATCGAACATGGGTCCCAGCGTGCCCCCAGCC
>CAZTIF010000085.1:0-14380 GCA_964613635.1 uncultured Bifidobacterium sp. | reverse complement strand
CCCCAGCGGCCTTCCATGATGTGCGTCGGATGGACGCCGCCCGGGAAGATCACGATGCGCGCTTCGCTCGGCAGTCGCGGCGCGAAGAAGAAGTTGAGCGGGAACGGCCAGGTGCAGTTCTGGCGGAAGTGGCTGACCCAGTGTTTCGGGAAGAATTTCGCGCCGCCCGGCGCCGTGCTGGTGACGAAGCGCTGCTCGAAGCGGTAGCGGTCGGCGGTGCCCTGCGGATCGCGCAGGAAGGCTTGCTGCAGCGGCTGCAGCTTGCCGACCGGGAAGCGGAATACCGAGGTCTGCCCCATCCGCTCGAAATGGCCGAAGCGGCCGAACGAGAACAGCTGGTTGCGCGACAGGATCACGTCGTCCGGTGAGCCGCACTCGAAGAAGCAGTCGAGGTTGCCGGTGATGACGAGGTCGAGGTCGAGGAACAGTACCGGGCCTTCGAGGTCGGCCAGCTTCGGGCCCCACAGTCGCGATTTCTGCCAGATGCCGCGCGAGCCGACCGGCAGGCGATCGAGCTCCATGCCCAGCGGCGGCAGCGGTTCGCAGCGCACTTCGGGACGCACATTCGCATCGCTGTCGGTGAAGCAAATGAATTCGAAAGGTGGCGTGATGTTCCGTGCCACCATGCCGTAAAGGCGATTGATGTAGGGGGCGCCGTATTTGGTGCCCCAGTTGATGCAGATAACGCGTTTCGGTGCTGTCATGGATGCCGAGGCAAGTTGATGCTTTCCCAAGTTGTAGAAAACCCGAGGCTGCCGGAAGTTTTACGTCGCAATTTCGGGATGATACATTGCCGGTCGTTACGGCCATGTTGTTATTGTGCCGGACCGGCACGCGCAGTCTGTTTTCCCCGTACCGGGTCTTTTTTGTTTAGTTGAATCCACCATGATTTATTCGTCGTCCCACAACTTCGTGTTCGTCCATATCGCCAAGACGGGCGGGCAATCCATCAAGCAGGCGCTGCTGCCCTACCGTGAGCTGGGGAAGAAGACCCGGACGGCGCGGCTTTTGAGCAAGCTGCCGCTGCGCCGTGATCCGGCAGAGCTGCATTATCCGCCGCATGTGTCGGCGCAATGGCTGCGCCGCCGGATCGGCCCGGAGCACTTCGACAAGGCGTTCAAGTTCGCCATCGTGCGCAATCCTTTTGACCGGCTGGTGTCGAGCTACGAATACATCCGCCAGTCCGACTGGCACCATGCGCACGAAGCAGCCAGGCGGATGGGATTCAAGGAATTCCTGAAATACCAGAAGCGGCGCAATCTCAGCTATTTCCGGCCTCAGCTGTACTACCTGTCGGATAGCCAGGGCAATCTGATGGTCGACAAGATCTACCGCTTCGAAGAGTTCGGCGGCGTGCTGGAAGACGTCTGCGAGCGCATCGGCATACCCAAGCCGGAGTCGGTGCCGCACAAGAATTCGAGCAAGCGCGCCAGCCTCGCCAGCTACTACGACGAAGAAACGATCGAGATCGTGCGCAGGAATTTCGGCGCCGACCTGAAAGCCTTCGGCTACGACTTCCCCGGCTGACAGCGGCCTTGAACCCATGAAAATCTCCGTCATCTTCACGACCTACAACCAGCCGGCGTGGCTGGAAAAAGTCCTGTGGGGCTTCTTCGAGCAGACGCGCAAGGATTTCGAGATCATCATCGCCGACGATGGCTCGACGCCGGAAACGGCGCAGCTGATCGAGCGCATGCGCGCGGAATCGCCGGTGCCGATCCGGCATGTGTGGCAGCCGGACGAAGGCTTCCAGAAGTGCCGGATACTGAACAAGGCGATCGCCGCGTCCGAAGGCGATTACCTGATCTTCACCGACGGCGATTGCATTCCGCGTAATGACTTTGTCGAGCAGCACGCGCGGCATGCGGCGCCCAACCAATATTTGTCCGGCGGCTATTTCAAGCTGACCATGGACATCAGCCAGGCGATCAACCGCGATGACGTGCGCCGGCAGCGGCCGTTTTCACCGGCCTGGCTGGAGTCGCAGGGGATGAAGGTGGGCCTGCGCGGACTGAAAATTTCGGCGCGCGGTTTCACCAGCGACTTCCTGAACTGGCTGGTGCCGGTCAAGCCGACCTGGAACGGCAACAATGCATCCTGCTTCAAGGAGCTCATCTACAAGGTGAACGGTTTCAACGAACTGATGCAGTACGGCGGTCAGGACGTTGAATTCGGATTGCGACTCAAGCATATCGGCGTGCAGCCCAAGCGCATCCGCTTCTCGACCATCGGCGTTCACCTCGACCATTCGCGCAGCTACGTGACCGACGAGATGCGGCAGAACAGCGCGAAGGAAATCCGCAAAACTTTGGACGAGCAGCGCAAATGGTCGCCGCTGGGCATCGACCAATACGAAACGGCGGGCGCGACCCTCTAGCGCCCGCAGGACCTGCGCCGCGGGTCGCTGCGCGCCTGCATTCATCATGAGCTCTCACATCATCAACCGATTCAAGATCGACCACCGGCAGGCATGGCCCGGCTATGCCTACTTCATGCTGCGCGCATTGCTGGTGCGCGCGCTCGACGGCCTCGTACCGGCGATCCGGCATACGGTGAAGCCGGTGTTCGTCATCGGCTGCGGCCATACCGGCACCACCCTGCTCACCGCGCGGCTGGGCAATCATCCGGCGATTGCGGTGATACCGAAGGAAACCAGCTGGTTCATTCCGACCCGGCTGCTGTGGCTGTCGCGCCATTATTTCCGGCGCGAGCTGGATCGCTGCGCGCGCGACGGAAAATCCGTGCTGGTGGAAAAAACGCCGAAGCATGTGCACTGCGTCGATCGCATCGCGGCCTTGTTGCCGGATGCGCGGTTCATCTTCATGACGCGCAATCCCTTCGATACCGTCGCCTCGCTGAAAAAGCGCTTCGGATCGTTCGAGTTCGCACTGGACCGCTGGCTGGCCGACAACGCACCGGCTGCTGCGCTGAAGCAGTCGCCGGCGGTGATATTCGTGCGCTACGAGGATTTTGTCACCGACCCGCATGCGCAGGCGGAGCGCATTGCAGCTTTCCTGCAGATTCCGGTTCACGAGGCGGTGGCCGAGGGCGGCGCGCTGGCCTATGACGCGCAGGCCTTCGCCAAGCATCCGAACATGCGCCTGCGCCAGCAACAGGTGAAGTACAGCATCAAGGCGCGGGTGAATACCTATGCCGAGGTGCTGGATGAAAACGAAGTCAGCCGGATTCGTTCGCGCTGCGCGGCCCTGATGGCCGAACTCGGCTACTGAGCTGCTCTTCCGGCGCCGCCGCCGGCTGCGCCAGCTGCAGCACCGTCAGCAGGTTTGCGCTCAGCACGCCGCGCGGTTGCGGCGCGAACGCGAAGCGCACGAAAGCCTCGACCAGCCGGCGCAGCAGCGCGCGCAGTGCCCGCGCCGGCATGCGTTGCCAGGATCCCGCATACAGCGGGTACAGGTCGCCGCCGCAGTAGTGCAGCGCCAGTCCGGCCCCGGTTGCCAGATACACAAGCTTGTTGCGTGTGAGGATGGCCGCATGGGTCGGGTCGCCATGCTGGTGATTCAGTCCGAACGGACTGCCGCCGTTCGGCGTGCGCGTGATGATCCGTCCCCCGTCCGCCAGATGGCAAGCCAGCTCGCGCAGGAAGTCCGGCAGCGCCGACTCCGGCAGGTGTTCAAGTACATCGAAGAGAACGATCAGGTCGAACCGCCTGCCCGCGAGCGCGGCCAGCGATGCGTGGCATTCGAAGCCTGCCTGCAATGCGCGCGCCAGCAGTGCCGGATTGGTTTCGACGCCGGTGGCAGCATGTCCCCGTTGCCTGCACCAGCCGAGGAACTGGCCGTTGCCGAAGCCGATTTCCAGTATCGCCAGTGGCGGCCGTGCCGGGCTGGCAAAGCTGCGGATCAATCCCGAAAAATACGCGCACGATGCGACCGATGGCGTGCCGAAGTCGGCCGCCCGCCACGACTTCCATTCGGCATAGCGATCCGCAAGTTCGGGCATCATTGCGGCCTCAGGCAGCGACAGCCGCCTGCGCGGCCGGCTTCGTGCAGGCCTGCACGGCATCGTACAGCTCGGCCGCCGCCTGCGACCAGCTGCGCAGCCGTTCGCGTCCCGCTTGCATCATCGCCAGCTGCGCCTGGCGAAACGCAGGGCCAGTCACCAGCCGTTGCAGCAGCGCCGCCAGTTCCACTGCCGAATCGGGGTCGAAGCTCAGCGCCAGGCCGGCACTGGCTTCGCGCAACGCCGGGCCGTTCGCGCAGACGACCGGCGTGCCCAGCCATAGCGCCTCGCCGGCCGGCAGTCCCCATCCCTCAATCCGGCTCGGCACCACGACGGCACAGGCATGCCGGTACAGCGCGGCCAGTTCGGCATGGTCAGGGTTGTCGATGAAGATCACGCGGTCGGCCAGCTCGCGCATGTCCGGCAGCGACAGGCGGGCGCGTACCTGCGGGTCCGGTGCGCCCGCCAGCACCAGCGAACAATTTGCGGCACTGCCGGACCGGGGCATCAGCGCCAGCGCATCGAACACGACCTCGAGATTCTTGTGCCCGAAGGCCGCGCCAACGCAGAGCAGGTAGGGGCGCTCGGGCAGCGCGCGGGCAGCGCCACCAGCCGGCGCGCGGAATTCGTGTGCCAGCGGCACGGCAGCGATCGATTTCGGCAGCGGCAGCCGGCCGCGCGCAGCGAAGCGCTGTATTTCGCCGAGGGTGAATTCGGAATTGGCCAGCACGCCGGCCGCGGCGCGCAGGACCGCAGTGGTGTCGCCGCTGAAGTTCACGTATCTCGCCGACTGCGGATCTTCATGCATCGGGATCAGGTCGTGCAGCATGGCCACCAGCTGCGCGCCGGCCGCTTGCAAAGGCTGCAGGTACTCGACGATGAACTTCGGGCGCGCCGCCGTGAAGAGCGTGGCGCCTGTCATGTCGATGCGCGTCGCCGTCACGCCCGCGCGGCGCCAGCGCGAGCGATTGATCGCCTGCACCAGCGGCGCGGCCAGCCCGCAGCCGATCCGCCGCGCCAGCCGGTGACGATGGAACACGCTGCGCAAAGGCCGCGGCGACGCGCCGGCCGGCATGCCGATGTCGACGCATGCGCTGTCGTACAGGCGGCTGAAATCCGCCTTCACTTCGAAGAAGCTGCGATGCCCCGGCGACCAGACCACGAAGCGTATGCCGCGATCCATGCGCTGCAGTTCGACACCGAATTCGGCAATGACGCGCAGCACGCCGTAAATCTTTCGCCGTCCGGCGCCGGCATACAGGATTTCGCTCAGGTCATAGCAGAGAGGCGGGTGGGCGTCCCTCATGCCGCCGCCTCGTCCATCAGCACCGCAAGATCGCCCGCGGTATAGGTGCGGGCCGCCTGCGTGTCGTTTTTGCCGCAGTCGATGTTCGTCCTTTGCAGCGCGGAGCGGCTCGAGCGCGGTATGCCGGTGAATTCCCGCGCCTGCCTCAACAGCTGCCTGACGCGAAAGCCTTGTCGCAGGGCCATCACGTGCAGCCACAGGTCGTCGGCCTGCGGGCAGCAGTTCGCAAAGCGGTCGCCGGCCGATCGGAGCGCGCGCAGGAAGGCGGGCGGATAGATCACGCCGCCGACGCCCGTGGCCAGGTGGTGGAAGGCCGCGCTGGTGTCGGTGCACAGCGGCCACTCGCGATAGGGCAGCAAGCCGGACGGTCCGGTGCGGATCTCGCGTGCGCGCCAGCAGTGGATCAGGTCCGGCCTTGCGCGGTAGGCGTCGAGCAGGCCGGCCAGCCAGTCGCGCGGATAGAGCTTGTCGTCGTCCGCGGTGGCGAGCGGATGGTCGAAGCGTTCGTTCGACAAAACATAGGGATAGTACTTCGTGTGCGGGCCGACATCGTCGACGTAGACGACCTCGAGGCCGCGCCGCTGCAGCCGCCGCAAGCTGCCCGGCAGCGGCTCGCATTCATGCCGGCGGCCGAGATGGAGCAGCAGGCGGCGCGGCCGGCAGCGGCCGCGGCCGATGCTCTCGATGGCGGCGAAGGCGCGCCTGATGCGCTCGCCATGCGAGGTCAGCGTGACGACGGCGGCGCCGTCAGGATCGATGACGGCGGAACGCGCAAGGCGATTGCGCAGGCAATACCAGAGATAAAGCAGGACTCGTTTCATCGCAACCCGGGGCAGCAAAGGCAATGGGCCGCGAGTCTGATGAAGGGGAAGGGCAGGCGATACTGGTATCCCGAATCCTCATGCCCGAATGCGTGATCCGGTCATAACTGAGGACGCAATGAAGCAATTTGCGCCGAATCGATCTCTGATCGAACGCGGCGCTGTCAATCCGCCGGGGCAGTCGGCATCAGCACCCGGGGGAAGCGGCGGGTCAGCGGGGCGTGGCCGCCGCCGTTGCCGGCAGTCGTCCGTAGCTGTCCTCGAAGCGGACGATGTCGTCCTCGCCGAGGTAGCCGCCCGACTGCACCTCGATCATTTCAAGCAGCGTCTTGCCCGGATTTTTCAGCCGGTGCTTCACGCCGAGCGGGATGTAGGTCGACTGGTTTTCGGTGACCAGATAGACGTGGTCGCCGTTGGTGACTTCGGCAGTGCCGCGCACGACGATCCAGTGTTCGGCACGATGATGATGCATCTGCAGGCTCAGCGATGCGCCCGGATTGACGCCGATGCGCTTGACCTGGAAGCGTTCGCCCGCATCCATGCTGTCATACCAGCCCCAGGGCCGCGCAACGCGGCGGTGCGTGGTGGCCTGCGGCAGCTTGCGCTGCTTGAGCTGTTCGACCGCCTGCTTCACGCGCTCGGCATGCGCGCGATGCACGACCAGCAATGCGTCCGCGGTGTCGACGATCAGCAGGTCGTCGGTGCCGATCGCGACGACCGGGCGCACCGGCGCATTCACATAGGTGCGCGTTGCGCCGAGCAGCACCGCCTCGCCCTCGACGCGGTTGCCGTCGGCGTCGGCCGGCGTCAGCTCCGCGACCGCATTCCAGCTGCCGACATCGCTCCACTGGCCGGCGAAGGGCACGACTGCAACTTTGTCGAAGCGCTCCATCACCGCATAGTCGATTGACTCGCTGCGGCAGCCGAGGAAGGCGGCGCGGTCGGGGCGAATGAAACGACCGTCGCGCGTCGCGCCGGCCATTACCTGCTTGCAGCCGGCGAGGATGTCCGCCGCATGGACTTCGAGCGCCGCCCGCAGTGTCGCGGCGCTGCAGAGGAAGATGCCGGCGTTCCACAGGTAGTCGCCCGACAGCAGCAGCTGCTGCGCGGTCGGCGCATCGGGCTTCTCGACGAAGCGCGTGACGGCGGCCGCGCCATTGCCGAGCGCCGCGCCGCGCTGCAGGTAGCCATAGGCGGTGCTCGGGAAGGAAGGCGCGACGCCGAAGGTCACGATGTGGCCTGCGCGCGCGGCCGCCGCGCCGGACAGCACGCAGTCACGGAAGGCGGCGGCGTCGGGTATGTAGTGGTCGGCCGGCAGGAACAGCAGCAAGTCGTCCGGGTCGGCCGCCAGTGCCGCGCAGGCCATCGCGGCGGCAGTGTTGCGCCCCGCGGGCTCGAGCAACTGTTCGCCGTCGACCCCGGCCAGCGCCATCGCCTCCTGCACGAAGAAGCGGTGCTCGTCGTTGGCGATGCACAGCACCGGCGCGAACGGCGCAACGCGTTCGAGCGTTACCTGCAGCAGGCTCTTGCCATGGATGAGCGGTGCAAACTGCTTGGGCAGTGCTTCGCGGCTCAGCGGCCACAGCCGCGTGCCCGCACCGCCACAGAGGATCACCGGACGAAGGCTGCTGTCGTTCATGTTCTTCGCTCTCCCTGTTTGCACTTCGGTGGCCGGGCGGCCGTCAGGATTTGTCGAGTACCCGGTCGTAGACGCTGCGGATGCCGTCGGCTTCACGCTCGACGGAGAAACCGTTCACCACGCGCTCGCGCCCGCGCCTGCCCATCTCCGCCGCCTGCACCGGATCGGCCAGCATCTTGCGCAGCGCATCGACCAGCGCATCGACGCTGTCGGTCGGTATCACGTAGCCGGTTTTTCCTTCGTCGACGATGGTGCGGAAGGCGCCGGTGTCGCTGGCAATCACCGCGCAGCCGCAGGCCATGCCTTCCAGCGGCGTCAGGCCGAACGGCTCGTAGCGCGGGCAGGCGACCGTGACCAGCACGTCGCGATAACAGTCGGCGACCTCGTCCGGGCCGAGTACGCCGAGGAAGACGATGCGGTCGGACAGTCCGGCAGCAGCGATCTTCTGCTTCAGTGCGTCCTCGAAGGCCTGATGCTGCGGCGTGCAGAGTCCGGCCAGCACGGCGGTCCATTCCGGGAAGTCGGGCAGTACGCGGATCATCGCGTCGACGAAGATGTCCGAGCCCTTGTCGTCGCGGATGCGGCCGAAGGTGCCGATGCCGTACTTGCCGGGCAGCCCGGCGCGCTGCCACGCCGACAGCTTGTCGGCCGGCGGCGAGAAGCGCTCCAGCGCAATCCCGTGCGGCACCACCCGGGTCGTGTTCGGCACATGGCTGGCCGCTTCCGGCGTGGTCGAGATCACGCCGTCCATCTTGCCGATCAGCCAGCGCGGAAACCACGAATGCCGGTGCTTCGCCGCCGACGTGAAGACGATGCGGATCGGAAAGCGCAGCACATCGCGCAGGAAGATCGACAGCATCATTTCCGGGTCGCGCCGTACATGCCAGATGCGCGGCTGCCCGTCCGGCAGGCGCTTGCGCGACAGGCAGATGGACTGCCACAGCGTCAGCCGGCGGAAGTTGCCGGGGTGGTCGCGCTCGGCCAGTGCGGCGCCGGGCAGGTCGGTGCCGACGAAGCCGACCTTCAGTGAACGTGCCTGCACCGGCAGCAGCGCATTGATCGTGCCCGACACGCCGGAGTAGCGCTTCTTGATGTTGGTGATGATGACTTCGGGATTCATTTGGATTTTTTCTGGAAGTCGCTGGGTCCCGGCCTGCGCCGGTACGACGATGGCAAGACCGGTGACCCCTCGACCGTCATTCCGGCGCAGGCCGGAATCCAGTGTCTTTGTTCTCGTCAGTTACATCAGGATGATGTCGTACTGCTCCTGATGGAAGGTGCTCTCCACCTGCAGCGAGATCGGCTTGCCGATGAAGTCGCCCAGCATCGCCAGGTGCTGCGATTCTTCCTCGAGGAACATGTCGATCACCAGCTGCGATGCAAGGATGCGGAACTCGCGCGGATTGAACTGCTTCGCCTCGCGCAGCAGTTCGCGCAGGATCTCGTACGCTATCGTGCGCGCAGTCTTCACCTGTCCCTTGCCGTGGCAGGCAGGGCAGGGCTCGCACAGCACATGCGCGAGCGATTCGCGGGTGCGCTTGCGCGTCATTTCGACCAGCCCGAGCGCGGAGAACTCCGACACCGTTACCTTGGTGCGGTCGCGCGCGAGCGCCTTGTGCAGCTCGGTCAGCACCGCGTGCCGGTGCTCTGCGCTCTCCATGTCGATGAAATCAAGGATGATGATGCCGCCGAGGTTGCGCAGCCGCAGCTGCCGCGCGATCGCATGCGCCGCTTCGAGGTTGGTCTTGAAGATCGTGTCGTCGAAATTGCGGCCGGTGACATAGCTGCCGGTGTTGACGTCGATGGTCGTCATCGCCTCGGTCTGCTCGATGATCAGGTAGCCGCCCGATTTCAGGTCAACGCGCCGCCCGAGCGCCTTTTCGATTTCTTCCTCGACGCTGTACAGGTCGAACAGCGGGCGCTCGCCGGTGTAGTGCGCCAGCTTCGGCAGCACCGACGGCGTGTAGGTGGCGCCGAACTCGCTGAGCTTCTGGAAGTTTTCGCGCGAATCGATCTGTATCGACGTGGTCTCTTCGCCGACGAAATCGCGCAGCACGCGCTGCGCCAGCGACAGGTCCTGGTACAGCAGCGCCGGCGGCGGCAGCGCCTTCGACTGCTGCACGATGTGCATCCAGGTCTTGCGCAGATAGTCGAGGTCCATCATCAGGTCGGCTTCGGCGGCGTCCTCGGCCATCGTGCGGATGATGAAGCCGCCCTTCTCGTCGGCCGGCAGCAGCCGCTGCAGCCGCGCGCGCAATTGCTCGCGCTCGGCCTCGTTCTCGATCCGCTGCGAGATGCCGATGTGCGGATCCTGCGGCAGGTAGACCAGCATGCGCCCGGCGATGGAGACCTGCGTCGACAGGCGCGCGCCCTTGGTGCCGATCGGGTCCTTGATCACCTGCACCAGCACGGCCTGGCCGTCGAACAGCAGCTTCTCGATCGGCAGCGGTGCGGCGCCGTTGCCGGCGGCCGCCTTCGCTTCCCAGATGTCGGCCACGTGCAGGAAGGCGGCGCGTTCGAGACCGATGTCGATGAAGGCCGACTGCATGCCGGGCAGCACGCGCGCGACGCGGCCGAGGTAGATGTTGCCGGTGCGCCCGCGCGACGCGGTGCGCTCCACGTGCAGCTCCTGCACGGCGCCCTGCTGGAGCAGCGCGACGCGCGTCTCCTGCGGCGTGATATTGACGAGCAGGTCTTCTGTCATAGGGTCCTGATGCCGGCCGCGTTCAGCAGCCGGGCGGTTTCGAACAAGGGCAGTCCCATGATGCCGGAGTAGCTGCCGCTGATGCGGGAGATGAATTGCGCGGCGTGTCCCTGCACGCCGTAGCTGCCGGCCTTGTCGAGCGGCTCGGTGGACGCGCAGTACTTGCGCAGCGCCTCGTCGTCGATCGGCTCGAAGGTGACTTCGGAGCGGCTGAAAGCCTCGTTCATGTCGCCGTTCGCGATCACCGCGACCGCCGTCAGCACTTCGTGCGTGCGTCCGCTCAGCTGGCGCAGCATCTGCAGCGCGTCGGCCGCGCCGGCCGGCTTGCCGAGGATCTGGCCGTCGATCGTGACGGTGGTGTCGGCGGACAGCACGGGACGCAGCGGCAGGCGGCGGAATTCGACCGCAGCCCAGCTGGCCTGCGCCTTGTCGCGCGCGATGCGCTTCACGTAGACCTCGGGCGCTTCGCCGGGCATCGGGTCTTCCGACACCGCGCCGTCGCGGCCGGCCGTCTCGCGCAACATCAGGATCTCGAACTCGACGCCGATCTGCCGCAGCAATTCGCGGCGGCGGGGACTTTTCGAGGCAAGGTAAATCTTCTGGTCCGCGTGCATCATGCGCCCAACTCCTGTGAATCGTGGTCAGGCACGGTGGTAGGGGTGGTTACGCGTGATTGACCAGGCTCGGTACAACTGCTCCGCGAGCATCACGCGGACCAGGCCGTGCGGCAGCGTCATGCTCGACATGCGCAGCAGCATGTCGGCATTTTTTTTCAGGGCCGGATCCAGCCCGTCGGCGCCGCCGACCACGAATGTAACATCCCCGCCTTGTTGTTGCCACTGAGTCAAGTGTTGTGACAACTGCATCGTGGTCAGGTCGAGCCCGCGCTCGTCCAGCGCCACCAGGCGGCCGCCCTTGGGCAGGACAGCTTCGATGCGTGTGCGTTCCTGCGCCATCACGGTTTCCGCGCTGCGGCCGGACGATCGCTCGACCGGTTTGATCTCCTTCAGCACCAGCCGGCATTCGGCCGGCATGCGCTTCGCGTATTCGTGAAAGCCCGTCTCTATCCAGTCGGGCATCTTGTGCCCCACGGCCGCGATGATCAGTTGCATCGGCGGCGGATGTCGTCAGTCTTTGCTGGCCGTGCGGCGCGGCGCAGCCTTTTTTGCAGCAGTCTTTGCAGCAGTTTTTGCCGGCGCTTTGGCGGCGGTCTTGCGCGCCGTCGTCGTCTTGCTCGCCGCCTTCTTTGCGGGAGCCTTCTTCGCCGGCGCTTTCACTGCCGGTTCGGCAGCGGCCGATTTTTTTGCAGGCGCTTTTTTCGCGGCCGTCTTTGCCGCGGTCGTGGTGGCGGTTTTGGTCGCCGCCTTCTTCGCCGGCGCCTTTTTCGCGGGCGCCTTCGCTTCGCCTTCCGACCGGGCTGAGCTGGTGCGGGCGTTCAGTCCGCGCTTGGCCACGGCCATGCTGACGGCCTTGTCGCCCCAGATTTCCTCGAGGCGGTAGTAGGCGCGGATCGCCGGCTGCATGATGTGCACGACCATGTCGCCGAGGTCGACCAGCACCCATTCGCCGGTGCCTTCGCCTTCCATGTTGACGATCCGGCCGCCGGCTTCCTTGACCTTGTCGCGCACCGATGCGGCCAGTGCCTTGGTCTGGCGGTTCGAGGTGCCGGACGCGATCGCGATCCGGTCGAACATGCTCGTCAGGTGGGTGGTGTCATACACGCAGATGTCCTGCGCTTTCACGTCTTCCAGAGCGTCCACGACGAGTGCCTGCAGTTTTTTGATGTCCATTGGGGATCAGGGATATGAGTAAAGATGATGTCGTTGAATATAGTCTAGCACCGGCCCGGGCAGCCATTTTGCGGCGCGCTCCGCGTTGCCGCCGGCCAGCGCCTGCCTGACCGCGCTCGACGACACGTCGACGGCCAGGTTGGTCGCAATGAACACGAGGCCGTGCGGGCTCGCCCGCAGCTGCGCCGGGCTGGCGAGACGGCGCGCCAGCTGCTCGGCCACGGCAGGATCCAGCGCCTGTCCCTGCAGCGCAAAGCCGGGACGCGTCGCAAAGCACAGGTGGGCGAGGTCGAACAGCTGTGGCCAGTCGCGCCAGGTGTGCAGGTTCAGCAACTGGTCGGCGCCCAGCGCCATCGCGATCGAGACTTCCGCGCCCAGTTCGGCGCGCAGCGCGCGCAACGTGTCGATCGCGTAACTCGGGCCCTCGCGCCGCACTTCCTGCTCGTCGATCACGACCGGCGTTGCCCAGCCGGCGAAAGCCTCGCGCAGCATCGCGATGCGATGCGACGCCGGCGTGCGCATGCCCGGCTTTTGCCAGGGCTGGCCGGCCGGCAGCAGCCGCAGTTCGTCAGGATGCAGCAGCGCGCTGAAGTAGCGCGCCAGCGCGACATGCCCTGCATGGACAGGGTCGAAGCTCCCGCCCAGCAGCACGCAGGTGTCGCTCACGCGGCCAGCCAGTCGCGGTGCGGCAGGAAATCGGTGTACAGCTTGCTCTCGGGACTGCCGGCCTCGGGTTTCCAGTCGTAGCGCCATTTGACCACCGGCGGCATCGACATCAGGATCGACTCGGTGCGCCCGCCGGACTGCAGCCCGAACAGCGTGCCGCGGTCGAACACGAGGTTGAACTCGACATAGCGGCCGCGCCGGTAGGCCTGGAAGTCGCGCTCGCGCTCGCCGTACGGCGTGTCCTTGCGGCGCTTCAGGATCGGCAGGTAGGCATTCAGGAAGTGGTCGCCGACGCTCTTCGTCATCGCGAAGCTCTGCTCGAAGCCGGCGGCATGGAAGTCGTCAAAAAAGACGCCGCCGACGCCGCGCGCCTCGTTGCGGTGCTTCAGGAAGAAATAGTCGTCGCACCACTGCTTGAAGCGCGGATGCAGGTCGGCGCCGAACGGCGCGAGCGCATCTCGGCAGGTCTGGTGGAAGTGTTTCGCGTCTTCTTCAAAGCCATAGTAGGGCGTCAGGTCCATGCCGCCGCCGAACCACCAGACCGGCTCCTTGCCTTCGCCGGTGGTGATGAAGAAGCGCACGTTCATGTGCACGGTCGGCGCATACGGATTGCGCGGATGGAAGACCAGCGACACGCCCATCGCTTCCCACGGACGTCCGGCCAGCTCGGGGCGGTTCGCCATTGCCGACGGCGGCAGCTTGCTGCCCTTGACATGCGAGAAGCCGACACCGCCGCGCTCGAGCACATTGCCTTCCTCGATCAGCCGCGAGATGCCGCCGCCGCCTTCGGGGCGCTCCCAGGCGTCACGGATGAAAGGCTTGCCATCGACTTCTTCGAGCGCGGAGACGATGCTTTCCTGCAGTGACAGCAGCCAGGCCTTGACGGCGTTCGGATCGGGCGTGTTCATTGTTGTTCCTCGTCCTCTGGGGAAGCGGCTCAGCCGGGGCGCTTCAGCGCGCGCCAGCCGATGTCGCGGCGGAACTGCATGCCGTCGAAGCGGATCTGGTCCACGGCGTCATACGCATGCTTCTGTGCGATGCGCACGCTGTCGCCGAGGCCGACCACGCACAGCACGCGGCCGCCCGAGGTCTTCAGCTCGCCGTTTTCCAGCGTGGTGCCCGCATGGAAGGTCATGCTGTCGGCGGTCTCGGCCGGGATGCCGGTGATTACATCGCCTTTGGTCGGCGCATCCGGATAGCCGCCGGCGGCCATCACCACGCCGAGCGCGGTGCGGCGGTCCCAGTCGAGCTCGATCTGGTCCAGCGTGCCATTGACGGCATGCTCCATCACGGTCACGAGGTCGGTCTTCAGGCGCGCCATGATCGGCTGCGTCTCCGGGTCGCCCATGCGGCAGTTGAATTCCAGCGTCTTCGGATTGCCCTCTGCGTCGATCATCAGGCCGGCATACAGGAAGCCGGTGTACGGAATGCCGTCCTTCGCCATGCCCTGCACGGTCGGCTGGATGATCTCGCGCATCACGCGCGCATGCAGTT
>CAZTIF010000084.1:0-14793 GCA_964613635.1 uncultured Bifidobacterium sp. | reverse complement strand
GGGATGCGGGTGTGCTGGAGGCCCGTGCGGGATGTCCGGTGACGGTCGAATCATCACGCGTGATGTTGTGCGGGAACCCGCAAATGATCGAAGACATGCGCGCAAGGCTGCATGCGCGCGGACTGAAGCCCTGCCGCCGGATGGCGGCAGGACAATTCCTGACCGAAAACTACTGGTGAGGCACACGCCGGGACATGACGCCCGGCCTCGCCGAGCGTGCGTCAGTTGAACGACTTGCCTTCGGCCGCGAGGCGCTCCAGCAGCGGCGCTGCCTTCCATGCGTCCGGATGGTGGCCCTGCGCATACTTGCGGATCGAGCGCAGCACGTTCGGCAGGCCCACGGTGTCGGCATGGAACATCGGGCCGCCGCGGAACAGCGGGAAGCCGTAGCCGGTCAGGTAGACCATGTCGATGTCGGACGCGCGCAGTGCGATGCCCTCTTCCAGGATCAGCGCACCTTCGTTCACCAGCGCGTACACCAGCCGCTCGACGATTTCCTCATCGCTGATCTTGCGCCGTTCAATGCCGATCTCGGCCGAGTGGGCGATGACCATCTGGTTCACCTCGTCCGATGGATAGGCCTTGCGGTCGCCCGGCTTGTAGTCATACCAGCCGGCCGAGGTCTTCTGGCCGAAGCGGCCCTTCTCGCACAGCTTGTCGCCGACCTTCGAGTAGACGACGTCCGGCTTCTCGACATAGCGGCGCTTGCGGATGTACCAGCCGATGTCATTGCCGGCCAGGTCGCTCATCCGGAACGGCCCCATCGCGAAGCCGAACTTCTCGATGGCCTTGTCGACCTGCTCCGGCAGGCAGCCTTCTTCGAGCAGGAAGAAGGCTTGCCGGATGTACTGCTCGACCATGCGGTTGCCGATGAAGCCGTCGCAGACGCCGGACACCACACCGGTCTTCTTGATCTTCTTTGCCAGCGCCATCACGGTGGCCAGCACGTCCTTGCCGGTCTTCGCGCCGCGCACGATCTCCAGCAGCTTCATCACGTTCGCCGGGCTGAAGAAGTGCGTGCCGATCACGTCCTGCGGGCGCTTCGTGAACGCAGCAATCTTGTCGACATCCAGCGTCGATGTGTTCGAGGCAAGGATGGCGCCCGGCTTCATCACCTCGTCGAGCTTCTTGAACACCGTCTCCTTCACGCCGATGTCCTCGAACACCGCCTCGACGACGATGTCGGCCGAGCCGATGTCGTCATACGACAGCGTGCCGCTGATCAGGCCCATGCGCTTGTCGAGCTGCTCCTGAGTGAGCTTGCCCTTCTTCATCGAGTTTTCGTAATTCTTGCGGATGGTCGCCAGGCCCTTGTCGAGCGCTTCCTGCTTCATCTCGAGCATCTTTACCGGAATGCCGGCGTTCGCGAAGTTCATCGCAATGCCGCCACCCATCGTGCCGGCGCCGATCACGGCCGCCGACCGGATCTCGCGCAGCGGCGTATCCGATGGCACATCGGGAATTTTGGATGCCGCGCGCTCGCCGAAGAACGAGTGGCGCAGCGCCTTCGATTCCGGCGTCTGCACCAGTTCGAGGAACAGGCTGCGTTCGAATGCGAGGCCCTCGTCGAATTTCTTCGTGACCGTGGCAGCGACCGCATCGACGCACTTCAGCGGCGCCGGTAACGGGCCGGCGACAGCGCGCACGGTATTGCGCGCGAACTGCAGGAAGCCCTCCGCGTTCGGCATGTCGACCTTCAGGTTGCGCACCTTCGGCAGCGGCCGGCGCTCGGCGACGCCGCGCGCAAACGCGAGCGCACCGGCCATCAGGTCGCCATCGATCATCTGGTCGAACAGCTTCGTGCCGGCCAGCTTCTCCGACATCACCGGCGTGCCCGAGACGATCATGTTCAGCGCCGGCTCGAGGCCGATCACGCGCGGCAGCCGCTGCGTACCACCGGCACCGGGCAGGATGCCGAGCTTGACTTCAGGCAGCGCGATCTGCGCGCCGGCCGTCGCAACGCGGTAATGGCAGCCGAGCGCGAGCTCGAGGCCGCCGCCCATCGCCATGCCGTGGATGGCCGCAATCACCGGCTTGTCCGAACCCTCGACCACGCGGATCACCGTGTTCAGCGAAGGCTCCTGCAGCACCTTTGGCGTATTGAATTCGCGAATGTCCGCGCCGCCCGAAAAGCCCTTGCCCGAACCGACCAGTACGACGGCCTTCACGGCGGGATTGTCCATTGCGCGATTCACGCCGTCGACGATGCCCGTCCTCGTCTCGTGGCCCAGCCCGTTCACCGGCGGGTTGTCGAGCGTGATGACGGCAATGTCGCCGTGCTCCTGATAGGTCGCGGTCATGAAACGTGTCTCCTGTGATGTTCGTGGCGGCCGACGCGAGGCCGTGGATGGATCCGCCAACTATACCGCAGAAAAGAACGACCGTATTATTTCGTTTTCACTCTCAGCAGTGCGCTGCGCTGCTGGTCTTCGCGGTACGCGTAATCGACGCGGCCGCCGTTGACCTTGCCGATCACCATCATGTTCGCGGTAATTGCATCGTGGTCGGACGCCGAAAACGGGCGCTCATAGCTGGTCACCGCGCCCTGGTAGCGGCTCTCCAGGTTTTCCAGCGCCTGGCGTATGGCATCGCCGTCGGTCGAGCGAGCCTGCCGCAAGGCCAGCGCCAGCAGGTGCATGCCATCGTAGCCTTGCGCGGCGCTCATCGGCGAAGGAATCTGGTCCGACTTCGCATATCGCCGGTAGGCCAGCAGGAAACTGTTCTTTGCGGTGGAGCCGGCATCATGGATGAAGGTCTGCGGCATCAGCGCGCCCTCGCCGGCCGGTCCTGCGGCGTCGATGAAATTGCGCATCGACAGCGTCCAGCTGCCCAACAGCGGTACGCGCCAGCGCGCTGCCCGCATCGCGTTGGCGACCTGCGCCAGCTCGGGGCCGATGCCCCAGCCGATGACGGCCTGCGCGCCGGCCGCGCGGGCGCGCCGCAGCGCGTCGTCCATCCGGGTCGCGCCGATCCGGAAGCGTTCGGTGGCGACGATGGCGATGCCTGCATCGCGCGCGGCCGCGGTGAATGCGGCCACGCCGCTGTCGCCATACGGCGTGTCGTCGGCCAGCAGCGCGGCTTTCAGGCGGCTGCGCTTCTTCAGTTCGCCGGCGAGCATCCTTGCCTCGAGATCCAGCGTGGGCGACACCCGGAAAACGAAATTCGCCGCGCTGGCCGGCGGCGCGTGCTTGCGCGTCAGCGCAGGGCCGGTGGAGACGGCAATCATCAGCGGTATGCGCGCCTTCTGGTAATGGTCGATCGATGCCAGGCCGACGCCGGTATTGACGATGCCGATGGTGGCGATGACCTTCATCCGCGCCATCTCCTGCGCTATCTGCGCGCCCTTGTCATTGTTCGCCTGGTCATCGCGTTCGATCAGCTCGATCTCGCGCCCGTGGACGCCGCCGATCGCATTGATCTCGCTGACGGCCAGCCGCACGCCGTTGCGCATGCTTTCGCCCATCGGGCTCGAACCGCCGGTGAAAGGTCCGCTGAGACCGATGCGTATCGCCTGCGCCCCGCAGGGCAAGGCGATCGCCAGCAAGGTCAACAGCAGCGTGGTGCCGGTCAGCGTGACCAGCCAGTGACGAGTGCCCCGCATGCGAATCTCCGGTCGAGTTCATGAACGGGGCTGATTGTAGGAGGCCGGCGCGCGTTGTCCATCAACGCGCGTCAACTGTGGTGCGGAGAATACCCTGTGACGATGAAAATGCGTCGGCGGCCGCGGTAACGCAGTACCGCGGCCCGGCGCATCAGGATGGCCGCTTCATGTTGCAGGACGTCGGCTGCGAAGCGACATACGCATCGATCTTCTGCTCGGTCTTCCAGCCATGGCCGGTGTTCTCCTGATCGAACTTCACATCCTTGCCATTGGTTTTCACCCAGGTGGTGATGTAGATCGGTTGCAGGAGTTGATGATCGGTCTTGCGCATTTCGACGTCGCCGTTCAGCGACTTGAAACGCAGGCCTTCCATCGCAAACGCCACCTTCACCGGATCGGTGGTTTTTGCCTGGCGGATGCCGAGGCCGAGCAACTGGATCGCCGAGTACGTGGTTTCGCCGTAGTAGTCGTCGTTGAATTTCTTCTTGAAGCTCTCGACCAGCTCCTTGCCGGCGTAGGTTTCGTTGTTCACGTTCCAGGTGCCGACATAGCGGACGTAGTTGGCCGCAGCCGCGCCCATCACGGTCGGCACGCCGCTGGTGTAGGCGTAATAGGTATAGAACTTGGCCTTCAGGCTGGCGTCGCGCGCCGCCTTCACCAGCAGCGCCAGGTCCGAGCCCCAGTTGCCGGTGATGACGACATCGGCGCCGCTGGCCGCGATCTTCGCGACATACGGCGAGAAATCCTTCACGCTGCCGATCGGGTGCAGGTCGTCACCGACGATCTCGACATCGGGCCGCTTGCGCTTCATGTACTCCTTCGCGGCGCGCGTCACCTGATGGCCATGCGCATAGTTCTGGCCGATGATGTAGACCTTCTTCACATCCTTGTCCTTCGCAAGGAAGGTGGTCAGCGCTTCCATCTTCATGTCCGAGTTCGCGTCGAGCCGGAAATGCCAGAAGCTGCACTTGCTGTTGGTCAGGTCCGGATCCACCGCCGCATAGTTCAGGAACACCACTTCCTTGCCCGGGTTGCGCTCGTTGTGCTTGTTGATCGCGTCGATCAACGCGCCGGCCGCGCCCGAGCCATTGCCCTGCACGATGTAACGATAGCCCTGGTCGATCGCGGCCTTCAGCACCGTCAGCGATTCCTGCGGGCTGGCCTTGTTGTCGAAGCCGGCCACTTCGAAGGTATGGCCGGGCGCCCACTTGTCGCGGTTCGCGATCTCGGCGACCGACTGGAAGCTCTTCAGCAGGTTCTGCCCGACCGGCGCAAACGGGCCGGACAAGGGGTCGATGAAGGCCACCTTGACCACGTCGGCCTGCGCCACCGGCGCAGCGAAAGCGGCCGCCAGCGCGGCGGCGAGAACAGATGAACGAACGCTGTGAGACATGCTTGTACTCCTCTGTTGGACTAGTTTTTTCGCCGGCGTGCTGCGCTCAGACTTCCAGCCACTCCTTGCGCACCGCCGGGTTTTCGCGCAACTGCCGAGGTGTTCCCTCGAAAACGATCGATCCCCTGCCCATCACGACCACGCGCTGCGAGATGTCGAGCGCGATCGCCAGCTTCTGCTCGACCAGCAGCACCGAAATGCCGCGCTCCTTCAGCGCCTGCAGGTACTGCGCCACCAGCTCCACGATCTTCGGCGCCAGTCCCTCGGTCGGCTCGTCGATCATGATCAGGTCCGGGTCGCCCATCAGCGTGCGGCACAGGGTCAGCATCTGCTGTTCGCCGCCCGACAGCACGCCGGCCGGCGTATGCTGCCGCTCCTGCAGCCGCGGGAACATGCGGTACATGTCGGCCAGGCTCCAGCGCGACGACCGGCCGCGCTTCTCGCCCAGCAGCAGGTTCTGCTCGACCGTCAGCGTCGGGAAGATGTCGCGGTTCTCCGGGACATAGCCAAGGCCGAGGTGGGCGATCCGAAACGCGGGCAGGCCGAGGATCTCGCGGCCGCCGAAGCGCACCGAGCCGGTCGCCTGCACCAGTCCCATCGCCGCTTTGACCGTGGTCGAGCGGCCGACGCCATTGCGCCCGAGCAGGCTGACGATCTCGCCTTGCTGCACATCGAGGCTGACGCCGTGCAGCACATGGCTCTTGCCGTAGTACGCATGCAGGTTGCGGATCTCGAGCAGCGCGCTCATGCGTCCTCCGTGTGGGGCGCATGGCCGCCGAGGTAGGCTTCCTGCACGCGCGGATTGTCGCGGATGGCCGCCGGCGTGTCGCAGGCCAGCACCTCGCCATAGACGACCACCGCGATGCGGTCGGCCAGTCCGAACACCACGCTCATGTCATGCTCGACCATCATCAGCGTCCGGCCCTCGGTCACGCGCGCGATCAGCTCGACCGCCGCATCCGACTCGGAGCGGCTCATGCCGGCGGTCGGCTCGTCGAGCAGGATCACGTCGGCGCCGCCGGCGATCGTGATGCCGATTTCCAGCGCGCGCTGCTCCGCATAGGTCAGCAGGCCGGCCGGCACCTGGCGGCGCCAGCCGAGGCCGATCGCTTCCATCACTTCCTCGGCGCGCTCGCGCGCATCGCGCAGCGCATTCAGCTTGTGCCAGAAAGAATAACGGTAGCCGAGCGACCACAGCACGGCGCAGCGCAGGTTCTCGAACACCGACAGTCGATGGAAGATGTTGGTGATCTGGAAGCTGCGCGAGAGGCCCAGCCGATTGATCTGGTAAGGCGGCAGCCCGGTGATGTCTTTGCCGTTCAGCAGTACTTGTCCGCTGCTGGGAACGTAGCGGCCGGACAGCAGGTTGAACAGCGTCGACTTGCCGGCGCCGTTCGGGCCGATCACGGCCATGCGCTCGCCCTGCTTCACCTGCAGGTCGATGCCGCGGATGATCTCCGACTGGCCGAACTGCTTCTTCAGCTGGCGGATGTCGAGCGCAAAGTCGGGTGCGGCTCCGCTCATCCGTGTCTCCTCGCGAGCTGTTGCTCGATTTCCGCGTTGGCCTGGTCCCATGCGCTGGCGAAGGGCGCGCGCGTCAGCAGGAAGGACAGCGCGCCCGCGCCGAGCAGCGCGCTGCCGGTGATCCATCCGCCCGCGCGGGCGGTATCGACAGTGAAGCCGAACAGGGAGAGCGCCGTGCCCTGCGCCGATTCCAGCGACCAGTGATACAGCAGTTCGATCAGCACGATCGTCCCGGCCAGCGCCAGCAGGCTCGATGCCATGATCGCCAGCCCGGCCGGCAGCACGCGCGCGAGCTGGCGGTGCCGGACGATGCGCAGATTCGCCACGATCAGGCTGGCCAGTCCGCCCGGCGCATACATCACCATCAGGATGAAGAACAGGCCGAGGTAGAGCTGCCAGGCCTTGGTGAATTCGGACAGCATCACCGTCATGAAAATGCCGACGATCGCGCCCAGCAAGGGGCCGAAGAACACGCCGGTGCCGCCGATGAACGTGAACAGCAGGACTGCGCCCGAACGCGCGAGGCTGACATTCTCCGCCGTCACGATCTCGAAATTGATCGCCGACAGCCCGCCCGAAATGCCGGCGAAGAAGGCCGAAAGCATCAGCTGCAGCCAGCGCACGCGCTGCGTGTCATAGCCGATGAATTCAGCCCGCTCCGGGTTGTCGCGCACCGCGTTCGCGATCCGGCCCAGCGGCGTCTGCGTCAGCGCGAACATGGCGGCGGCGCTGACGAACAGCCAGGCCGCGATCAGGTAATACACCTGCACCTGCGGGCCGAAGCTGATGCCGAAGAATGGCGTGCCATACACGCGGTCGGCGGAAATGCCGGCCTCGCCGCCGAAGAAGCCCGGGAACATCAGCGAGCACGCGAACACCAGTTCGACGATGCCCAGCGAGATCATCGAGAAGGTCGTGCCGGAGCGCTTGGTCGTGAAGTAGCCGAACAGTGCGCCGAACAGCAAGCCTGCGGCTCCGCCAATCAAGGGGATCAGCGGCAGCGGCACCGGCAGCGTGCCGGCGCTGGCCAGGTTGATCGCATGGATCGCGATGAACGCGCCAAGGCCGGAATACACCGCGTGGCCGAACGACAGCATGCCGCCCTGCCCGAGCAGCATGTTGTAGGACAGCGCAAAAATCATCACGGTGCCCATCATCGACATCATCGACAGGCTCGAGCCGGAGCGGAACAGCAGCGGCGCGACCAGCAGCGCGAGTGCGAACAGGCTCCAGACCAGCCAGCGGCCCAGGTTCAGCGGACGGAAGTGCATCGGAGCGGCCGGCATTCAGGTCTCCCGCTTGCCCATCAGGCCGCGCGGCCTGAACACCAGCACCAGCAGCAGCAGCACGTAAGGCAGGATGGGCGCGACCTCGGACAGCGTCAGCGACAGCAGCCGGTAGGCCGCGGCATCCGGGCCGATCATCACACCGAGGCGCTGCAGCGGCCCGAGCAGCGACCAGTCGAGCGCGATCGCGAAGGTCTGGATCATGCCGATCAGCAGCGAGGCCAGCAGCGCGCCGCCGAGCGACCCCATGCCACCGACCACCACCACCACGAAAATGATGCTGCCGACCGTGGCCGCCATGCCCGGCTCGGTGACGAAGGCATTGCCGCCGATGACGCCGGCCAGCCCGGCCAGCGCGCAGCCGCCGCCGAACACCAGCATGAACACGCGCGGAACGTTATGGCCGAGCGCTTCGGCTGCCTCGGGATGCGTGAGCGCGGCCTGGATCACGAGCCCGATCCGGGTGCGCGTCAGCAGCAGCCAGATCGCGCCCAGCATCAGCAGCGCCACCGCCATCATGAAGCCGCGGTAGATCGGAAAAGATGTCGAGTACAGCGTGAACAGCGGGCCATCGAGTTCGGCCGGAATGCGGTAAGGCACCGCGGCGCGGCCCCAGATCATCTGCACGACCTCGACCACCAGATACGACAGGCCGAAGGTGAACAGCAGCTCCGACACATGGCCATGCTTGTGCACGACACGCAGGCCGAAGCGCTCCACCAGCGCGCCGATCACGCCCACGACCAGCGGCGCGACCAGCAGCGCCGGCCAGAAGCCCAGCGCCTGGCTGATCGCATAGCCGACATAGGCGCCGATCATGTAGAAGCTCGCATGTGCGAAGTTCAACACGCCCATCATGCTGAAGATCAGCGTCAGGCCGGAGGACAGCATGAACAGCAGCAGCCCGTAACTGAGGCCGTTCAGCAGCGAGATCAGCGCGAATTCCAAGCGTAAGTCTCCGTGCGGCCGTCAGGCCGTCGGCAGCTTGTAGTCGCGGTAGGCGTCGCGAATCTTGTTCTTCAGGATCTTGCCGGTCGCGCCCAGCGGCAGCGCGTCGGTAAAGACCACGTCGTCCGGCGTCCACCATTTGGCGATCTTGCCGTCGTAGAACTTCAGCAGATCTTCCCTGCTGACGTCCATGCCCGGCTTCTTCACCACCACCAGCAATGGCCGCTCGTCCCATTTCGGGTGGAACACGCCGATGCAGGCGGCCTGCATCACCGCCGGATGCGCGACCGCGATGTTCTCGAGATCGATCGAGCCGATCCATTCGCCGCCGGACTTGATCACGTCCTTGCTGCGGTCGGTAATCTGCAGATAGCCCTCGGGATCGATCACGGCCACGTCGCCGGTCGGGAACCAGCCGTCCTGCAGCACGTCGCCGCCTTCGGCCTTGAAGTAACCGGACACCACCCACGGCCCGCGCACCAGCAGGTTGCCGTAGGTCGTGCCGTCCCACGGCAGTTCCTTGCCGTCGTCATCGACGATTTTCATGTCCACGCCATAGATCGCGCGGCCCTGCTTCTCCAGCTTCGCCTGCTTCTGATCTTCCGGCAGGTCCATGTGCTGGCTCATCAGCGTGCAGCAGGTGCCCAGCGGCGACATCTCCGTCATGCCCCACGCATGCACCACCTCGACGCCATAGTCGTGCCGCAGCGTCTTCATCATCGCCGGCGGACAGGCCGAGCCACCGATCACGGTGCGGCGGAAGGTCGAGAATTTCAGATGGTTCTGCGCCGTGTAGTTCAGCAGGCCGAGCCAGACGGTCGGCACGCCGGCCGAGAACGTCACCTTCTCCTGCTCAAACAGTTCATAGACGGACTTGCCGTCCAGCGCCGGCCCCGGCATCACCAGCTTCGCGCCGGTCAGCATCACCGAATACGGCAGGCCCCACGCGTTCACATGGAACATCGGTACCACCGGCAGCACCACGTCGCGTGCCGACACGTTCAGCGCGTCCGGCAGCGCCGACGCGTACGAATGCAGCACCGTCGAGCGGTGCGAATACAGCGCGCCTTTCGGGTTGCCGGTCGTGCCCGACGTGTAGCACAGGCCCGAAGCCGAGTTCTCGTCGAACAGCGGCCACTCGAATTCATCCGATTCGGCGGCCAGCAGGTCTTCGTAGCACAGCAGGTTCGGTATCTTGTCCGTCGCCGGCAGATGCTCGCGGTCGCACAGCGCAATGAAGCCCTTGATCGTCTTGCACAGCGGCGCAATCGCCTCGATCACGGCAACGAAGGTCAGGTCAAACAGCAGGTACTGGTCTTCCGCGTGGTTTGCGATGTACGCAATCTGCTCGGGATGCAGCCGCGGGTTGATCGTGTGCAGCACTGCGCCCATGCCGGAGACGCCGTAATACGCTTCAAGGTGCCGGTAACCGTTCCAGGCGAGCGTTGCGACCCGGTCGCCCATCACGATGCCGCGGTGCGTCAAAGCATTCGCCAGCTTGCGCGCGCGCCGATGGCATTCGCGGTAGTTGTAGCGGTGAATATCGCCTTCGACGCGGCGGGAAACGATTTCGGTATCGCCGTAATAGCGGTCAGCGTGGCTGATCAGCGAGGAGATGAGCAGCGGCTGGCTCATCATTCGGCCCATCAATGGGCTCTGCGGGTACTGCACCATGGTGTCTCCGATAAATTTTTCTTGCTGCAACAGCGCGGATTTTTGTGCGTCGCTTGCCATTTGGTCAATCGCTTTTCATGCGGCAACGCAGCAACCCTGCGCTGAATTTTGCTTCAGCTGCGGTATCCCGGGTCGTCCCTTTCGAGCTTGCGCAGCAGCGCCGGCCAGGCGAGCGCGCCGTACTTCGACTGCGTCACCTGCTTCGCCTGGTTCAGCGCGTTCGCAATGATCGGCTGCGGAATCGGTCGCAATGCGCTGCCGCCGGCCATCGCCCTCACCTGTATCGCGCACGCGGATTCGAAGTTATACATGCTCAGGAAGGCGTCAGCCACCGTGCTGCCCACGGTCAGCAGCCCATGATTGCGGAGCATCAGGTAAGTCTTGTCGGCAAGGTCGGCCACCAGTCGGGGCTTTTCACCGTCATCCAGCGCCACGCCTTCATAGTCGTGATACGCCAGGCTGTTCAGTACGAAGATCGACGCCTGCGAAATCGGCAGCACGCCGCCCTCCTGCGCTGCTATCGCGCAGCCGTTCACCGTGTGCGTGTGCAGCACGCAATGCGCATCCTCGCGCGCGTCGTGGATCGCGGAGTGGATCGTGAACCCGGCCGGGTTGACCGGAAAAGGCGAATCGTCCAGCTTGTTGCCGTGCAGGTCGATCTTCACCAGCGACGATGCGGTGACTTCATCGAAGGTCAAGCCATACGGATTGATCAGGAATTCATGGTCGCCGCCCGGCACACGCGCCGTGATGTGGGTAAAGACCAGGTCGGACCAGCCAAAGGCGGCCACCAGCCGGTAACAGGCAGCCAGGTCCACCCTGACCTGCCATTCGTCGGCACTGACGCGATGCCTGACCGACGGGATATCGAGGCGCTCCGCTGCGTTCAAGTACTCTCTCCTCTTCTCTGTCAAAATGTCGCACGCCCGCAGCAGCGCCGGAACGTGCGCGACGGCGCGGTGCGCCGACTCTGCTGATGATCGGCAAATCCGTCCTGCGGGCAACCATCCTAACAGAAGCCTCCATGAATTCGTCCTACCTGCAGCAGCTGCCTACTAGCCGGCTGGCTGACCTGCCGCTGACCAACAGCTATGCCGCGCTGCCGCCGGCCTTCCATACCCGACTGCGCTCGACGCCCTTGCCCGAGCCTTACCTCGTCTGCGCAAGCGACGAGGCGGCTGCGCTGATCGGGCTCGATCCGGCCGAGTTCGATACGCCGCTGTTCGCCGCCGTCTTCAGCGGCAATGCCGAACTGCCGGCATCGCAGCCGCTGGCTGCGGTGTATTCGGGCCATCAGTTCGGCGTCTGGGCCGGGCAGCTCGGCGACGGCCGCGCAATCCTGCTCGGCGAAGCGCCCGCGCCGGCCGAGCCCGGCGGCTCGCTCGAGCTGCAGCTGAAAGGCTCGGGCAAGACGCCTTATTCGCGCATGGGCGATGGCCGCGCAGTGCTGCGCTCGTCGATCCGGGAATTCCTGTGTTCCGAGGCGATGGCGGCGCTCGGCATACCCAGCACGCGTGCGCTGTGCGTAATCGGTTCGGACCATCTGGTCATGCGCGAACAGCCCGAGACCACCGCCGTCGTCACGCGGATGTCGCAGAACTTCGTCCGCTTCGGCTCGTTCGAGCACTGGTTCTGGAATGACCGGCCCGACGAGCTGAAGACCCTGGCCGATTACGTGATCGCGCGCAGCTATCCGCAGCTGCGCGACGCTGATCGCCCCTACCATGCGCTGCTCGGCGAAGTCACCCGCCGCACCGCCGAACTGGTTGCGCACTGGCAGGCGGTCGGCTTCATGCACGGCGTGCTGAACACCGACAATATGTCCATCCTCGGCCAGACGCTGGATTACGGCCCGTTCGGTTTCATGGAAGCCTTCGATCCCGCGCACATCTGCAACCATACCGACCGCACCGGCCGCTATTCCTATCGGATGCAGCCGCAGATCGGCGAATGGAATTGCTATGCACTCGGCCAGGCGATGCTGCCGCTGATAGGCGATGTCGACGAAGTGCAGGAAGTGCTCGCGGTCTACAAGCCGGCGTTTTCCGCAAAGATGGATGCGCTGTGGCATGCGAAGCTGGGGCTGGCCACGGTACGGGAAGGCGACGAGGCGCTGATCCGCCGACTGCTCGACATCCTCGCCGCCGGCCGGGTCGATTTCCCGCTGTTCTTCCGGCGGCTGTCGGGGCTGACCGCCACCGGCGGCGACGAGGCCTTGCGCGACCTGTTCATCGACCGCAGCGCATTTGATGCTTGGTCAGTAGAATATCGGCAGCGCCTGCAGGCCGAGGGCAGCGACGATGCTGCGCGCAAGGTGGCGATGGATCGCGTAAACCCGAAATACGTGCTGCGCAATTACCTTGCGCAGGTGGCGATCGACAAGGCGCAACAGAAAGACTTTTCCGAGGTTCGACGCCTGCTGCAATTGCTGCAGCGGCCGTTCGACGAACAGCCGGACAACGAAGCCTATGCGAAGCTGCCGCCCGACTGGGCGGCCGGCATTGAGGTCAGCTGCTCGTCGTGAGCGGCTACCAGAGTGGAGAAAGACATGCAAAGCAAGAAAGTCGTGCGCACCGATGCCGAATGGCGCGCGATGCTGGAGCCGATGGAATACGAGGTGACGCGACACGCTGCCACCGAGCGCGCGTTCACCGGGCGCTACTGGGATCATCATGAAGCCGGCATCTATACCTGCGTCTGCTGCGACACGCCGCTGTTCGAGTCGGACGCCAAATTCGATTCCGGCTGCGGCTGGCCGAGCTACTTCCGCCCGCTCGACCCGGCGCATGTCAGCGAGCGCATCGACCGCAGCCACGGCATGCTGCGCACCGAGATCCTGTGCAATGTCTGCGACGCGCACCTTGGCCACGTCTTTCCCGACGGCCCGCCGCCGACCGGACTGCGTTACTGCATCAATTCGGCTTCGCTGAAATTCACTCCCAACACCGAGCGCCCCGCATGAAGCTGCTGTTCGACCTCTTCCCTGTCATTCTCTTTTTCGCCGTCTTCAAGATCGCCGGCGCCAGTCCCGACGCGGCGCAGGCCTTCGGCAGCCAGTACCTGTCCGGGCTGGTGTCCGGCGGCGAAGTCACGCTGCAGCAGGCGCCTATCCTGCTGGCCACGGCGGTGGCCATCCTGGCAACCCTGGGCCAGGTACTGTGGCTGCTCGCCCGCCGCAAGCCGGTCGACAACATGCTGTGGGTGTCGCTGGTGATCATCGTGCTGTTCGGCGGCGCCACCATCTATTTTCATGACGAGCAGTTCATCAAGCTCAAGCCCACCGTGCTGTACTGGTGCTTCGCGCTGGTGCTGCTCGGCGCGCCGCTGCTGTTCGGGAAGAACCTGATGCGCTCGATGATGGGCAAGCAGATGCAGCTGCCCGACGCCGTCTGGTCGCGGCTCAATCTTGCGTGGGGCGTGTTCTTCGCGTTGATGGGCGTGGTCAACCTGTACGTCGCGTTCACGATGCCGCTGGCATTCTGGGTCAACTTCAAGCTGTTCGGCTTCCTCGGGCTGATGATCGCGTTCGTGATTGCGCAGAGCGTCTACCTGTCGCGTTACATGAAGGAGGCCGAATGAACCGGCCGGAACGCATCCGCGCGCTGCTGACCGCCGGCATCGACCCGCTCGAATGCGTGGTCGAAGACGAATCGCACCTGCACGCCGGCCATGCCGGCGCTGCCTCCGGCGGCGGCCATTACCGGCTGAAAATGGTGTCCGCACGCTTCGAGGGACTGAGCAAGGTTGGCCGCCATCGGCTGGTGTATGATTGCCTGCGCGAGATGATGAAAAAAGAAATACACGCGCTCGCAATGACCTTGCAGACACCCGAGGAAGCGCAGGCTTCCTGACCGTCGTCTCAGGCATTTTTGATCAACATATCCATACCTTATCCATGAAGAATCTGAAACCTGCCCGCCTGCTGGTGGTGCTTGCCGCCTCCGTAGCCGCTGTCGCTTCCGTCCCTGCTTACGCGCAAAACGTCGCTGTCGTCAACGGCAAGGCCATCCCGACCTCGCGTGTCGAGTCGATGGTCAAGCAGATGGTGCAGCAGGGCCAGAAAGACACGCCCGAGATGCGTTCGATGATCAAGGACGAGCTGATCAACCGCGAAGTGCTCGCGCAGGAAGCCGACCGCCAGGGCATCTCGAACCGTCCCGAGATCAAGAGCCAGCTCGACATGGCGCGCCAGTCGATCGTGATCCGTGCACTGGCCCAGGAATACGTCGCGAAGAACCCGGTCAAGGAAGAAGAGATGAAGGCCGAGTTCGACAAATACAAGGCAACCCTGCCGCCGAAGGAATACCGCGCACGCCACATCCTGGTCGAGAAGGAAGACGAGGCCAAGGCGATCATCGCCAAGCTGA
>CAZTIF010000083.1:0-14972 GCA_964613635.1 uncultured Bifidobacterium sp. | reverse complement strand
TCTTCCTGAAAATCAAGGCCGCCTTCCCCGGAAAAGCGCGATGAACCTAAAAAAACCCCCAAGAGTCGTCCAACTCTTGGGGGTCAGTTCAATGCGGGGTTTTTTTCTTCCGGGCCGTGAGACCCGTAATAATTTATTTTTGTGCCGTCCTGACGAACACGGCATCACCGATCTTGTTGAAAGCGGCTTCATACACTTTCGGGTCCATGATCGGCTTGTCATTGTTCGCCTGCTTCCCATATTCCATCAGCGTCTTGTCACGCTGTACGAAATTCAGCCGGACTTTCGTCGCCTTCGGTCCGATTTCTTCGACAAAGGCGGTCACGGCGGTACGGCCTTCGGAGCGCATGCTGCCGAGTGCCTCGAAGAAGGCGGCCATGCCCTGTGCGCCCTTGGTCGGCGACTCCGCTGCGATGAAGCCGGTTTCGATGCTGGCAGAACTGACGATGTAGCCCAGATCCTGGAACACCGACATCGTCGAATTGAATGCCGTCTTCTTGTCTGTCTCGAATTGTCGCGATTGGAATGACTGGATTTCCAGCGACGTCTTTTGCGGTGCCGGATTGTCGATCGCGCAGCCGCCGAGCAGCATGGTCATCGACAGGGCGAGGATGTAAGGGATTTTCATGCATTACTCCTCAGAAGGATGAAGAACGAGACGAGAAGTCGACGACCGTCTTGACGCCGTTGACTTCCTTGAACTTGATGATCAGCGTGATGGTCCGGCTGGACTGCTCGAACCCGGAGGTATTGCTGCTACCGGAGAGCAGGATGATGGTGGCGCTGAAGCCGCTGCTGCTGGCATTCGACACGGTCGCATGCCGCTGGTAAGTCCAGATTTCCTCCCCATCGGCACTCTGGGTGACGAGATTGGGCGAGCCGAAGGTTTCGACGACTTCCTGCTGCGTCGTCTGATTTTTCTTCAGGGTCAGGCTGACCTGACCTGCGGTCAGGTTGCTCTTGGCCATGGTGTCTTTGGGCGGCGGACTCGCACAGCCGGCGAGCAGAGCCAGGCATGCGGCAGCAAGCAGGGCGGTGGTTTTCATGGGTACGCTCTATCGGTGATTGACCGACGCGAGGGCGACGGCCGTTTATTGAAATTGCCATTTCAATAATACCGGTGCCCGATACCCGGAAATTCGACGCGTTGCTGCGTGCCAACAGAATGATGCATCGCGCGCAGCTGGCGTCCTGAAGGGTGCTACGGCGCGACGTTGAATATCCCCGCCCAAAGCCTGACCACGGCATCGCGCATCTGTTGCACCTCGGAAATTTCAACCCTTGCGCGGTCATCGCCGCGCAACCGAATTCGGTGCTGCAGGCGGCGGAACTGGCGATATGCATCGGCAACTTCGGCCGCCAGGCCGTCATCGATCAGCCCGATCTGCCCGGCCAGCTTCAACAGCGCGATATTGCCGATGTCGCCGGTCAGTGCGACGAAGTCACAGGCATGCGCCAGCACCAGATACTGCACGACGAATTCGATGTCGATCATGCCGCCCGGGTCATGCTTCAAGTCGAACTTGTCCGAACGGTTGGGGTGCGCATCATGCATGCGCTGCCGCATAGTCAGCACTTCCTGTTTCAGCGTTTCGCGATCGCGCGGCTGCCGCAGCATCGCAATGCGCAATTGCTCGAAACGTTGGCCGATCTGCGAGTCGCCGGCACAGAAGCGCGCCCGCGTCAGGGCCTGGTGCTCCCAGACCCAGGCCGAGCTGCGCTGGTACTTCTCGAACGACGCAAACGATGACACCAGCAAGCCACTGGCGCCGTCCGGCCGCAGCGCGATATCGATGTCGAACAGGATGCCGGCCGGTGTATGGCTGGTCATCCAGGTGATGAAGCGCTGCGCAAGCTTTGCATACAGTGCCGGTGACTCCTGGTCTTCGTCGTCATACAGGAAGATCACATCGAGGTCGGATGCATAGCCAAGCTCCTTGCCGCCCAGCTTGCCGTACGCGATCACGCTGAAGGCCGGCACTTCGCGATGCCGGTTCGGCAGGGTTTGCCAGACGGCCGACAGCGTTGCGCCTACCAGCACATCGGCCAGCGCCGACAGATGGTCAGCCAGCCTTTCCACCGTCAGTACGCCGCCCAGATCCTGCGCCAGCAAGCGGAACAGCTGCGCATGGTGCAGCTCGCGCAGCACATCCATCTGGCGTTCGGTATCGCCGGCAAAGGCGGCCAGCCGCTGCTGGCATTCGTGGCCGAAGGCTTTCCAGTCCGGCTCGGCATGCAGGCTGCGATCGTCGAGCAGCTCATCCATCAGCACCGGATGGCGCGTGAGGTAACGCGCGGCCCAGTCGCTGGCCGCCATCATGCGTATCACCCGTTCCAGCGCTTGCGGGAATTCGGTCAGCAAGGACAGGTAGGCCGAACGGCGCGCGATCGCCTCGAAGAAATCCACCACCCGGTTCAGCGTCTGTGCACACGAACCGCCCTGGCGCGCGATCTCCTGCAGCGCATTACGCATCAGCGTCTGCAGCTGCTGCTTGCGCTCGGACGGCATCGCCTGGATACGGCTGGAGCGCCAGCTGCTCAGCAGGCGGGTCGCCGACCCGTCCGGGTCGTCATAGTTCAGCGAGCCCAGGTATTGCACCAGCGTCGCCTCGTCGACTTCTTCCAGCACCGGTACCGGCGCCGAGGAAGCATCGTCGGTCGTCGCGGTCGCCTTGTCTTCAAAGATCGCATCGAATTGCGCCGCGACCCAGCGGCTGCAATCCTCGTATGCTTGCTTCAACGCGGCCACGTCCGCATGGCCCGTCATCGCCGCAATCCTTTGCCGGTCTTCGTTCGACGGCGGCAGCACATGGCTTTGCGCATCGTCGAGGTACTGTATCCGGTGCTCGAGGTTGCGCAGGAAAACATAGGAGTCGAGCAGCCGCTCGACCACGTCCGGCGCGAGCAGCTTCTTGTCGGCCAGCGTGCGCAGTGTATTGCGGGTGGAGCGATCGCGCAGGCCGGGGTCGCGGCCGCCGCGAATCAGCTGGAATACCTGGGCAAGGAACTCGACCTCGCGAATGCCGCCACGCCCGAGCTTCACGTTCACGTCGCGTTCCGGGTGGCGCGTCTCCTGCCGCACCACCTCGGCGCGAATCTGCGCATGCATGTTGCGCAGCGCGTTGATCGCGCCGAAATCGAGGTAACGGCGATAGACGAAAGGCGTCACCAGCCGTTCGAGCTGCGCGATGTCGGCCGAGTCGCCCGTCAGCGCGCGCGCCTTGACCCAGGCGTAGCGCTCCCATTCGCGGCCCTGCACCAGCAGGTAGTCTTCCAGCATCGCGAAGCTGGCCGCCAGCGGGCCCGACGCGCCGTTCGGCCGCAGCGCCATGTCGACCCGGAAGCTGAAGCCATCTTCGGTGATCTCGGCAATGTCCGCGATCAGCTTGCGGCCGAGCCGGGTGAAGAATTCGTGATTCGACAGCGCGCGCTGGTCGTCGCGCTGCGTGACCGTCTCGCCGCCCTCCGGATACAGGAAGATCAGGTCGATGTCGGACGACACGTTCAGTTCGCCGCCGCCCAGCTTGCCCATGCCGACCACGATCATCTGCTGCGGCCGGCCGGATTCGGCGCCGGTCGGCACGCCGTGCACGTCCGTCATCGCGGCATGCAGGTCGGCGAGGTGGGTGCGTACCGCGAAATCGGCAAAGCCGGAAATGGCATCGACCACCTCGGCCAGGTCGGCTCGTCCGGACACGTCACGCATCGCGATGGCGCAGACCAGCAGGTTGCGCAGGCGGCGCATCGCGGCACGCAGCGTGGGCGCGTCCTCCTGCTGCGCTGCCAGCCACTGATTGAAATCCAGTTCCGACAGCTTCACTTCGCACAGCTTGGCCAGCAGCGGAGCGCGGGCCGGCGACGCTGCCAGCCAGCGTTCAACGAACCTGGACGGCAGGGGAGGAGTCAAAGACAGGTTGGTGGTCATGATGGATTGTGCCTCGGACATCTGGGAGCGTGCGCCCGCTTACGGGTATGATAACGATAAAGCGGGAAGCGGTATTCGCCGACGCTGACGTGTGCCGCGCGGAACCATGCCAACTTCCGACTGATGTCGACCCATCCTGACCATTCCAGTTCACTGCGAAGCCGCGTCATCAGCGCATGGGGTGCGCTGGTGTCGGCGTTCGCCGCCGCGAATCGCGCGACCCACCGCGCCTTGTCCTGGCTGATGTTCGCGCTGGTCGCGGGCTACTTCGCGTTTTGTCTGCTGTTCCTGGGCTTGCGTTATGTCGTCCTGCCCAACATCGATCATTACAAGCCGCAGGTCGCGCAGCTGGTCAGCAGCCTGCTTGACCGGCCGGTGACGATCAGCGGCATCCGCGCCAGCTGGCACGGGCTGCATCCGCAGCTGCAGCTGGAGAACGTGGTGATCCAGGATGACCGCGGCGAACGCGCGCTGCAGCTGCCGCAGGTGAATGCGACGCTGTCCTGGCTGACCGTGCTGGGCCAGCTGCGGCTGGCCTCCCTTGAACTGCTCGATCCCCACCTCGAAGCCGAGCGCGATGCCGCCGGCCGGCTCTTCGTTGCCGGCATCGCGATCGACACCGACCAGCCGGACGACGGACGCGGGCTGGACTGGCTGCTGTCGCAGCGGGAGGTCATCATCCGTGGTGGCACGCTGCGATGGATCGACCGCAAGCGTGCCGCGCCGGAGCTGGCGCTGACGGACATCAGCTTCGTACTGCGCAACAAGTGGCGTTCGCATCGTGTCGCGCTGCGCGCGACGCCGCCCTCGGCGCTGGCTGCGCCGGTCGACCTGCGCGCCGAATTCGTGCGCCCCCCGTTCAGCGCGCACCGCTCGAATTACGGCGAGTGGATCGGCGAGCTTTACCTCGACTGGCGCGATACCGACATCGAGGGATGGAAGCGCTACATCGACCTGCCATGGGAACTGGAGGGCGGACGCGGAGCGGTGCGTACCTGGCTCAACTTCAATCGCGGCGTGATCGACAACGTCACCGCCGACCTCGACCTGAAGGACGTTTCGGCGACGCTCGGCGAAGGACTTGAGCCGCTCAGGATCGTGGCGGTCAGCGGGCGCATTTCGGCCGGCGAGACTTCCAGCGGGCTGAAGCAAAAGCTGCTGTCGTTCGGCGTGCAGGGGCATGCGCTGACCCTGACCAATTTTTCGCTGCGCACCGGGCAGGGCGCCGTGCTGCCGCGAACCACCGTCAGCCACCACTACTCGGCGGCCAGCGGTGGCCGTGCCGAACGCCACGAACTGAAGATCAGCGAACTCGACCTCGCTGCGCTCGCCGGGCTCGCGGCCTACCTGCCGCTGTCGCCGGACGAGCGCCGGCTGCTGGACCAATTCGCGCCGCGCGGCCAGCTGCGCGACTTCGCCGCCAGCTGGGACGGCGCCCTGCCCGGGGCCGGCAATTTTCGTGTCAGCGGCAGCTTCGAGCGCCTCGCGCTGCGCCAGCAGCTGCCCACAGACGGCAGCGCCGGCATCCCCGGCTTCGAGGGACTGTCCGGCGTGATCGACGCGAACCAGGACGGCGGCAAGGTGCGGCTCAAAGGCGAGCACAGCACGCTGCAGCTGGCCGGCTACCTGAACGAGTCCGTGCTCGAATTCGACGAACTCTCGCTCGACGGCAGCTGGTCCTTCCGTAACAACCGCAAGCAGCTGGCGGTGCGGGTCGCGGGCATGGATTTCCTGCAGTCCGACCTGCGCGGTCGCGCCGATGCGACCCACGTGCTGCCCTGGCCGCTGGTGCCGGGCAAGCTCGGCGAGATCGACCTGAAGGCGCACTTTCCCACGGTCCGGCTGTCGCGTGTGGTGGGCTACCTGCCGGCGGTCACCGGCCCCGAAACGCGGGAGTGGATGAGCGCCGCCCTGCAAGACGGCCATGCCGACGATGTCAACCTCGTCATCCGCGGCGACCTCGACAAGTTTCCTTTCCTGCCGGCGCCCGGCAACCCGGCTCCGGGCGGCGTGTTCCGCGTCAGCGCACAGGTCTCGCACGCCCGGCTCAGCCCGGCCCCGCTGGAGCTCGGACCGGACCATCGGACGCCAGTCTGGCCCCGGATCGAGGACATCGAGGGACGGCTCACGATCGACCGCACGCGACTGCATGTTCATGCGGACAGCGCCAGGACATTGGGCGTGCCGCTGGCCGGGGTGGACGTGGTGATACCGGATTTCTTTGCAGAGCATCCTGTGCTTGACGTCAACGGCAGCGCGACCGGCCCGATGCAGCCCATGCTGAACTACGTCAACAACACGCCGATCGGCAGCTGGATCGAAGACTTCACCGAGGAAACGCGCGCCGGTGGCAATGCGCGCCTGAACCTGAAGATGCAGCTGCCGCTGACTGCGGTCGGCCAGCCGGTGGTGCAGGGCAGCGTGCGCTTCGCCGGCAACGACGTGCAGCTGTGGAAGTCCTTGCCTGCCGTCACGCAACTGAATGGCGAGCTGGGTTTTTCCGGGCAGGGTTTCCAGCTGCAGGGCGTGCAGGGCAATTTCCTGGGCGGCCCGGTCGTGCTGTCGGGCGGCACGCAGCGCGACGGCAGCACGGCCGTGAAGATCGATGGCAGCGTGACCGCCGACGGCATCGTGCGCGCCGCCCCCGGGGCCGAACTCAAGCGACTGGCAAGGCGGCTGTCCGGCAACGCCCGGTATGCAGCCAGCGTGAAGGTAAGGCACCAGCGGCTCGATTTCTCGCTCGACTCCAGCCTTGGCGGACTCGCCATGGACCTGCCGTCGCCGCTGCAGAAAGTCGCCGGCGAGAACCTCCCCTTGCGGCTGACCATCGCGCCAGCCGGCACGCCCGAGGCCGGATACGAGCAGGAAGAGATGCGCATCAGCCTCGGGCGCTCGATTTCGGCGCGCTACCTGCGCCAGCGCGCCGCCGGCAAGGATGCGCCCTGGCGCGTGCTGCGCGGCGGGATCGGCGTGAACGCCAATCCGGGCATGCCGGACAGCGGCGTTGCGCTGGCGGTCAGCCTGTCGTCGCTGAACCTCGATGCGTGGCGCGGACTCGTGTCCGGGCTGGGCAATGAGGGTGGCGCCGCGGGCGATGGCGCCGCGGCGTTGTCGGCGGCGGCCTACCTGATGCCCGACATGGTCAGCCTGCGCGCCGGCGAACTGACCTTTGCCGAGCGCACGATCGAGAACGCGACAGTCGGCATCTCGCGCAGCCGCAACGGCTGGCAGTTCAGCGTCAGCTCGGACGAAATCGCCGGCCGCGCGTCGTGGGAAGATCCCTTGTCCGAGCGTGGCGCAGGCAAGCTCAGTGCGCGCCTGACCAAGCTCAGGATCGAACCGACGATGGCTTCCGACATGTCCGATATCCTGAGCGGACGTCGGCCCGCATTCACGGAATTGCCCGGCCTCGATATCGTGGTCGAGAATTTCGAGCTGCGCGGCATGCGCCTTGGCCGTCTCGAACTGGTTGCTACCAATGCCGGCCTGTCCACCGGGCCGGGCCGCGAATGGCGCATCAGCCGGCTCGCCCTCTTCAATCCCGGCGCCAGCATGTTTGCGACCGGCCAGTGGATCACCGGCCTGACCGGCGGACAGACGGCGCTGAATTACGAGCTCGATATCGCCGACGCCGGCATGCTGCTCGACCGCATGGGCTTCGCGCGCACCCTCAAGGGCGGCAAGGGCAAGATGGAAGGCGAGCTCAACTGGCGCGGCGATCCGGCCACCTTCGATTTTCCCAGCATGGCCGGCAAGCTCAGCCTGAAGCTCGGCGCGGGCCAGTTCCTGAAGGCCGATCCGGGCGTTGCCAAGCTGCTCGGCGTGATGAGCCTGCAGTCGCTGCCGCGTCGCCTGACGCTGGATTTCCGCGACGTGTTTTCCGAGGGCTTCAGTTTCGACTCGATCGCCAGCACCGCGACAATCTCCCGCGGCGTCCTGACCAGCGACAGCTTCAAGATGCGCGGACCGCAAGCACTGGTGTTGATGGATGGCACGGTCGATCTCGCACAGGAGACGCAGAATCTGAACGTGGTCGTGATTCCCGACCTGAATGCCGGCGGTGCGTCGGTGCTGTACGGGCTGGCGGTCAATCCGGTGGTCGGCTTGGGAGCGTTCCTCGCGCAATACGTGCTGAAGAATCCGCTGTCGGCGGCATTGACCCAGGAATACCAGGTGACCGGGCCCTGGAAGGATCCGGTCATCAAGAAAGTGGCGAGCCGCCGCAAGCTGCCCGCCGAACCGGAGACCAGCGCCCAATGAGCACAGACGCAATGAGTACAGACGCAATGAATGACGAGGCATCCGGCCGCAAATTCCGGGTGGCCGCGATCCAGATGGTGTCGACGCCGGATCCGGCCGAGAACCGGCGCACTGCCGAGCGCCTGGTGCTGGAAGCGGCTGCCGCCGGCGCGCGGCTGGTGCTGCTGCCGGAATACTGGGCCATTCTCGGCCACCGCGAAACCGACAAGGTCGATCAAGCGGAGTCGCCCGGTGACGGTCCGCTGCAGGCCTTCATGGCCGAACTTGCCGCGCAGGCGGGCGTGTGGCTGCTCGGGGGCACCGTGCCGCTGCGTTCGCGCGAACCGGGCAAGGTGCTCAATTCGCTGCTGGCCTATGCGCCGGACGGCGCGCAGGCCGCGCGCTACGACAAGATCCACCTGTTCGGATTCAACCGCGGCACCGAGTCGTTCGACGAGTCGCGCACCATCCTGCCCGGCAGCGAGATCGGGCTGCTCGAGACGCCGTTTGCGCGCATCGGCCTGTCGATCTGCTACGACCTGCGCTTTCCCGAGCTGTACCGTGCTATGGGCCATTGCGACCTGATCGTCGTGCCGTCCGCGTTCACCTGCACCACCGGCCGCGCGCACTGGGAGATCCTGCTGCGCGCGCGGGCGATCGAGAACCAGTGTTTCGTGCTCGCCGCCGCGCAGGGCGGGCATCATCCGAACGGCCGGCAGACCTGGGGGCACAGCATGCTGGTCGATCCCTGGGGCGAGATCCGCACGGAACTGGCCGAGGGCGAGGGCATCGTCAGCGGCGAGGTCGACCGCGACTGGATGGACAGCGTGCGCCGCAGCCTGCCGGCGCTGCGGCACCGGAAGCTGTAACGCGGGCCCGAGGCTGCGCCGACGCACGCCGGCGCTATCCATTAGAATCGGGGTTCGACATTACCGGCCGCGAATCCCCCATGAAGATCATCGAACCCAACCTGCACGCGCAAGCCACCGCCAGCAACATCCTGCTGACGCCCTACGGCCTCGACGAGGGCAAGCTGCTGTCAGTGATGGGGACCATCTTCGCGCACAAGGTCGATTACGCCGACCTGTATTTCCAGCACACCAAGAGCGAGAGCTGGAGCCTCGAAGAAGGCATCGTCAAGACCGGCAGCTTCTCGATCGACCAGGGCGTCGGCGTGCGCGCCGTGTCCGGCGACAAGACTGCGTTTGCCTATTCCGACGACATTTCCGAGCGCGCGCTGATGGAAGCTGCCGCAGCCACGCGCACGATTGCGCGCCAGGGCGCCGGCCGCGTGAAGGTCGCGTCCGCGATCCGTCCCGGCTCGGCACGCGCGCTGTACCTGCAGAAGGATCCGGTGGTGTCGCTGGACGCCACTGCGAAGGTGCAGCTGCTCGAAAAGCTCGAGCGCATCGCGCGCGCAAAAGATCCGCGCATCGTGCAGGTGATGGCCGGCCTGTCCGGCGAACATGACGTGGTGCTGGTGGTGCGCAGCGATGGCGTGATCGCCGCCGACATTCGTCCGCTGGTCCGGCTGTCGCTGACCGTGATCGCCGAGCAGGGCGGCCGGCGCGAAATCGGCACCGCCGGTGGCGGCGGCCGCTACGACTTCGGCTATTTCAGCGACGAGCTGCTCGAAAAATACGCAAGCGACGCGGTGAATTCTGCGCTGACCAACCTCGACGCGCGTCCCGCGCCCGCCGGCCCGATGACGGTGGTGCTCGGCCCGGGCTGGCCCGGCGTGCTGCTGCACGAAGCGATCGGGCACGGACTCGAAGGCGACTTCAACCGCAAGGGTTCGAGCGCATTTTCCGGTCGCATCGGCGAGCGCGTTGCCGCCAAGGGCGTGACCGTGGTCGATGACGGCACGCTGGCCGATCGCCGCGGCTCGCTCAACGTCGATGACGAAGGCCACCCGACCCAGTGCACCACGCTGATCGAGGACGGCATCCTGCGCGGCTACATCCAGGACACGCTGAACGCGCGGCTGATGAAGATGCAGCCCACCGGCAATGGCCGGCGGGAATCGTATGCGCACCTGCCGATGCCGCGCATGACCAACACCTACATGCTGGCCGGCGACCGCGATCCGGAAGAGATCATCGCGTCGGTGAAGAAGGGCCTGTATGCCGTTAACTTCGGTGGCGGCCAGGTCGACATCACCAACGGCAAGTTCGTGTTCTCGGCCAGCGAGGCGTGGATGATCGAGGATGGCAAGCTCGCCTATCCGGTGAAGGGCGCGACCCTGATCGGCAACGGGCCGGATGTGCTGAACCGCGTGTCCATGATCGGCCGCGACATGAAACTCGATTCCGGCGTCGGTGTCTGCGGCAAGGATGGCCAGAGCGTGCCGGTCGGCGTGGGCCAGCCGACGCTGCGGATCGAAGACCTGACGGTCGGCGGCACGGGCTGATTGCCAATCTGTCAGCCTCACTTGCCAAAGCCGCTGATTTATAGCACCATCGACCTTCGATTGAACCTGAAGTGTTGAAAACGATGTCCGTTCTGCGCTTTTACTTTCACTTTTACTTTAGCTACCCCAGCCCCCGGGCGGTGGAGAAGCGGTAAGTTCACGTAAAAGCAAAGAACCGAAACCGAATCTTGAAAACCGCCAGGAATGGCGGTTTTTTGTTTTCTGCGTACAGATTAGAACCCGAATCATTCCTGGAGATGCCATGCCCCGCACCGACGACCTGAGGATTAGAGAATTGAAGGAACTGACGCCGCCGTCGCACCTGATCCGGGAATTTCCCTGTTCGGAGAAAATCGCCACCGTGACCGCGAATGCGCGCACGGCACTGCATCGCATCCTGCACGGCCAGGACGACCGCATGATGGTCGTCATCGGCCCCTGCTCCATCCATGACACCAAGGCCGGCATGGAGTATGCGCGCCGTCTGGTCGAGCAGCGCGAGCGTTTCAAGGATGACCTCGAGATCGTCATGCGCGTCTACTTCGAGAAGCCGCGCACCACGGTCGGCTGGAAGGGCCTGATCAACGACCCTTACCTCGACAACAGCTTCCGCATCAACGATGGCCTGCGCATCGCGCGCGAGCTGCTGATGCAGATCAACGAACTCGGCCTGCCGGCCGGCACCGAATTCCTCGATGTGATCAGCCCGCAGTACATCGCCGACCTGATCAGCTGGGGCGCGATCGGCGCACGCACGACCGAGTCGCAGGTGCACCGCGAACTCGCATCCGGCCTGTCCTGCCCGGTCGGCTTCAAGAACGGCACCGACGGCAACATCAAGATCGCGGCTGACGCGATCAAGGCCGCTTCGCAGCCGCACCACTTCCTGTCGGTGACCAAGGGTGGTCACTCGGCCATCGTGTCGACCGCCGGCAACGAGGATTGCCACATCATCCTGCGCGGCGGCAAGGCGCCGAACTACGATGCAGCCAGCGTCGAAGAAGCCTGCATCGCGCTCGGCGCGAACGGCCTGTCGCAGAAGCTGATGATCGACGCATCGCATGCGAACAGCTCGAAGAAGCCGGAAAACCAGGTGCCGGTCTGCGCCAACATCGGCGAGCAGGTTGCCGCCGGCGACGACCGCATCATCGGCGTGATGGTTGAATCGCATCTGGTCGGCGGTCGCCAGGACCTGGTGCCGGGCAGGGAGCTGACCTATGGCCAGTCGATCACCGACGGCTGCATCGACTGGGACAGCAGCCTGCAGGTGCTGGAAAATCTCGCGGCGTCAGTCAGGCAGCGTCGCCTGCGCAGCGAGTCGGAAGGGTAAAGCGAAGGCAAAGTGCAAAGGGCCGGTTCGATGAACCGGCCCTTTTGCTTTGGTGCGTGCTCTCCCGGATGCGGGTGCGCGCGGCGGCGTCAGTCGCGGAAATTGTTGAATTCCAGCGGCAGGTCCGTCACTTCCTTTTTCAGCAGCGCGATCGTGGTCTGCAGGTCATCACGTTTGCCACCCTGCACGCGCAGCGTGTCGCCCTGGATGCTGGCCTGCACCTTGATCTTGCTGTCCTTGATGATGCGCTGGATCTTCTTCGCGGCATCCGACTCGATGCCGTTCTTCACCTTGATCACCTGCTTGACCTTGTCGCCGCCGATCTTCTCGATCTTGCCGAGATCGAGGAAGCGAACGTCGACGTTCCGCTTGCTCATCTTGGTCGTCAGCACGTCACGCACCTGGCTGAGCTGGAATTCGCTGTCGGCATAGGCGGTCAGTTCGCGCTCTTTCTGCTCGATGCGTGCGTCGCTGCCCTTGAAGTCGAAGCGGGTCGTGATCTCCTTGTTCGCCTGGTCGACCGCGTTCTTCACCTCGACCTGGTTGGCTTCGGAGACGACGTCGAATGATGGCATGGGGATCCTCCTGATGATTGAACAATGCCGCGCATTATAGTGGACGCAACGCAGCCGCCGGAATGCCCGCCGGTATAATCGCTCGCCTATGGCAACTCCCCCTGACATTCGGCATGGCCAGTCGCTGCGCGACCTGAACACCTTTGGTATCGATGCCCACGCGGCCTTTTACCTGCCCGTTGGCGGCGTCGATGCGTTGCGGGCAGTACGTGCCGCTCCGGCGCTGTTTGGGCTGCCGCGGCTGGTGCTGGGCGGTGGCAGCAACCTGCTGCTGCAGCGCGATTTCGACGGGCTGGTGCTGCACATGGCGAACCGCGGCACGGTGGTCAGCGGCGAAGACGCCAACAGCGTGTTCGTCACCGCGCAGGCCGGCGAAAACTGGCATGGCTTCGTGCTTTGGACACTCGAACATGGCCTGCCCGGGCTGGAGAATCTGTCGCTGATCCCTGGCAGTGTCGGCGCGTCGCCGATACAGAACATCGGCGCTTACGGCAGCGAGCTGGCCGAGCATTTTCATTCGCTGCGGGCTTTCGATTTTTCGAGCGGCGAAGTGATCACGCTGGCCAAGGGCGACTGTGCTTTCGGCTATCGGGACAGCGTGTTCAAGCATGCGCTGCGCGAACGTGCAGTGATCCTCGAGGTGACATTCGCGCTGCCGAAACGCTGGCAGCCGAACCTGCGTTATGCGGAGCTGGCCGCGGAGATCTCGGTGCGCGGCATCGCAGAGCCGACTGCACAAGACATCAGCGACGCGGTGATTGCGATCCGCAAGCGCAAGCTGCCCGATCCGGCGCAGCTGGGCAATGCGGGCAGCTTCTTCAAAAACCCGGTGGTCAGCAGCGCGAAACGTGATGCGCTGCTGGCGCAGCATCCTGCGCTGGTCAGCTATCCGCAGGCCGATGGCAGCTACAAGCTCGCGGCGGGCTGGCTGATCGACCAGTGCGGCTGGAAAGGGAAGTCACTCGGGCCGGCCGGCGTGCACGAGAAGCAGGCGCTGGTGCTGGTGAACCGGGGCGGGGCGAGCGGCGCCGACGTACTGAAGCTGGCGCGCCAGATCATCGAGGATGTCAGGCTGCGCTTTGACGTGGTGCTGGAGCCTGAGCCGGTGATCGTTTGATTCCGGCTCAGGAGAGGAGTTGTGCTGCTTCTCCTTGTTCGGACAACAGCTTGACTGCTTTCCTGTCAAACGACACGAAGGTCTCTCCGCCCAGCCATGTGCCTTCATAGGCCATGATGCCATCGGCGAAATCGCCGCCCGCTTCCAGATTTGCCAGCCCAACCGTTCGCTGCCGCGTCGTTCATTGCTTCGATGCTGACGACCTTTTTGGTCTTGCCGGCGAGGAGTCCGATAAAGCCATCCAACGTGCCGGTAGGTCGCGCCGCCCTTACTCGCAATTCGCCATTCGGCAGTTTCTCGACTGTGGCTTCGTGGTGCGGAACATGGGCTTTGTGCTTCGTCATGCGGTTCCTGGCGTGAATACGTGTAGATCAAACCATCGGCGACTACATGCTCAGGGGCTCTGGGGCTCAGGGACGACCTGCGGCTTCGACGGAAAGACGCATGCCGACGGTCTTCAGCACGGCGATCAAGGTTTTTAATGTCGGGTTTCCATCAGGCGAGAGTGCGCGATACAGGGACTCTCGACTGATCCCGGCTTCTTGCGCAATCTTGCCCAGTCCACCATACGCCTCGGCGATTGCGCGTAGCGCAAGCAAGCCAGCCGCACGATCCTCCGGGTCATCGAGCGATTCCATCGCGACCTTCAGATAGGCAATGGCCTGTTCACGATCTGCACGCAGCTCCTCGACTTCGAGGTCATGGTGTGATGTACATGCCTTGTATCTTGTCATGATTGCCGCTCCTTCCAGTCTGCCCACATGCCCTTGGCGCGCCTGATGTCTTCGGTTTGTGAGCGCTTGTCGCCTCCGCTCAGCAGAAGAATCACTTCGGTGCCATATCGTCCGCAGTAAATTCGATAACCTGATCCGAAATGAATGCGCAGTTCGATCACACCTTCACCCACCGGCGCGCAATCGCCAAAATTCCCCAGCTCCAGCTGGCGCAAGCGCATTCGAATTCTCGCTTTGAACACAGGGTCTTTGAGACCTTGGAACCATTCACCAAAGGGCGAGCTGCCATTCGGCATGACATAACGCTGCAATTCCGGCATGGGATGTTTGTAGCTTAAAAGCTACCCGCTGGTTAGTCAATCGGACATGAGCGGATCTATGAGAAATCACAACAGCTTCGGAAACCCGCGTGCGGAAATTAGCAGCGGTCAGGCGGAGGGGGTACTGCGATGCGCAAGATGCAGGCTGGTTTGCATCTTGCGCACGGAGGAGGGAGGATCAGCCGAAGTGGCAGACGTAGTCGAGCGTCTCGATCGTTTCGATGTCGAAGCTTGAATTGCCCGGCACGTTGAAGCTCTGGCCGCCTTCGTAGGTGGTCCACTCGGTTTCGCCTTTCAGGCGGATGCGGCACTTGCCGGCGTT
>CAZTIF010000082.1:0-15281 GCA_964613635.1 uncultured Bifidobacterium sp. | reverse complement strand
CCGTATGGCCAGGTCGAGCAGTTCCCGAAGATGGAAGGCCGCCAGATGGTGATGGTGCTGGCGCCGAAGAAGAAGAAGTAAGCCGACGGCCTCGCCGTCGGTTTTGTAAGTCGCTGATTTTTTGCTAGAATCCGCGCTCCTGCCGCCAGGCAGGGACGCAAGGGTCGGCGGACTCGATTCCGTCGACACAAGAAGCGAGTGCAGGCATCCAAGAGCAGCGGTTGCTGCCACCTGCAATCGTCAAATAAAGGAGCTGCCCGTAAAAGGGCAGATTTCGTCATGCCAAAAATGAAGACCAAGAGCAGCGCGAAGAAGCGTTTTCGCGTTCGCCCGGGCGGTACCGTCAAGCGTGGCCAGGCTTTCAAGCGCCACATCCTGACCAAGAAGACCACCAAGAACAAGCGCCAGCTGCGTGGAGCCGTCGACGTTCATGAGACGAACATGGACTCGATCCGCGCGATGATGCCCTTCGCCTAACCTCACTCTGACAACAGGAGCACACAATGCCAAGAGTTAAACGTGGGGTAACCGCACGGGCCCGTCACAAGAAAGTCCTCGACGCCGCCAAAGGCTATCGTGGTCGTCGCAGCCGCGTCTATCGCGTCGCCAAGCAGGCCGTCATGCGTGCCGGCCAGTACGCGTACCGCGATCGCCGCAACAAGAAGCGCGTCTTCCGCGCGCTGTGGATCACCCGTATCAACGCGGCTTCGCGCGAGCATGGCCTGACCTACAGCGTGTTCATGAACGGCCTGAAGAAGGCATCGATCGGTCTCGACCGCAAGGTGCTGGCCGACATGGCCGTGATGGACAAGGCTGCCTTCGCAGCCATCGTCAATCAGGTGAAGGCCACCATCGCCGCTTAAGCAGGCGACCCGGCCCGCCGACAAGCGGGCCGGCACAGCAAGTCCTGGCGGGGCAGAGGTGATGAGCCTGTGCCCCGTTTTTTATTTTCAAGCTGATCGACACACACCGGGCTGACCTATCAGGCTGACATACGCATGAGCTCACTGGAACAACTCGTGATCGCTGCCGAGGCGGACTTCGCCGCCGCGCAGGATCCGGCCGCCCTCGAAAACGCGAAGGCCAAATACCTCGGCAAGACCGGACAGGTCACCGAACAGATGAAGGGCCTCGGCAAGCTCGATCCCGACGCGCGGCGCGCGCAGGGCGCAGTGATCAACCAGGCCAAGGAAAAGATCGAGGCGCTGCTGAATGCGCGCCGCAACGCGCTGGCCGACGCGCAGATGCAGGCGCGACTGAATGCCGAGGCGATCGACGTCACCTTGCCCGGCCGCGGCCGCGGCTTCGGCGGCATCCACCCGGTGATGCGCACCTGGCAGCGCATCGAGGAGATCTTCGGCTCGATCGGCTTCGACGTCGCCGACGGCCCCGAGATCGAGACCGACTGGACCAATTTCTCCGCACTGAACAGCCCGGAAAACCATCCGGCACGTTCGATGCAGGACACTTTCTACATCGACGGCAAGGACAGCACCGGCAAGCCGCTGCTGCTGCGCACGCATACCAGCCCGATGCAGGTGCGCTACGCGAAGACGAACAAGCCGCCGATCCGCGTGATCGCGCCGGGCCGCACCTATCGCGTGGACAGCGATGCGACGCACTCGCCGATGTTCCACCAGGTCGAGGGCCTGTGGATCGACACCGACATCAGCTTCGCCGACCTGAAGGGCGTGTACCTGAATTTTGTGCGTGCCTTCTTCGAGACCGACGACCTGCAAGTGCGCTTCCGTCCGTCGTACTTCCCGTTCACCGAGCCATCGGCCGAAATCGATATCGCATTCGGCTCCGGTCCGCTGAAAGGGCGCTGGCTTGAAGTGTCGGGCGCCGGACAGGTACACCCGACCGTGCTGCGCAACATGGGCCTTGACCCCGAGCAGTTCATCGGCTTTGCGTTCGGCTCCGGCCTCGAGCGCCTGACGATGCTCCGCTATGGCATCAATGACCTGCGCCTTTTCTATGAAGGCGACCTGCGCTTCCTGAAGCAGTTCAACTGAACCCCCCAAAGATTTCACCGGACGTAAGCGATGCAATTCTCTGAAAACTGGCTGCGCACGATGGCCAACCCGACCCTGACCTCGGATGAGCTGTCGCACCTGCTGACCATGGCCGGCCTCGAAGTCGAGGACGTCGACCCGGTCGCTCCGCCGTTCAACCATGTCGTGGTCGCACAGGTGATGCAGGTCGAGAAGCATCCGAATGCGGACCGCCTGAACGTTTGCCAGGTCGACGCCGGCACCGGCACGCTGCTGAACATCGTCTGCGGCGCGCCGAACGTGCGCGCGGGACTGAAGGTGGCATGCGCAATGGCGGGCGCGAAGCTGCCGCCGGGTGGTGACGGCAAGCCGTTCGAGATCAAGGTCGGCAAGCTGCGCGGCGTCGAGTCGCAGGGCATGCTGTGCTCGGCGCGCGAGCTGAAGCTGTCGGAGGAAAGCGCCGGCCTGCTCGAGCTGCCTGAAGATGCGCCGGTGGGCCAGAATTTCCGCGATTACTTCCAGCTCAACGACCTGAAGTTCACCATCAAACTCACGCCCAACCGCGCCGACTGCCTGTCGGTATTGGGCGTCGCGCGCGAGGTGGCCGCACTGACCGGCGTGCCGCTGTCGCTGCCGTCGTTCCGGCCGGTGGCGGTCAGCCTGGATGAAAAGCTGCCGGTGAAGATCAGCGCGCCGGACCTGTGCGGACGTTTCTCCGGCCGCGTGATTCGCGGGCTGAATGCCAAAGCCGAGACGCCGCAGTGGATGAAGCAGCGGCTCGAGCGCAGCGGCCAGCGGCCGATCTCGGCGCTGGTCGACATCTCCAACTATGTGATGCTCGAACTGGGCCGCCCGACGCACGTGTTCGACCTCGACAAGATCCATGGCAGCCTCGACGTGCGCTGGGGCCGCAAGGGCGAACAGCTGAAGCTCTTGAATGGCAACACCGTCGAGCTCGACGACTGGGTCGGCGTGATCGCCGACGAGAAGGAAGTCGAGTCGCTGGCCGGCATCATGGGCGGCGATTCTACCGCCGTGTCGCTGGAGACGAGCAACATCTACCTCGAGGCCGCCTTCTGGTGGCCGCAGGCGCTGCAGGGCCGCGCGCGTCGCTATAATTTTTCGACCGATGCCGCGCATCGCTTCGAGCGCGGCGTCGACTTTGCGACGACGGTCGAGCATATCGAACGCATTACCGCGCTGATCATCGAGATCTGCGGCGTGCCGGGACAGACGAAGGTCGGTCCGGTCGATGACCAGGTCACGGCGCTGCCGAAGCGCGAACCGGTGACACTGCGCGTGTCGCGTGCGGCGAAGATCATCGGCATCCCGGTCGACGCCCGACAGGTTGCCGACATCTTCGGCCGCCTCGGCCTCGCGTTCACGCAGGATGGCGACCTGTTCTCGGTGACCCCGCCGAGCTTCCGCTTCGATATCGAGATCGAGGAAGACCTGATCGAAGAGATCGCGCGCGTGCACGGTTTCGAAAACATCCCGGCGCTGCCGCCGGTGGCCGCGAATGCGATCCGCATTGCGCCGGAAAACCGCCGCTCGCTGTTCACCGTGCGTCGTCAGCTGGCCGACCTCGACTACCAGGAAGTGGTCAACTACAGCTTCATCGACGAAGAGGCCGAGCGCCAGTTCGGCGGCAATGCCGATCCGATCCGCCTGCTGAATCCGATCGCCAGCCAGATGAGCGTGATGCGTTCGCAGCTGATCAGCGGACTGGTGGCCAATGTGCGCTACAACCTGAACCGCAAGGCCGCGCGCGTGCGCGTGTTCGAAATCGGCGGCGTGTTCAGCAAGGACGCCGGCATCAGCGATGGCCCGCTGTCGGTCGCGGGCGTGTCCCAGCCGAAGCGCGTTGCCGCACTCGCCTATGGCCCGGTCGCTGAAGAGCAGTGGGGGCAGGCGAGCCGCGTGGTCGATTTCTACGACGTGAAGGTCGATCTGGAGGCGATGTTCGCTCCGCAGGCATTGCGCTTCGAAGCGGCTTCCCATCCGGCACTGCATCCCGGCCGCTCGGCCGCGATCCTGTTGGGCGCTCAGCGCATCGGCTTTATCGGCGAACTGCATCCCCGGTTGCAGCAGCAACTCGACCTGCCTTTTGCGCCGGTGATGTTCGAAGTCGATGCAGCGGCGTTGCAGCAGCGCGAGGTTCCCGCATATCGGGAAATTGCGAAATTCCCTGCAGTGATGCGCGACCTCGCTTTGCTCGTCAATCAATCCGAAAGCGTGCAGGCGCTGCTGGATACCTTGTACGCGGAAGCGCGCGGCAACCCGGTGTGCAGCTTCTTGCAACATATTGTTTTATTTGATGAATATCGTGGAAAAGGCCTGGCTGACGGCCAAAAAAGCCTTGCTTTCCGGGTCACCATGCAAGATACTCAAGCCACATTGCAGGACGAGTCGGTCGATGCTGCGATCGCCGCACTTGTCGAGGCTGTTCATACCAGACACGGCGCTACACTGAGAAAATAAACAGCCTGTTCGGTCATCACAAGACATCATGAATCACAGCAATCCGGTCGAAATGGAATCCGTGCTCGCTACCGACTTGGGCCGTGCGATCGAGGTGTCGCAGGCGCGCGTTGGCGCCGAGAAGGAGCTGCCGACGCTGACCAAGGCCGAACTCGCTGAACTGCTGTTCGAGCAGGTGGGTCTGAACAAGCGCGAGGCCAAGGATATGGTCGATACCTTTTTCGGCGAAATCCGGGACGCGTTGGAGCGCGGCGAATCCGTGAAGCTGTCCGGATTCGGCAATTTCCAATTGCGCGACAAGCCGCAGCGCCCCGGGCGCAATCCGAAGACGGGAGAAGAAATTCCCATCAGCGCACGTCGTGTGGTGACTTTCCACGCGAGCCAGAAGCTCAAGGCGACGGTCGATGGTGCGAATGCACCGCGCAACTCAGTCCACGCTGCGTGACGTGCTGAATGACCGACCGCGCTGCCAAATTCGAGCGGCCGAGCTTGCCGCCCATCCCCGCGAAGCGTTACTTCACCATCGGTGAAGTCAGCGAACTGTGCGGCGTGAAGCCGCATGTGCTGCGCTACTGGGAGCAGGAATTCACGCAGTTGAAACCGGTGAAGCGGCGAGGCAATCGCCGCTACTACCAGCATCATGAAGTCCTGTTGATCCGCCGCATACGTGAACTGCTCTACGAGCAGGGGTTCACCATCAGCGGTGCCCGCAACAAACTCGACAGCCTTGAAGTGCCCGAGGCGCCCGCCGCCCCGGCCGACCTGACAACGGTTCGCGCCGAACTGCTCGATATCCTCCGCCTGCTGCAGCCCTGAAGGGCGCTCGCGTGGCTGCGCGCCATCCGCTGAATTCCGCGACGAAGCAAAAAAAAGCCCGCTCACGGGAGCGGGCTGAATCTATATCTGAGGAGAAGACATAGAGGAGACAGGAAAGATTATGCTGCTATGCAGAATATAAGGCAAATTTAAAATTCCAATGGTTGAAATGCGATTTGCCTATATCTCATCCGCTGCCGTGTGTTCGCGCCTCCGCCATTCTCCGAGGTTTCCCGAAAGACAATTCCAAGCTTCATATCGAAAATATTTTGCTCTATAGCAATGCAACGCAATTATTTTCTGTTGAACGAAAGTATAATTTCCAACTGGAATCATTCTGATGCCGCAGCGGTTCGTACCTTATCGGGGTAAGTCGTTGCGGACCGGGTTGATGACTTTTCGTGACCTGAACGTGGGAGGCGGTGTTGGCGGATTCAAATCAGAGCGGATGTTTGACAGTCGGCGAGGGCGTCGTCCTCAACGGGACCTTTGTTGTGCCCGATATTGCATCGATTTCCGGCAGCATCGAGGGTGAAATCACTGCACGTGAGCTGATTGTCGCCAGTTCGGGCGTAATCCGCGGGAAGGTCGTCGCAGACATCATTGATTTGCGCGGCGAGATCCACGACACGCTGACAGCGAAAAAATCGCTGTTCATCCGATCGACCGGCAAGGCGCTGGGCTCCGTGCAGTACGCGGAGATCGAGATCGAAAAAGGCGGCGATCTGCAGGGTTCGCTGAAGAAGATCGATGGTGAAAACCCGGGTTCGGGTTCGTACTAATTTCGGGGCTTCGACACGTGTTCATCAACAAGAAACGCAACGAGGAACGGGAAAAGGTCACGGTTCCCGTGGCAGAGGAAACCCAGGTGGACGTTCAGCCGGATCCGGTTGTGCCCGACGTGGCGCAAGCCGAATCCGAGCCGGCCTACGGTGCGCACTCCAATGGCAGCGGCAATGGCGCGCACAAGGCGGCGGCGAACAACCTCAAGCCTTCCATCATCAGTGAAGGCTTCGAGTTTGTCGGTGAGATCCGCTCGAATGGCTACCTGACGATCGATGGTTCGGTGCGCGGCACGCTCGCGCTGCATTCGATCCAGATCGGAGTGACGGGTACCCTCGACGGCAACGTCAGCTGCGACACCATGAACGTCAAGGGGAGTTTCTCCGGTTCGCTGGATTGCCGCGACCTGACGATCGGAAGCCGCGCCGTCGTCGATGGCAACATCTCTTTCAAGAGCATCACGATCCAGCGCGGTGGCGTGGTCAAGGGCGAACTGAAGAAGAAGCCCTGATTCATCGTCTGCAGCGCAAAAAGCAAAGCCTGCCGCATCCCGGCAGGCTTTGTCTTTTTCGGCAGGTTGCCGCGGGCTGCCTTACTTGGATTCCTGCGCCATCTTGATCACGGTTTGCGCATCCGTCACCGGAGAAGCCGTCTGCGTCTGGATGACCAGTCCGAGCAGTTTCGCACCATGTTCGACGCCGATCGTGCCGTAGGTGATGTCGCCGCGAACTTCCGAATCCTTGTGGAATTCAGCACGCTCTGACGCGTAAATGTTTCCCTCGACCTTGCCGGCTACCATCACCCTGTGCGCGGTGATGTCACCGGAAACCTCGCCGGAGCGGCCGATGGCAACCGTCACTTTCTTGTCTTTGGCGCTCTCGATATTCCCGACCACTTTCCCGTCGATCCTGATGCTGTCAAGCAGCACCAGCCGTCCATAGATTTCAGTGGTGGTGCCAATCAGGGTATCGAATTTTTCCTGGGTTGGTATGAGCTTGTTTTGTTTCATTTTTCGGAACATCACCCTCTCCACTTCCTCAGGTTTCCTGAGCACAATATACAGGACAGTCTTGCTGGTCTAGCTTGATTTATCGTCAACGGCAGGTATGCCTCGTTTGAAGGAGGACAGTCAGCCGTGCGTCCCTGCGCAATGTACGCTGTGCGGCCATATTCCTCATGGTATTTCGCCGGTGGCCATCGCCAACCGGTGGATCAGTGTCGCCGACACAGATCGGTCATCGATCAGATCTTGTTCAGCGGCAGGACCTGGACCGGGTTCAGCACATGACCATGGCGGAAGACCTCATAGTGCAGATGCGGCCCGGTCGAGCGGCCGGTGCTGCCGACGTCGGCAATGTGCTGGCCCCGCCTGACTTTCTGTCCTTCCGTCACTCGGCGCTGGCTGATATGCGCATAGCGTGTCATGAAGCCTTCGGCATGCGTGACCTCGACAATATTGCCATAGGTGCCTTCCCAACCCGACCGGGTGACTACGCCGTCGGCCGCCGCAAGAATCGCGGTGCCGCTGGCAGCGGTGAAATCCAGGCCCTCATGCCGAGCCAACTGGCCGGTGAACGGGTCAATGCGCATGCCCCATCCGCTGGTGACGCGGAAATCGCCACCGATGGGCACCCCCGTTGGCAGGGTTTCGAGCCAGACCAGCTGCTTGCTCCAGTCGTCACGCAGGTGGGTGACGACCTTGCCGAATTCGCCGATATCGTGCATGGCGCCGTCCATGGTGTTCATCAGCGGTTGGTCAGCCGCGCCGTCGTGGCTGCCCGGCAGCAGCGGGCCGCCTTTGCCGTCTTCCTTCACATTGCCTTTTTCGCGCAGAGAGGCTGGCGTGGCGAGCTCCATGAAGCGATTCTTCAACTGCTGGAGTTGCCGAATCTCCTGTGCGGTCGCATTCAGCGCGCCCTGGAGCCGGGCAAGGCGCTCCCGGTAGACAGACTCCATTCGCTGCTGCTCGGCTTCCGTCGTGACGCCGCCGAGGCTGCGGGCCAGTTCGGGGCTTACCTCGATGGCAATCTTGAATCCGATCAGGTACAGCAGGCAGCCTGCCACGACCAGCCCGAGCGAAAGCGCGCCAGCGGCCATGACGACTTTTCTTGCCGTGATGGAAATGGTTTTTACATTGCCGGTCGGACCGGAGACCCACATTAACTGCATTGCCGCATCCTCGAGATCGCTACGCGAAGGTTTCGTCAGAACCCTCGATTATATTGCCTTGGGTTAAGTTATTGACCGAAAACTTCTGATTTATGGTGTTTATTGCAATTGTTTTACAAGGTGGGCGCGGGCTTTCGGGGGAGCGTGGGAAGCGGGAACAGGAGGCTGGAGAACGATTTCGCCGACACCTGCGGCAAGTTAGCGGACAGTCCGGAAATGCCTTCTACGGCAACCGCCCGACGACTTATGGACGGCGCTTCGCGTTGGCCAGCGCGGTGTAGCCGCGGGCATCGAGTTCGCCGGCAGCGGCCAGCCGGTCGCGCTCCTCGCGGTTCTGGCTGAGTTTGGATTTGGCTTCCACGCGGCTTATTTCGATCTCGATCCCGACGATGGCCTTGAGCATCGACTCAATATAATCCGCCGGTGCATCAGCCATTCGCCAGGGCTTGTTTCCGGGGATGCGGGATTCATGCTCGCGGGTCAGGCGGCCCACCAGCGCGCGCAGGTATTTTTCGTCATCGATGAAGCGCAGGGTGCCGTGGACGTTTACGACCTGATAATTCCAGGTCGGCACGAGCCGGTGGGTTTCATGTTTGCTCGGGTACCAGTTCGGCGAGATATAGGCGTCCTCTGCACGGAAAACCACCAGCACGCTGCTGCCTTCTGCGGTTTCCTGCCGAACCGGATTGGCGCGCGCGACATGCGCACGCAGCAGGCCGGGACCGCCATCGACCTCGGCGAACTCGAAGGGCAGCTGGTTTGCATCCAGGCCTCGCTGCCCGACGGTCACCAGCGTGGCCAGCGGGAAGCATTCGATAATCCGGCGAATCTCGGCGGTGCGCGATTCGGCAAAGTGACTGGGGATATACATGAGAGGGAACTCCGGCGGCGTGACTGCATGAGGGTACACCCGGAATTCTTTTCTGCGAACAGCCGTTTTTCTTGCAATCGGCTCCATATAATCGCTGCTTGAAGCCGGCAGCATTTTTTGCATCGCATTGCTTCGTTTTTTTGAATCCATTCGCCCCTTCTGATGAGAGCGGTCTCGAACCAATCGTTATCGACCCATGTAATTGCGATGCATGACCGGCTTTCCTGGCATGACCGCGATGCCACGGCATCTGTCGACCGCTCCGAGTCCTGCACGCCGCTGAAGGCCTTGCCGATAGATCGGCCCGAATGCTGTGAGCATGATGGAAAAAATTCATATTGAAGGGATGCGCTGCCTTCGCGGCGCGACCGCCGGATTGCTGCAAAAGACTGCCATGGTCACGTTGCGCATCAGCGGGGACATTCTTTCCTGGCGTCCGGACCCGCCGGCTCCCGAACGGCTTGCCGAGCTGTTGCCGGTGCAATTTTCGCAGTGGCAGCCCGTACGCCCTGACACCTTCGCCGGATGGGTCGTGGCGCTCACGGTGGCGATCATGCGCGAGGCGCGTGAGGCCGTGTCAGGCGGTGTGGTCAGCGAGGACAGCGGCGAGCGCATCGTTCTCGCGTTGCCTTACAGCCGCGCGGCGGTCGTTCGCGAGGCTGTGCGGTGGGCCATTCGCTATCTTGCCCATCAGACTGCCGGGGCGCGCGCGGATGATCAGAGCCGGGCGCTTTGGCAGGCCTATCGCAACTGGCTCGAAAGTATGCAGGCCGGCGGCCTGGCACCGAATACCTTCCGTTTCGCCGAGGCGGCGCTGGCGCGCGGCTGGCCTGTCCGTGCCCATGGCGCGACGCTGTTTGTCGGCTGGGGGAATGGCCAGCAACGGCTGGACAGCAGTTTCACCGGACAGACCTCGCACCTGGCGGCGCGCCTGGCGCGCGACAAGCACCTGACCAGCCAGCGCCTGTCCGAGTCCGGCTTGCCAGTGCCTCCGAGCGCACTGTTGAGGGATCTGGCAAATGCTCGCCGGGTCGCGCGGCAACTGGGCTGGCCTGTGGTGGTGAAGCCGTCCGCACTGGATCAGGGGATCGGCGTCGTTCCGGGCATTCGCTCCGATGACGCATTGGCGGCGGCATTCGACGCTGCCACGAAGCTCAGCCCCGGCGCCGTCATCGTCGAGAAACATGTCGAGGGTGATGACCACCGGCTGCTGGTGGTGCGTGGCCGGCTGATTGCCGCAACCCGTCGGACACCCGGGGGTGTCATCGGCGATGGCAAGGCGAGCGTCGGCCAACTGGTCGAACGCGCGAATGCCGATCCTCGCCGCGGCACCGGAAAGCGCAGCCTGATGATGCGGCTCGCGCTCGATCCCGAGGCCATCGGCTGCCTGTCCGAGCAGGGCCTGGAGGCGGATTCCGTGCCGGCCGTCGGCCGGGTCGTGCGCCTGCGCCGCACGGCCAATATAAGCACGGGCGGCACGGCCGAGGACGTGGGCGACGTGATCCACCCGGACAACCGCCTGCTGGCCGAGCGTGCCGCCCGCGTGATCGGACTGGACATCGCCGGCGTGGATTTCATTTGCCCCGACATCACACGCTCGTGGCACGAGGTGGGCGGCGCGATATGCGAAGTCAACGCGCAGCCGGGATTCCGGCCGCACTGGCTGAGCCAGCCCGGCCGGGACATCAACGGCGAGATACTCGAGCGCCTGCTGGCCGGTCGGTCGCCTCGCATACCTGTTGCCGCCATCACCGGCACCAACGGCAAGAGCACGACGGCGAGGATGCTTCACCAGATCTGGAGAACGGCCGGCAAGGTCGCAGGCGTTTGCACGTCGCAAGGTGTGTGGATCGGCGATGACCTGGTCACCAAGGCAAACCTGTCGGGCCTGCCGGGTGCGCAGATACTGCTGAATGATCCGATGGTGGAGTGCGCCGTGCTTGAACTGCCGCGCAAGGGCCTGATTCGCTTCGGACATCCGTGTGACCGCTACGAGGTGGCCGCACTGCTGAACGTACAGGATGATCATATCGGCATCGACGGCATCGCGACGCTGGAGCAAATGGCCAGCCTCAAGGCCGAGGTGCTGGAGCGGGCCACCGGGGCGGTCGTGGTCAATGCCGACGACCGGCTCTGCCTGAAGATGCGGGCAAAGGCCGGCTGCGCGCGCCATATCCTGGTCGCGCAGAGCGAGGGCAATGCCGCAGTGGTCGAGCACCGGCGCGCGGGCGGCGAGGCCGTCTTCATTGCCGTGCGGCGCGGGTGCCGCCACATCGTCCTTGCGCAAGGCGGGGACGAGATCTTGCTGATGGCAGTCGACGAGATTCCCGCGACGATGAACGGGCTGCTGCGTTTCAACGAGAGCAATGCGCTGTTTGCTGCGGCGCTGGCCTGGGCGCAACGGATATCGCTGGCGGTGATCCGCGACGCGCTGTCGCGGTTTCGCAATTCGCCCGAACATAATCCGGGCCGCTACAACTTCATCGAAGGCCTGCCGTTCCAGCTGTTGCTGGATTACGGGCACAACCCGGAAGGGGTTGAGGAACTGTTCAAGATCGTGTCGCATTTGCCCGTCACCGGGCGACGTGTGCTGGCCAGCATTGTGGGGAATCGCTTCCGCCACCATCTGGAGGCCCAGGTGCCCTGGATGCTTGAGACCTTCGAGCGGATTTACCTGTCGCAGGACGAAGCTTATTTCCGCAACAATGCCCATGGCTTCGGCAGCGAGGATCCGCTGGGTGGCTTGCTGGAATGCGCTACAGAGCAGATCGAGCCGAAGTTGCGCAAGGGCCAGTCGTTCACGACCAGCCGGGATTGCCACGCGTTGCTCGAGTCCTGCCTTCGCTCCTGCGGCGCCGGTGACTTGCTGGTGATACTGGCCGAGGCCAGCGAGGTACTTCCGATGATCGAGCGCCTGCGAGAGGAACTCACGGGCCGGGTCCATGGGGTTTGAACTCAAGGTCGTTCCTTCGATTCGTGACGTCGATCCGCTGGCGTGGGACGAATGCGCTGGTGACCACCCGTTCGTGCGGCACGCGTTCCTGGGCGCGCTCGAGGATTCTGGGGCGCACGCACCGACCCGCGGCGTTCTGCCGGCTTACGCATTGCTGCATGACGGGCGGCGCGGTCTGGTCGCCTGTGCGCCGCTCATGCTGAAATCCGGCACGCGACGCGAGTTCGGTCCCGAGGTTCGCTGGCTCCATGCAGGACTGGCCGCTGGCTGCTTTGCCTGGCCGAAGTTCCAGGTGGGCGTACCCTTCTTCCCGGTCGCAGGGCCCAAGCTGCTCACGCGCGATCGACATGCGGCCGATGCGCTGCGGTCGACGCTGCTCAAAGGCTTGCGCGCATGGCGGCAAAAGGCCGGTGGCGGCGTGTTCAACGTGATGCACATCGATTCCGCGCAGGCGCTACTGTGTCAGGCAGCGGGAGCGCGGCTGTCCTGCGAATGGCATTCGTACTGGTTCAATGCCGGTCACGGCACTTATGCGGATTATCTGTCTGCGCTGAGCAGTCGCAAGCGCTGGCAGGCGAGGAGCGACCGCCAACTGGCCGGCTCGCACGGACTGGAATACCGCGTGCTGCGCGGACGTGGCATTCCGGATGAGATGCTGGCCGATTACTACGAGGGGCACCGTCGTGTATGCGCACGCCATGGCGGGCGACCGTGGTTGCCCGAAGAAGCTTACCGGGCCATCGTGGCGGCGATGGGCGAGTCGGCGACGCTGATGGCCTATGTCGATTCCGGGAAATTTGTCGCCGGCTGCCTCGCGTTGCAGGAGGAGGGCGTGCTGTACCTGCTGCAGTGGAGCGAGCTGGTCGCGCTTGACCGGATTGCCTTCGACCTGATCTGCCATCGGCCGATTGAATATGCGATCGACCATGGTATCCGTTGCGTGGACTCGGGACTCGCGGCGGACCACAAGCGCCTCCGCAACTGGCAGCGGCTGCCGGTGTATCACGCCCACTGGTTCTTCAACGATGAACTCGAAAGGCTGGCCGAGCGTGAGCTTCGTATGTGCGTCGTGCCGCAGCCGGTCGCGGCCGGTTGATCAAAGAATAATCCCCTCGATATCGATCAGTCTCACGAGGCTTTCCTCGAGAATCGTCCGGGCCTCGCCGGCGGCGCGATGCAGGTGCCAATGCAATTGGGCGTCCTTGTCATTGCGGTTCGCGCATTCGTTGCTGTACTGCTCAAATGCGCCCAGGTTGACGATCAGCTCGGCCAGGTGGCTGGGACATTCGCAGGCAATGGTGCTGGTGAGGGTGGCGAGTCTGGCGAGCTGGTCGGCGTTGAAGCGGCGAGGGGCCAGGGTGTCGGTTTTCTGTGGCGATTGAGCGGGGAGGGGCCGGTGGGCAGCGACGCAGGCGCGATGCACGGCCGCAGCTGTCGCCGATCCCTTGATGCAAATGATGCCCGCGCGCTCAATCTGGTCGATCAGGTGTTTCGGAGCGAAATTGAATACGACCACGACGGCCTTGCAGCCCATGTCCTGCTGATGTTGCTGAATTTGCGTCAGCGATCTTTCATTGATGGTCGGCAGCTCCACGATGAGGATGTCGGCATCCGGCGCTGCGGTCAAAGACTGCCCCGCCTGCGGGCGCTCGAGCACCTCGATGTCGCCAAACATCAGCAACTCGCGCCCGATACGCAGACGCATCGCATCGTTCAGGAAGATGACCCGGCTACGGGCTGGTTGGCGGGCTTCACTGCTCGCTCCCTGAGGCGACGAGGCGCTGACGCGTTCCCTGAGTTCATCGATCGACAGGTCCGCCAGGCTGCTGACTGCGTGGCCTTGCTCGGTCAACTGCTTGACCAGCAACAGCTTGGCGATATCACTTTCCGAATAGAGGCGCCTGCCGGTTTCGCTGCGGCCGGGGACGATCAGTTGATAGCGCCTCTCCCAGACCCGCAGAGTTTCGGGATGCGTTTGAGTGCGCCGCGCGACGACGCCGATGGTGTACTGATGCTTGCTGGAGAAATCCATGGTGTTTCAGAGGCTAAAAAGTGGGCCGCAGGAGCAGGTCGTTGATGATATGCACAGGTATTGTTTTGATTGTCGGGCACGAATTTGTTCAAATTTTAGCATTTCCGCATCGATGAGCAGAGATTTTTGTTTCTTATTCGCAATTTCAAGTGCATAAAAATGTCATTAAGAAAACTCTAAGCCAAGTTTTTATGTGAAATTGAGGATTTATTGCTGTATACCTCATTAAAATCATTATTTGTTTATCTTCATGGTTGACAAATGATGTGCATCGAGTAGACTCCGCTTCGTTGCATCTCACAAACTCATTCTTGGCTCACTGCTCACTTAAAGGAACCCACCATGTTGAACAAATTCGCTGTCTCGCTGGTTTTGGTCGTTAGCACTGCAGCCTCGGCTGCGATCGCTGCGGATTCTGCTGCGATCACCGAGAAGGACACCGTCGCTGTTGTCGCGATGGCCGACAACATGTGGTCGGTGGCTGCCGTTGACCGCAGCAGGAACCTGACGAAGCTTCGTGAATTCCACGACGTCGGCGACCGCGGCGTTCAGCAGATTGATTATGTCGTCAGCTGCGCGAAGGGCCAGCTGGCGCTGGCGGGTTTTACCCTGCTGACCGCCGACGCGTTCAAGGCCGAGCGCGTGGCACAACCGACCTATGCCGATCTGTCGTTTTACCAGCCGGTGATCCAGCATGACATCAGCATCGTCGCCAACGTGTGCGGCGAGCGGTCGGTTGCTATGTATATGTCGTCGGATAATTGATCGATACGTCCGATGCGAGAGTGGGGCGTCTTTGTCTCGGCGAGATGGCCCGGCCAGTCACCCTCACTCTCGAGGTTTCACTCCTGGCGATATAAAAATCAAGTAGTTCGGCAGGAGACTTTTTGTTGTCCGTTGGCCCGTCCTGAAATACGTTGACACCCTTCATGAGGGCAGGATGGGAGAGACGGGAAAGCGGACGCTGCGCGATTGCTCGCTGCTTTTCAAGCGGGCTTCCATGCTCTTGCGATAGGCAAACGCCCGCCGAGTGCATAACACCCTCCAGCCTCGTGAATTGTCGGGCACTTTTTCAAACGCAACGCCAGAAAGCAAAAAGGCCGCTCCGAAGAGTGGCCTATATGCTTTTTTTCATTGGTCGGGGCGGCGGGATTCGAACTCGCGACCCCTTGCACCCCATGC
>CAZTIF010000081.1:0-15420 GCA_964613635.1 uncultured Bifidobacterium sp. | reverse complement strand
GCTTCCATATCGATCAAGATGTTCGCATCACTGATGAGCAACCGCATCCGATGACTCCAGCTGGCGTTCTTTGTGGAAGCGCATCATCGGGATGCCCAGCAGTTCCGCCGCTTTGCCTTCGGAGATGTATTGCTCGGCCAAGGCGCGGTACACCAACTGATCAAACAGTCGGGGATGCTCTTGCGGCAGTGGTTCGCCAGGCTCGGTCTTGCGCCAGCCCTTGGCCGAAAACCGCTTGAACATAGAGAGGTGAGCGGCCTCGGTGATCACGCCACACTGTTTGGCGCGCTGCAGCCATCCGGTCATCGACAGTCCGAACTCGTGCTTGAGCACATACAGCTCTTGCCATTCCAGCGCATGGCGTTGTGCCCCAAGCAACTGCAACACCGCGAAACGCGGAGCCAGGAAGGCACCGGCAAACCGGTCGCAGGCTTTCTCTTCGTTGATGCCGTCAGCCAGTCGGCCTTCGAGCAGCAGGTGCGCCAACTCATGCGCCAGCGTGAACCGCTGCCGATCACCGGGCCAGCGCTTGGAAACAGCCACGACCGGATACTCCCGGCCATCTTCGGTCCGTGCCTTGGCCGTCAAGCCAGAGAAGCCCGGGTTCTCTTCATCGACCACGATGACCAGCAAGCCAAGGCCTTCGAGTGTGTCGGTGAGGTCAGCAATTGGATTCAGCCCCAACTGCCAAGCGTTGCGGACCGAATCCGAGAACGCATCGATCTCATCCAGCGAGGTGATGTGCTCGGGCAGATTCACGGGCGGCGCAAACGCCGGGAAGGGCAGTTCGGGAAATGCGCCGAGCAACTCCACGCGCTTTTCCACCAACTCGACGACCTTGATCTTCAGCGCATCCTGCGCCGTCTTGCCAAAGGTCGAGAACTTGCGGAACTCGGGCTGCAGCAGCTCAACCGTATGCGTGCGAAAGAAGTATTCGGTCCGGATGCCGCAGGCGCGGGCAAGCTTGAGCAGTTGAGTCGACGACGGCGTCAGCAGACCCTTCTCGTACTTCTGGATGGCGGTGTGAGAAACACCCACCTGTTCGCCCAACGCACCCAGGGTCAGACCTGCCGCCAATCGTGCTTGACGAATGCGATCTGCAATCATGACGCCTCCTTGGGAGGGGTTTAAAAACACCGTAATTCTACAAAACTTTTAAACCAAAGGGAACCCCGCCCGTTTCGGTGTCCGAGGCCTCACTCGTAGGCAACAGCTTCCATGCAGGGGCGCATCACATTGGCGACGCGGCAGTCCTGGGCGAGGTAACCCTGTACCCAAACGAGTCCCGGTTTCCGGCAGAAATTTCTGACAAACACCAAGAAGCCCAAAACGATACCCAGCACGATTTGAACAATCACGCGGTTGCTTCCGCTGACATCGACTCTTCCTTCGATGGCGCAGATGCATCCTTGTCGAAGAATTTCGGCGCGGATGACTCGGGCTTCGCGGGCGCAGTGCCGGGCGACTTTTTCGGTACTGCTGCGCCATGGTCGGGCGCATCGCCGTCATTACTCGCTCCATCGCCGTCGGCTTCGGCAACGTTACGCTCGCGCGGATCTGGCCGGTTCATTCCCGTGTCCGCCGGCTTCGGGGGCTGAGTCCAACCCCAGCGTAAGAGCCAGTAGTCGATTCCGGTAAAGCCGACCAAGTCCATTGACGGGGCGCTTTCGCCGCTCTCCCAGTGGCGAAACAGCCAGCGGCCGTCGCGCATGGAGGTTTCGGTATAGCTGTCGTCAGTATCGTTGTCGCAGGTCCACAAGGTCGGCGACGCGATATTGCAATTGCTTGTCAACGGTAGCACCCGTCGGTCGGTGCGGTCGACCTTCGCTTCGGGCGGCGCCCATACCAGCACCCGCTGATGATCAGCGCTGATGCCTAAGCGGTGCTCGTCAAAATATTTCAGCTGCGCCGCGGTACACGTTGGGCCATTGTGTTCATCGCACTGGTAGACCCAGACGCGAGTGCCGGGCTCGTTGCCGCAGCCAGCCAGCAATCCCATGACCAGCAGCGCTGGCCCTGCGAGCTTCGGAGAAAAAAACCACCTCGGCAAGGCCGGCGTCATTTTCGCACTTCGATGACGGTGTCCGCTTCCTTGCGCAACTTGGGGCGGCACAGTTCGGGATCGCCTTTCGCTAAGCACATGAACTCGAATTCAGAAATGCCAGTGGCACGAGAAGTCCGCCGGTTTGCTTGATCCGCATGGCACTCACCATGAAATGTTTCTCAGAAATATATCAGAATTGTGACGATGGCACCTTTATCGACAGGTGTCGATTATGTGATCAAGCCTGCGAATTTCTTCAACGCTGAACACCATTGGCTGCGCGCTGCTTTACCAAAAGACGCGGTGCTCAGTAGCCTGGCTGCAGTCGAAGCCAGGCAGCGGAGGTTTGTTCGCTTTTTGTCAGGTGCCGAGAATTTGACCGACCCGGCCGGTCTTGCCGATCAGGTGATTCAGCAGCCGATAGTTCTTGGTCTCATGGCGAAGGCGACCGGCCACGATGGCCGACGCCACCCCAATTTGATCGGCAAAGGCCGTAGCGTCATCCGACGTCAGGGTGTGCCGAACCTTGGCTGCATCCCAGGCCGCCCCGGGAATCAGGGCTTCTCTTGCCATGTCATCGGCCTCTTGTTCGGCGCGCTCAGAATTGCCGTGCTCCAGGTCGTCAATAAAGACAGGGGCTTCAGGCCTCAGGTGCAGCGCGACGTGTGCGACTTCATGCAGTAGCGCGAACCAAAAGTTGTCGATGCGATCGTGTCGAAGCGTCAGTGCGACGATGGGCCGATCGCCGTCAAGCATGGCCGCGCCATCGAGGAATGTGCGTTTGAAGTGCTTTTCGATCACGAGCGTGATGCCATGACGTGCAAGATATTCCTTGGCGAGCTTGGGTCCTTCATCGAAGGCCGATAGCTTTGCAAGTTCACGCATCCATTCGGGAGTGATGGAGTTGGCTTTGTATTCTTTGGCCGGGAGTGCCTCCCTGGCCTTGCGCACGACACACATTCGCCAGGCCTGAATCGCCATTTCGTCGGCTTGCCGCTCACCTCGCTGATGCAGCGGTGCCCGCAGAAAGGCTGCGCCCATTTGTTTGAGTCCGAGTTCTCGCATCAACTTCGAGACCAAGTCTTCGGCGTAATCTTTGAGGCGCTGGACGTTCCCTTCAAATTTCCCGAAGCACCCCCGCTCGTACATCTCTTTAAGGGGAAAGCGCGAGAAATCGATTGTTGGCTCACTTTCCACGACCGACCTGTCGGCCGAGACATCTTCAATCAGGATGTCTGCGGGAATATCCAGCCCCTGATGGAGCCGTCGAATCATGGGGAGCGACAGAGGGCGCTTGCGCGACAGCACCTCGGAAACCTTCGAAATCGATCCGATGTATTGGGTCAGATCCTTGCGGGTGAGGCCCATCTGATCCATGCGGAAAAGGATGGCTTCAATAGGGTCAGCCTTCACCGGAGGGATGGTTTGGCGCTCAAAGTCGTGGACAACCAGCGCGAGCAACTCCAGTTCATCCTCCTCCGTGGAGCCGGGCTTGAGATCGCGCGACATGAGGTCGGACAGGCGGCTCATTGCGGCTTGGTATTCCTTTTCGCTCTTGATGATCTTTACGTTCATTGCCATCTCCGTTTTTGCTTCTGCCGATCGGTGCAGGCACCCTAAAACTTCGTCTTGCTGTACTCGGCATGTGTCCCGACCCACTGCACTACCACCAGTCCGTTCTGATACCGGACCTGAACGACCAGACGATGCTTGTTCCCCTTGATGTCAAAGATGACCCGGTTGTCGGCCAAGAAATCTGCGCTGCCATACCGTTGCCGGATGTCATGAGAGGAACTCCAGTTCTGCCGTTCGACATCGACTTGCCATGCGTCGAGTTGTCCTCGGGCGTCAGCGTGTTTCTTCTTGTACGCCTCGAGGATCGGCAGGCCCAGGATTCTCATGAAGAGGGGAGCAAAACATGGTCAGGCGCGCATTGTATTTCCCAAAACGGGAAAGGTCAATTGATGTATGAATGAGTTTATGGGAACTTCGAGCGCCTGCGAGTGCTGCTTTCATATTTCCGGGCGATGGGTTCGGGAAGTGTTTGGTGGAAGGGCGGCAGGATTTCGCGACGGCGCTACGCGGATATCCTTGATCCTGCGCCGGTCTGCCAGTCAAACGCTCAATTTCTGAACGTTTTCTGTTTATCCGACTCATTGATCAAGGAATTCGCAGCACGAGTGAACCTGCGTCAATGCACGGCCCTTCAACTCCCCGTTCCCTCGAAAGGAAGACGACAGGCATGAATCCCCAGGACGCCTACTCGACTTTGCAGAAGCTTCTGAACGACACAGCTTCATTCGTCGGCGAGCCCTTCATGCACGCGGCAGTGGCGTCGCTGCAGAGCACGCTCGGGGCCGATTTCGTTTTCATCTCGCAGACCGTGCACGGCGTGCCCGGTTCGGTGCGCATGATCGCCGCGCGTCGCAACGGTCAGGCCATCGATGGATGGACTTTCCAGCTGTGCGGCACGCCCTGCGACCTGATCTACACGGAGCAGCTGGAAGAGGGCTGGGCATCGATGAAAATCGGGCGAAGCGTGGCCATCAGCGACCACGTTTGCGAGTTGTTCGATGCCACGCGCGGTACGCGCTTCCAGAGCTTCGTCGGCGTGCCCTTGTTCGATGGCGGTCGCCGGATGGTGGGGCACCTTGCATTGTTTTTCGATCGGTCATCCCCTGATCGCGGCGCGCTGACCGTGGTGGTCGAGCTCGTCGAACTGTTTGCCCAGAAAATACAGGCGGAATTGAATCGCATGAACGCCGACCGGGAGCGCGAGAGCCTGCTGGCTGAACTGCGCCGCCTGGTCGAACAGCTCGAACATGAATCGATTACCTGTCCCCTGACCGGGCTGTTCAATCGGCGCTACTTCCAGCACCGGATGGCGCAACTGCAGGCGTCGCAGGGCGCGGCGACCGGCTGCGGCCTGCTGCTGATCGACATCGATTACTTCAAGCAGATCAACGATACCCACGGGCATGACGTGGGCGATACCGTGCTGAAGTACGTGGCGGGTACGCTCAAGCGCGTCACGCGCAAGGACGGCGAGGAAGTTTTTCGCCTCGGAGGAGACGAACTGGCGGTGCTGGTTGCCGGCGACATCGGACACGATGCGCTGCGCCGGCTTGGCGCCCGGCTGGCAGCTGCGATTTCGCGGGACTGGCAGCCGGTGGGCGGTGCGCTGCATCCGCCAACACTGAGTGTCGGTGGGACCTGTCGCTCGGTCGATGATGGCAGCTGGGAAGCGACCTACGTCCGCGCCGACCGGGCGCTCTACGCGTCCAAGCGCAATGGCCGGAACCAGACAACGGTGATAGACGAGCGCCTGCTCGAGCCGGCTATTTAATGTCGCTCGGGCCGGCTTGCTGATGGAGGTGGGCCGGCCGTAGCATACGGACGCGGCAGCGGCGGCGCATTCGCCGTCAACGGATTTCTCGGAGCGCTCAGGATCCCGCGCAGCACAAGGGACGATCCTCGTCCAGCAGCCGCTCGAACTCGGCCGCAGTGACCGGTTTACTGAACAGATAGCCCTGCGCCTCGTCATTGCCCAATTCGCGCAGGAACTGCATTTGCTCGCGCGTTTCCACGCCCTCGGCGGTGAGTTTGAGACCGAGGCTCTTGCCGAGCGAGGTGACGGCGCGCACGATCGCTGCATCGTCGCTGTCGTCCGGAAGATCGCGCACGAAGGACTGGTCGATCTTCAGGCGATCCAGCGGAAAACGCTTCAGGTAGCTGAGGCTGGAGTAGCCAGTGCCGAAGTCATCCACCGACAGGCGGATACCCAGTTCCCTGATCTGAACGAGGATGCGGATGGCCTGATCCGGGTCGGCGACCAGCGCGCCCTCGGTCACCTCGATTTCGAGCTGGCTGGCCACCACGCCGGTCGATGCAATCGTGCGGGTGATGCCCGGCACGAAATCCTCATCGAGAAACTGTCGCGGCGAGCAGTTGACCGCCAGATCCAGCTGGCCGAGCCCGCGCGCCTGCCAGGCTTTGTGCTGCTCGCAAGCGGTACGCCATACCCAGTCGCCGATTTCCACGATCAGGCCGGTCTCTTCGGCCAGGCCAATGAATTTGTCGGGGGCCACCGGCGACTCGCCCGGCGGGTGCCAGCGCAGCAGGGCCTCGGCGCCGCAGATGCGGCCGGTTTCCAGATTCACCTTGGGCTGGTACAGCAGCCGCAATTCATTGCGCTCCAGCGCGCGCTGCAGGCGATTCTGCAGTCGCAGCCGCTCGTCTATCTTCGCGTTCATTTCGGCGGTGAAAAATTGCGTGCGGTTGCGCCCGGTCTCCTTCGCACGATACATCGCAATGTCGGCACGCTTGAGCAGCAGGTGGGTATCGGCGCCATCGTCCGGAAAGCTGCTGACGCCGATGCTGGTGGTAACGAAAATCTCCTGCGCATCGATCATCATCGGACGCGCGATGGCCGACTGTATTCGCGGCAGTATGGTCTGCGCTATCGCCCTGGTGGACTGGCCGGCCACCAGCAGGACGAACTCGTCGCCTCCCAGCCGGGCCAGCGTGTCCTCGCGGCGCATTGCGTTCTGCATGCGGGCAGCCGTCTCGCACAGCACCTGATCGCCGATCGGGTGGCCGAGGCTGTCATTGATGACCTTGAAATTGTCGAGGTCGAAGAAAATCACATGAACCTGTTCGCCCGTGCGGCCGGCATGCGCAATCGCCGAGTCGAGTCGCTCCACCAGCTGGCTTCGGCTGGCGAGGCGGGTCAGGGTGTCATGATTGATCTGGTACTCGAGCGCTGCCTGATGGCGCTTCAGCGGCGTGATGTCGTGCACCACCACAATGCGGCCGCGCTGTCCCTGGTACATGAACGGCGCCGCAGCGACCTCGACGTCGATCGTGCTGCCATCGACCTTCAGGAATTTTTCCTCCGCGTGCGGCAGGCTGTGCCAGGTCGATTCCAGCGTGGCCATGCGCGACAGCACGGACGCGTGGCAATCCGGATGGACCAGATGGAAGACACGTTGTCCCACCACCTGATCGACGCTGCTCGCTCCCAGCATCCGGATCGCCGCATGATTGGCGAATTCGCAGGTTTCGCCGACAAAGATGAAAATCGATGCCGGCGACAGCTCGACCACGCGCCGGTAGCGCTCCTCCGCTTCCGCGCTCTCGGTCACGCGCTGCTGCAGTTCTGCATTGGCATTGGCCAGCGCCTGGCTGCGTTCATCGACGCGCCGCTCGAGCTCCGATGTCAGCGCGAGCAGATCGAGTTCGACTGCCCGACGTTCGCGGATGGCTTGCTGGAGCGACACGTTGCGCCGCCGCAGCTCGAGCAGTTGCACCACATGGCGTCCGAGCACGGCCAGCGCATTGCGCTGCCAGGCGTTCAGGGACGCCGGCACCATGCCAAGCACGCACAGGGTGCCGATCGGCACGCCTTCCGGGGTAATCAGTGGAGTGCCAGCGTAGAAGCGGACATGCGGCGGCTGGGTCACCAGTGGGCTCGACTGCATGCGCGGGTCGAGTTGTGCGTCCTCGATCACCAGCATCTGGCGCGACGCCAGCGCATGCACGCAGAATCCGCCGCCGCGCGGCACCTCGCATACTTCAAGCCCGATATGCGACTTGAACCAGTAGCGTTGCTCGTCCAGCAGGCTGATCAGTGCGATCGGTGTGCCGCACAGCTCGCGCGCCAGCCCGGTCAGGTCATCGAACTCGGGTTCAGGCGGCGTATCCAGAACCTGATAGTGGTGCAGCGCCGTGCGGCGCTGCAGTTCATCGAGCGAGCCATGGGTATCGCATTGGGTGTCTACCGGGAGAAGTGCTTGCATGGAAGTATCGAAGCCTTGCTGCGCGTTCAAACGCCGATAGGAGTGCGTTCATGGCAGAACGTTCAATGTGCGCCGGAGGCAACCGGTGAAATTCGCAGGGACTTTCCCGTCAAAAAACCTGCGCTCGTTTTAAAGCGCAAAAGCGGCGGCGGTAAAGCAGGCGGGTTAAAAGAAGACGGATGGGCGCCACCATTTCCCGGCGCTCGCTTTGGAAGAACCTTTTCATGACGGGTGCGGGATTTCATTGCGTGGAATGCTTCTGATCGCCTTCAGAGAGAATATTTGCCGGTGATGGGGATGCGGTCTACAATGCGTTGAATCGTACGATCAGGAGTATTGTCATGAGTCCCATTTCGGCCAATGATCTGAAGACGCGAGGGGTCGGCGCGATCGATCAGGCGCTGAAAGACCAGGCCGAGGCGGCAGTGACCGTGCGTGGCGAAATCAAGTACGTCGTCATGAGCAAGGAGCACTACCAGTACCTGCGCGAATGCGAGCTGGAGGCCGCGCTGGCCGAATCGAAGGCTGACTTGTCTGCCGGTCGTTTCGTCAAGGAGACCGTGGCTCAGCACATTCGGCACATCGCTCGGATCAACAAGAGCGAAGGATGAGCTGGCAGCTCGTCTTCACCGAGCAGTACATCCGGCGCGCAGCTCGCTTCCTGAAGCGTCATCCTGACATCGCGGGAATCTATTCCAAGGCGCTGCGCCTGCTCGAAATCAATCCTCACCATCCATCGCTGCGCCTTCATCCGCTGAAAGGTCGGCTGGAGGGCTTGTACAGCGTGTCGATCAACATGAGCTATCGCGTCACGCTGGAGATGATCCTCACCGACAAGGAAATCATTCTGATCAATGTCGGCGATCACGATGAGGTTTATCGCTAGCGCGCCGATAATCTCTCGAAGCAAGGAAGTCCTGCCGGGCGCTGCGTGTCTCGAACGTCCCCCGGTCTACCAAGGTGTTCTTCAGCGAGCCGGCCGGCTCGTCGGAACTCGCAAGGTGGTCTTGATTGCGTATCCTTGCCCCATCCCGCACAGGATCAAAGGCGCTGCAATGGAATTTCTGCAAAACTTCCACCCATCCCCTGCCTTGCTGCAGCGATGATGACGCTCATCAGACTGATCATCTCGGTAATGAAGGCAAACGCTTCCTGGGCATCGAATGAACAAACCCGCTGAATCCCCCATCCCCGCTGCCGAATACACACTGAAGATCGACGGCATGACCTGCGCCTCCTGCGTCGCGCGCGTCGAGAAGGTGCTCGCGCGCGTGCCCGGCGTGCAGGCGGCCTCGGTCAATCTCGCTACCGAAAAGGCCCAGGTGAAAACGGCCGCCCCGGTGTCGCCGCAAGCGCTGGCGGACGCGGTGCGCAAGGCCGGCTATGAGGTGCGCGCCGACAGCGTCACGCTCGACATCCGCGGCATGACCTGCGCCTCCTGCGTCGCCCGCCTCGAAAAGGTGCTGATGAAGGTGCCCGGCGTGCTCGAAGCCTCGGTGAACCTCGCCACCGAGAAGGCACGTATCGCGTCGGTCGGGGTACCGGTGCCGGCGCTGTTGGCGGCGGTGCAGAAGGCTGGCTTCGACGGTGCCGTCGCGCAGGCGCGACCGGAGGCGAAGACCAAAGCTTCATTACCCGACTGGTGGCCGGTGGCGGCCTCTGCCGCGCTGTCGCTACCGCTGGTGCTGCCGATGCTCGCGCTGCTGGCCGGCGAACACCGGATGCTGCCCGGGTGGCTGCAATGGCTGCTGGCCACGCCCATACAGTTCTGGTTCGGTGCGCGCTTCTACCGTGCCGGCTGGAATGCGCTGAAAGCCGGTGCAGGCAACATGGACCTGCTGGTGGCGATCGGCACCAGTGCCGCCTATGGCCTCTCCGTCTGGCTGTGGTTCGTGCACGGCGACCATGCGCACCTGTACTTCGAATCGTCGGCGGTGGTGATCACGCTGGTCCTGCTCGGCAAGTGGCTGGAGGCGAGGGCGAAGCAGCAGACGGTGGCAGCGCTGCATGCGCTGGAGTCGCTGCGCGCGACCGAAGCCACCGTGCGGCGCGACGGTGCCGACCTGCGCGTGCCGGTTGACGCGGTGCGTGTCGGTGATTTGCTGGTCGTGCGCCCCGGCGAGCGTGTGCCGGTCGATGGCGTCATCACCGAAGGCAGCAGCCATCTCGATGAATCCCTGCTGACCGGCGAAAGCCTGCCGGTCGCGAAAGGCCCCGGCGACAAGCTGACCGGCGGCGCAATCAATCAGGAAGGCGTGCTGCTGTTCACCGCGACCGCCGTCGGCGGCGCGACCATGCTCGCGCAGATCATCCGCATGGTCGAGGATGCGCAGGCAGCGAAGGCGCCGATACAGCGCTTGGTCGACAAGGTCAGCAGTGTGTTCGTGCCGGCCGTGCTGCTGGTGTCGCTGCTGACCCTGCTCGGCTGGGGGCTCGCCACTGGCGACTGGCAGCAGGCGCTGCTGAACGCGGTTGCGGTGCAGGTGATCGCCTGTCCCTGTGCGCTGGGCCTCGCGACGCCGACCTCGATCATGGCCGGCACCGGCGTGGCCGCACGCCATGGCATCCTGATCAAGGACGCCGAGGCGCTCGAGGTCGCACATGCGATCCGCGCAGTCGCGTTCGACAAGACGGGCACGCTGACCGAAGGCAAGCCGGCGATCGCTGCGCTAAGCACCTTTGCGCTGCCGGAGCGGCGCGTGCTGGAACTGGCGCTCGCGGTGCAGCAGCACAGCGACCATCCGCTGGCGCGGGCCGTGGCCGAACGCAGCCGCGCCGAAGGGCTGGCGGCCTTGCCCGTGCATGAGGCGAAGGCGCTGCCGGGCCGGGGCGTGCAGGCCGATGTCGGCGGGCAAACGGTCTACCTCGGCAATGTGCGGCTGATGCAGGAGCTGGGCGTCGATACCAGCGCCGGACGGGCATGGGCGGACGAGCAGGAGGGGGCAGGGCGCACGGTGTCCTGGCTGGCGCTGCGCGGCGAGGCCGGCATCGAACTGGCCGGACTGCTGGCGTTCGGCGACACGCTGAAGGCCAGCGCAGGCAGTGCGATTGCGCGTCTGGATGCGCTCGGCATCCGCTCGGTGATGGTGACCGGCGACAGCGAGGGCGCGGCGCGCGCGGTCGCGGCGATGGCGGGCATCACCGAATATCATGCGCAGGTACTGCCGGGTGACAAGGCGGCGCTGGTGGCCCGCCTGAAGGAGGCGCACGGCACGGTTGCGATGGTCGGCGATGGTATCAATGATGCGCCGGCGCTGGCGGCCGCCGACATCGGCATCGCGATGGCGACCGGCACGGATGTCGCGATGCATACGGCCGGCATCACGCTGATGCGCGGCGATCCGGCACTGGTGGCGGATGCGGTCGAGATCTCGCGCCGCACCTACGCGAAGATTCGCCAGAACCTGTTCTGGGCCTTCATCTACAACCTGGTGGGCATTCCGCTGGCGGCGTTCGGTCTGCTGAATCCGGTGATCGCGGGCGCCGCGATGGCGTTCAGCTCGGTCAGCGTGGTGACCAACGCCTTGCTGCTGCGACGCTGGCGTCCCGACTACGTGCCTCTAAAAAAACGCCGCTAGCGTCGTTGCGCCGCCTTGCCGTACAGGTCGTACTGTCTGCGGCGGCGCGCCTAGCTATCGACGTTTTGTTAGAGGCACTAAGCGCGTGCTTCAGGCCGCGCTGATGACGTCGTAGCCGGCGTCCTCGACGGCTGCCTTTACCGCATCGAGCTGCACCGCGGTTGTGACCTTCACGGTTTTGGCCGGCAGGTCGACATCCACTTCCGCATTGGCGTCCAGCGCCTGCAGCGCGCGCTTCACGCTCGCCGCACAGCCGCCGCAGGTCATTCCATCGACTTTCAGTTCATACATCTCGCTGATCTCCCATAGCTTGCGAAAAACTTTACTTTAATACGTTGGGGCGACGCCGGCACCGTACGCATGGCGAAAAAAAATCCCGCTGCAGGCAGCGGGATTTTTTCGTGAGGCACGGACCGGTCAGTGACGCGTCTCGACCTGCATCAGCGGCTCGTCTGCCACCGGTGCGACCGGCTTGCGTTCGCGACGCGGCTTCGCTGCCGGTGCGGTCGCGGCCTGTTCGGCCTGGACTGCGCGCAGGCGATCCGGGTTGGTGACGGTCATCTGCAGGCCGGCGGCGCGCAGCATGTCGTCGATGTTGTCGGCGCTTGCGACCGGTGCAGGCGCAGCAGCTGCCGGCGCCGGTGCAGCGGCAACAGGCGCTGCCTCGGCCACGGTGGAAGCCGGTGCGGGTGCTTGTGCAGCCGGTGCTTCCGGCGCAGCTACGGGCTCGGCCGCGGCGACAGGCGCCGCTGCCTCGACAGCCGGTGCCGATTCGGCTGCGGCTTGTGCGCTGTCGGCTACGGTGGCCTCGACCACTGCAGCCGGCCACGGTGCGGACTCGACAGCCACCGTCGCTGCCTGTTCCGCAGCAGCAGTGTCGTCAGCGCGGGTGGCTGGCGCATCCGCTGCAACGACCGGCGCGGCGACTTCGGCGGCGACCTCGACCTTCACTTCAGCGATAGCGTCGGCATCCGGCGCGACATCTGCCGCGACATCTGCATCGACTTCGCCCTCGGCCAGGCCTTCCTCGCCCGCTTCATCGTCGCCGGTGCCGTTTTCGCCATTCACCTGGTCACGATCACGACGGTTGCGGTTGCGGCCGCCACGGCGGCGGCGGCGGCGCGGCTGCTCTTCGCCACCTTCGACGGCAATGCCTTCGGCCGACAGCAGCTGTTCTGCGCCTTCGTCATCCGCGGCGGCCAGCGGCAGCTCGGCCTGCGGTACCGGCAGCAGCTCGCCCTGCGACAGCGGCTGGTTCTCTTCGACCGGCTTGCGCTCTTCGCGCGGCTGCCTCGGCTGGCGCTCGCGGCGTGCTTCGCCGTTCTCGCGCGGTTCACGCGCCTCACGCGGTTCGCGTTGTTCACGCGGCTCGCGGGCTTCGCGCGGTTCGCGCGCTTCTTTCGGCTCACGCTGTTCACGCGGCTCGCGCGCTTCCTTCGGCTCGCGTTGCTGTTTCGGCTGGCGCGGCTCGCGTGCTTCCTTCGGCTCCCTCGGTTCGCGCGCTTCTTTCGCGGCCGCCGCTTCCTTCACCGGTCGGGCTTCGGCGCTTGCATCGCGCTCGTCGCGGTCACGGCCGCGGCCACGTCCACGGCGGTTGCGGCCGCCGCGCTCGCCACGGTCACCGTTGCGCTCGCGCGCATTCGGCTTGGCGGCCGCTTCCGGCGCTTCCGCTTCGGCCGGCTTCTTGCGGAACAGGCCAAACAGGCGCGACAGGAAGCTTTCCACCGCGACGGCCTCGACCGGCGCCGGCTGCTCGACCGGCTTGCGCTCGACGATCGGCGCAGGTTGGTCCGGCGTGATGCTCTTGACGACGGCTTCCTGGCGCGGCTTGGCTTCCTCGGCCTTGCGCTTGCTGTAGCCGATGTCGGTGTCGACTTCCTCGGCCATCTTGTAGCTGGCCTGCATGTCTTCGAGGCGCGGGTCGTCGTGCTTGATGCGCTCGAGCTTGTAATGCGGGGTTTCGAGGTGCTTGTTCGGGATCAGGATCACGGACACGCGGTGGCGCGTCTCGATCTTCAGGATCTCGCCGCGCTTCTCGTTGAGCAGGAAGGCGGCTACGTCGACCGGCGACTGCACGTGGATCGCCGCCGAGTTTTCCTTCATCGCCTCTTCCTGGATGATGCGCAGCACCTGCAGCGCGGAAGATTCGGTGTCGCGGATGTGGCCGGTGCCGTTGCAGCGCGGGCAGGTCACGTGGCTGCCCTCGGACAGCGACGGACGCAGGCGCTGGCGCGACAGCTCCATCAGGCCGAAGCGGGAGATCTTGCCCATCTGGACGCGCGCACGGTCGTAGTGCAGCGCATCCTTCAGGCGGTTCTCGATCTCGCGCTGGTTCTTCGCGCTTTCCATGTCGATGAAGTCGATCACGATCAGGCCGCCAAGGTCGCGCAGGCGCAACTGGCGGGCCACTTCATCGGCCGCTTCGAGGTTGGTGTTGAACGCGGTGGTCTCGATGTCGCTGCCGCGGGTCGCGCGCGCCGAGTTGACGTCGATCGACACCAGCGCTTCGGTGTGGTCGATCACGATCGCGCCGCCCGAAGGCAGCGGCACCGTGCGCGAGTATGCGGTCTCGATCTGGTGCTCGATCTGGAAGCGCGAGAACAGCGGCACGTCGTCGCGGTAGCGCTTGACGCGATGCACCATGTCCGGCATCACGTGGCTCATGAACTGCTGCGCCTGCTCGTGGATGTCGTCGGTGTCGATCAGGATCTCGCCGATGTCGGGCTGGAAGTAGTCGCGGATCGCGCGGATCACCAGCGACGATTCCTGATAGATCAGGAACGCGCCCGGCGCCGACCTGGAGGCGCCGTCGATCGCAGTCCACAGTTGCATCAGGTAGTTCAGGTCCCACTGCAGCTCTTCGACGTTGCGGCCGATGCCGGCGGTGCGGGCGATCACGGACATGCCGTTCGGCAGGTCCAGCTTGTCCATGGTTTCGCGCAGTTCCTGGCGGTCTTCGCCTTCGACACGGCGCGACACGCCGCCGCCACGCGGGTTGTTCGGCATCAGCACGAGGTAGCGGCCGGCCAGCGAGATGAACGAGGTCAGCGCTGCGCCCTTGTTGCCGCGCTCTTCCTTTTCCACCTGGACCATGATCTCCTGGCCCTCGCGCAGCGCTTCGCGGATGCTGGCGTTGCGCACGTCGACGCCTTCGCGGAAGTAGCTGCGCGCGACTTCCTTGAACGGCAGGAAGCCGTGGCGCTCTTCACCGTAATTGACGAAGCAGGCCTCGAGCGAAGGCTCGATGCGGGTGATGACACCCTTGTAGATATTGGATTTGCGTTGCTCGCGACCGGCGGTCTCGATGTCGATGTCGATCAGCTTCTGGCCGTCGACGATGGCCACGCGCAGTTCTTCCTGCTGCGTGGCGTTGAACAGCATGCGTTTCATGTAGTGCTCCGCGGTCCCTGGGGACCTTTATGCCGCGCTGAAAAAAATGCGCGGCCAACTCAGGGATGCATGCGAGGAGACGGAGACTGGACGGGGGAGTTGCCGTGGCGCGGGACGGGCGCGCGTTGCGCGCCGCCCCGCAGGGCGCGGATGAAGCAGTCAGCGGGCCGTTGTCGACAATCCGATTGCCCGCAGGCGCGCCAGCAGGCGCGCTGTGCGCGACTGCTGGCCGGTCTGGGCTGGATTGGCAATTACCATATCGGGTGGGATAGTGGTGTTGGTTGAAAGCGGCAAACTGTACGGCGACATCTACCGGCCAGCTTTCCCTTCGATGGGAGTCTGGCCAGACTTATCCTTGAATTCCAGGTACTCGGTTCCAACATCCCGCTGACCTGCCCGATCGCAGCTTCGGTGCGACCCTGACCGCAGGGGGATGATGCATACACAGCTATTCCGCCCGATTTGCAAAAACTTGCGAGGCTGGCGGACACGCCCCTGTGTAGAATGCTCTTTTTCTTCTGACACACTTGGCGGATCTTTCCCGCTGGTCGATTATATATTCAAAATGAAGGACTTAGCGAGATTTTCCGAGAACGGATCTGTTTCTCGC
>CAZTIF010000080.1:9738-15798 GCA_964613635.1 uncultured Bifidobacterium sp. | reverse complement strand
GACAGCACCACTTCCTTCTCGACGCCGAGGTGGCCGACGCAGACTTCGCTGAAAGCCTTTGCGAAGCCCTTGTAGATTTCCCAGTCGCTCTTCGACTGCCATGCCGGATCGACCGCGGTCGACAGCGGATGGATGAACGGATGCATGTCGCTGGTGTTGAGGTCGTTCTTCTCGTACCAAGTGGCGGTCGGCAGCACGATGTCGGAGTACAGGCAGGTGGTGCTCATGCGGAAATCGAGCGTGACCAGCAGGTCGAGCTTGCCCTCCGGCGCGTCATGGTGCCACTTCACTTCGGACGGCCTGGCGTCGTCGGCGCCGAGGTCCTTGCCCTGCACGCCGTGCGTGGTGCCGAGCAGGTGCTTCAGGAAGTACTCATGACCCTTGCCGCTGGAGCCAAGGATGTTGGAGCGCCAGACGAACATGTTGCGCGGCCAGTTCAGCGGATTGTCGGGATCTTCGCAGCTCATCTTCAGGCTGCCATCCTTCAGCGCCTTGACTGCATAGTCCTTCGGCTCCATGCCGGCGGCCTGCGCTTCCCTGACGACTTGCATCGGGTGGGTCTGCAGCTGCGGCGCGGACGGCAGCCAGCCCATGCGCTCGGCGCGCACGTTGTAGTCGATCAGGCTGCCGCCGAACTTCGACTTGTCGGCCAGTGGCGACAGGATCTCTTCGACGCCGAGTTTCTCGTAGCGCCACTGGTCGGTGTGCGCGTAGAAGAAGCTGGTGCTGTTCTGCTGGCGCGGCGGGCGCACCCAGTCGAGCGCGAACGCGAGTGCGGTCCAGCCGGTCTGCGGGCGCAGTTTTTCCTGGCCCACGTAATGCGCCCAGCCGCCGCCGCTCTGGCCGATGCAGCCGCACATCATCAGCATGTTGATGATGCCGCGATAGTTCATGTCGCAGTGGTACCAGTGGTTCATCGCGGCACCGATGATCACCATCGACTTGCCGTGGGTCTTGTCGGCGTTGTCGGCGAACTGGCGCGCGACCGCGATCACCTGGTCGCGCGGCACGCCGGTGATCTTTTCCTGCCAGGCCGGCGTGTACGGCGTGTTGTCGTCGTAGCTCGCGGCGGCGTTCTCGCCGGGCAGGCCGCGCGCGACGCCGTAGTTGGCCACCGTCAGGTCGAACACGGTCGCAACCAGCGCATAGCGCTCGTCGCCGTCCTTGCCGAGGCGGATCTGGCGCACCGGGACTTTGCGCATGATGACGCCATCCTCGCCTTGCTTGTTCGAATCGAAACCGGGCGAATCGATGCCGCCGAAATACGGGAAGGCGACCTCGCCAACTTCGTAGCGGCTGTCGTCGCCTTCCATCAGCGACAGCTTCAGCTTGACGTCGTCGCCATGGCGCGCTTCCTTGTTTTCGAGGTTCCACTTGCCGAGGTCGGCACGCTGCTCGGCGCCCCAGCGGAAGCCGATCGAACCGTTCGGCAGCACCACCTTGTCATGCTGGTCGAGCGCGACGGTCTTCCATTCCGGGTTGTTGTCCTGGCCGAGCTTGCCGTTGAAATCGCTGGCGCGCAGGTAGTGGCCGGGCACCATCACCTTGCGGCCGTCTGCCAGCGTGCGCTCTTCCAGCTGCACGAGGTTCGGCATGTCGGTGTAGCGGCGCACGTAGTCGTCGAAATACGCGCTGCGCTTGTCGAAGTAGAACTCCTTCAGGATCACATGGCCCATCGCCATCGCGACGGCGGCATCGGTGCCCTGCTTCGGGTGCATCCACAGGTCGGCCAGCTTGGCTACTTCCGAATAGTCCGGCGTGATAGCGACGGTCTTTGCGCCCTTGTAGCGGACTTCGGTGAAGAAGTGCGCGTCCGGCGTGCGCGTCTGCGGCACGTTCGAGCCCCAGGCGATCAGGTAGGTCGAGTTGTACCAGTCGGCCGATTCGGGCACGTCGGTCTGCTCGCCCCACACCTGCGGGCTGGCCGGCGGCAGGTCGCAGTACCAGTCGTAGAAGCTCATGCAGACGCCGCCGATCAGCGACAGGTAGCGGCTGCCGGCGGCATAGCTGATCATCGACATCGCGGGAATCGGCGAGAAGCCGATGATGCGGTCGGCGCCGTATTTCTTGATCGTGTAGACGTTCGCGCTGGCGATCAGCTGGTTCACTTCTTCCCAGCTGCTGCGCACGAAGCCGCCGAGGCCGCGCTGCTTCTGCCATTCGGCGCGCGCATCGGCGTTCTCGACGATGGCGGCCCACGCATCGACCGGCGATTTCGCTGCCGACAGCGCGGCGCGCCAGTGCTTCAGCAGGCGCGCGCGGATCATCGGGTACTTCACGCGGTTGGCGCTGTACAGGTACCACGAGTACGACGCGCCGCGAGCGCAGCCGCGCGGCTCATGATTGGGCAGGTCGGCGCGGGTGCGCGGATAGTCGGTCTGCTGCGTCTCCCAGGTGACGATGCCGCCCTTCACATAGATCTTCCACGAGCAGGAGCCGGTGCAGTTCACGCCGTGCGTGCTGCGCACGATCTTGTCATGCGCCCAGCGATTGCGGTAGGCGTCTTCCCAGGTACGGTCTTCGCCGGTGGTCTGGCCGTGGCCGCCGGAGAAGCTCTCGCGCGGCTGGGTGAAGTAGGTCAGTCTGTCGAGCGTGTGGCTCATGTGTTTCTCCAGTCTTGTGCCGGTGCATGGCGCCGGCGGTAAAGGCAAAATTCGGTCGTTCTTCTTTGGTTATGGATTCTTGATCTCCGCGCCACGGCGCAGGTAGAACCACCAGTTCAGCAGCAGGCAGATCGCATAGAAGCCGGCGAACGCGTACATCGCGACCTGCGGCGTGCCGGCCTTGATCTGGTCGCCGATCACCACCGGCGCGATGAACGCGCCGTAGGCGGCCACCGCCGACGTCCAGCCCAGCACCGGGCCGGCCTGCTGGCGATCGAAGATGAAGGCGATGCTGCGGAAGGTGGAGCCGTTGCCGATGCCGCTGGCCATGAAGAGCAGCACGAACAGGCCCATGAATGCGGGGAAGTAGGCTTCCGGCGTGGCGGACTGGTAGGCCTGCAGCATCACGTAGCCGACGGCCACCGACGCGACCACCATCACGGCCGAGATCACCTGCGTGACTACCGAGCCGCCGACGCGGTCGGAGATCCAGCCGCCGATCGGGCGCACGGCAGCGCCGACGAAGGGGCCGATCCATGCATAGGTCAGCGCGGACGGTGCGTTCGGGTTTTTCAGTGTGTGCTGCAGTACGCCGGCCACGTCGGGCACGTGACTGATGCCGAAGATCACGGTGATCGACAGCGGCAGCGCCATCGAGAAGCCGATGAAGGAGCCGAAGGTGACGATGTACAGCGCCGTCATCGCCCAGGTGTGCTTGTTGCGGAAGATCGCGAACTGCGCGCTGATGTTGTCCTTCATCGTGCCGAAGGCGGTCACTTTCATCACCATCAGCGTGCTGACGATGATCAGCGGCAGCGCGACCCACATGTTCAGGATGCCCAGGCCGGTCGGCTTTGGCAGGTACAGGTAGAGGCCGAGGCCGGCGGGTACGAAGGCCAGCGTGTAGAGCCAGACGATCTTCACGAAGGCCGGGATGGTGCCGCCGATGTTGGGCGACACGGTCTTCAGGTTGTTCATGCCGAAGAAGCAGATCACGGCCAGCGGCACCAGCGACAGCACCCACGCGAAGCCGGCGTTCTGCACCCAGGTCGGCGTGCCGGCGGCGATCTTGCCGAAGATCCAGCCGCTGTCCTTCACCAGCGTCATCGATTCGCCGCCGATGGCGCCGAACAGGCCCATCGTCATCACCAGCGGGATCACGATCTGCATGCTGGTCACGCCGAAGTTGCCGAGGCCGGCGTTCAGGCCGAGCGCGGTGCCCTGCAGGCGTTTCGGGAAGAAGGTGCCGATGTTGGACATCGAGCTGGCGAAATTGCCGCCGCCGACGCCGGACCACAGCGCCATCAGCTGGAAGGTCCACAGCGGCCATTCCGGATGCTGCAGCACGATGCCGGTGCCGAGCGCCGGCGCGAGCAGCATCGCGGTGGTCAGGAAGATGGTGTTGCGGCCGCCGGACAGGCGCACCAGGAAGGAGGCCGGGATGCGCATCGTCGCGCCGGCGAGGCCGGCGATCGCGGTCAGCGAGAACAGCTGCGGCTGCGTGAACGGGAAGCCGAGGTTCAGCATCTGCACGGTGATGATGCCCCACATGCCCCAGATCGCGAAGCCGCACAGCAGTGCCGGGATCGAGATGAAGAGGTTGCGGTAGGCGATGCGCTTGCCGGTGCTTTCCCAGAACGCATGGTCCTCGGGACGCCAGTCGTCGATGTCGACGCCGGTGGCGCGGCTGGATGCAGCCGCGCTGTTCTTTTGTGTGGAAGTGGTCATGATATTGACTCGTCAGGAAATCAGGCGGCGCGCGGGCCGAGCACGTGGGTCTTGCGGACTTCGGTCCAGTACATCCAGATCAGCGATACCCAGACCACGCCGTACAGCAGCATGAAGGCGGAGGAACGCACGCCGGTGATATCCATCAGCGCGCCGAACAGGATGGGCAGCACGAAGCCGCCGAGGCCGCCGGCGAGGCCGACGATGCCGCTGATGGCGCCGATGTTGGTCGGGTAGTCATCGCTGATGTACTTGAAGACGCTGGCCTTGCCGAAGGCCCAGCAGACGCCGAGTACGAAGACCAGCAAGGTGAACGCGTAGACATTCAGGCCGATGTCGAAGCTGGCCGGGCCGTTGGCGGTCAGCACGGTGAGGCTGGTCTGCGGATACGACAGCAGGAACAGGCAGATCCAGCTGACCCACATCACCCACCAGGTGACCTGATGCGCACCGAACTTGTCGGACAGGATGCCGCCGATGGCGCGCAGCACGCCGCCGGGCAGCGAGAAGCAGGCAGCCAGCAGCGCGGCGGTGCGCAGGTCGAGCTGGTATTCGCCGACGTAGTACTGCACCAGCCACAGCGACAGCCCGACGTAGCCGCCGAACACGATGCTGTAGTACTGGCAGTACTTGATGACCTTCGGATCTTTCAGCGCCCTGAGTTGCTCGCGCAGCGGAACGGACGATGCGACCACATGGGCCGGGTTGTGATGGCTGAACAGCCAGAACAGGATCAGCGCACCGAGCATGATGGCCGCATACACCTGCGGCACCATGGTCCAGCCGAGGCCGACCACGATCACCGGCGCGATGAACTTGTTGACTGCCGCGCCCGAATTGCCGGCGCCGAACACGCCCATCGCCATGCCCTGCTGGTTCTTCGGGAACCAGCGCGCGACGTAGGGCGTACCGACCGAGAAGGAGCCGCCGGCGAGGCCCACCAGCAGGCCGCCGGCGAGGAATTGCCAGTAGGCGTTTGCGTAGGAAAGCATCCAGATCGCCGGGATGGTGACGGCCATCAGCGATGCCAGCACGATGCGGCCGCCGAAGCGATCCGTCATCAGCCCCAGCGGCACGCGCACCAGCGATCCGCTCAGCACCGGCATGGCCATCAGCAGGCCGAACTGCGTGGCATTCAGGTCCAGCATCTTCTTGATCGGGATGCCGATCACGCCGAACATCATCCACGCCATGAAGCAGACGGTGAAGGCCATCGTGCTGACGATCAGCACTGACCAGGCACGCCGCTTATCGACTAATTGATTTTCCATGTTTGCCCCTTGAAACATTGCGGTAGTTTCGTTGGGCAACTGGTTTCTGCACATCCACTGTAGGTACGGGATGGCCGGTGGAAAAGGATGAGGGTTGTTCTGGCAAGCTCGTACTTTGGGAGTAGTACGGGTGGGAGATGAGGCGTGCTTCGAGCGGAAGGATGGCGGTTGGCAGCCTTTGCCTGGTGTCAGGATTTCAAGGGGATGGGCGTTTTGGAGGGGAACGCGCTGGGTTCAGGTGCCGGGCACATGCCAGTCCGTCAAGGCGGAATGCTTCCAAGGCACTGGGTCCCGGCCTGCGCCGGGACGACGGTCTTGAGGCCGTCAGCACTCGAACCGTCGTCCCAGCGAAAGCTGGGACCCATCACCGCATCCCGATTGCTCACGTCATGGGTTCATCGATCATGGGTCCCAGCTTTCGCTGGGATGACGATTTTGAGGTCGTCGGCTTTTGATAC
>CAZTIF010000080.1:0-9638 GCA_964613635.1 uncultured Bifidobacterium sp. | reverse complement strand
CCAGTGTCTTATCAGCATTTGCCCCGCGCCACGATGGCAGTATTGCGGCCGCCTGCGCTCGAATCGTCGTCCCGGCGAAAGCTGGGACCCATCACCGCGTCCCGGTTGCTCACGTCAAGGGTTCATCGACCATGGGTCCCAGCTTTCGCTGGGATGACGATTTTGAGGTCGTCGGCTTTTGATACGTCGTCCCGGCGCAGGCCGGGACCCAGTGTCTTATCAGCATTTGCCCCGCGCCACGATGGCAGTATTGCGGCCGCCTGTACTCGAACCGTCGTCCCGGCGAAATCTGGGACCCATCACCCCGACGCGGCGAAGCAGGAGCAGAGCCCATTCGCCCTGCAGACGAAATGGCTGTAACTACCCCAACCCCAAACTGGTCGCCAGCACCGCCACCTGCACGCGCGAACTCAGGTCGAGCTTCTTGAAGATGTGCTGCACATGGATCTTGACCGTGGTCTCCGCAATATCGAGCTCCCGCGCAATCTGCTTGTTGCTCTGCCCCTTCGCAATCAGCGCAAGGATTTCCTTCTCGCGCGGCGACAGCTTGTCGAACGCCTGCGAACTGGCCGGCGGCTCCTGCGGCCGCGCAGCCGCGCCCTGCCCGCGCAGCGCGGCAACCAGCTTGCCCATCATCTGCGGGCTGATCATCGAGTGCCCCTCGGTCACCTTGACGATCGCATCGCACAGCTGATCGGATTCAGACGTCTTCAGCAGGTAACCATCGGCGCCGGCCTGCAGCGCGCGCGACAGGTCGTCTTCGTCCTCGCTGACGGTCAGCATCATCACGCGCAGTTCGGGCCGGCCTTCCTTGAACGACGGGATCGCGTCGACGCCCTTCACGCCGGGCAGGTGATTGTCGAGCAGGACCAGATCCGGCCGCGCGGTCGGCAGCACGCGCAGCGCCTCGCTGACGTCGCCGGCCTCGCCGACGATATCGAAGCGATCATCCTGCGACAGCAAGGCGATCAGGCCGCGCCGGAACAGCGTATGGTCGTCGACGACCAGCAAACGTATTTTTTCTGTCATGTCGGGCTTCATCTGTGGCGGTATCAGGTGCGTTCGGCCTCGACCGTCTGCGTGCGCGTGCGCGGATTGGGCGGCAGCGCCAGCGATACGGTGGTGCCTTCGCCCGGCGCGGAACTGACGCTGACGGTCGCGCCGATCTGCTCGGCGCGCTCGCGCATGATCTTCATGCCGACGTTCAGCTGCGTGCGCTCGGCCTCGGCATCAAAACCGCGACCGTCATCATGCACCGAAAACCGCCACGCCGGCCCCTTTTCGACCTGCACCTGCACGCTGCTCGCGCCGGCATGCTTGCGCACGTTCGACAGCGCTTCCTGCAGGATGTGCAGCACCTGGATCTGCACGTCCGGCGGCAGCGGCATGCCGTCGCCGGCGATGCGGCTGCCGACCTTCAGCCCGGTCTGGTGCTGGAATTTCTGCAGCGTCTCCTGTACCGCGATCTCGATCTCGTCACCGGAGGCGCGGGTGCGGAAATGCACCAGCAGCTCGCGCACGTCGGCGATGCATTCCTTCAGCCCGTCATCCAGCTCGTCGAGTGCGCGCCCGGCCTTGCCGGCGTCATTACGGCTCACTGCGGTGCGCAGCAACTGCACCTGTATCTTCAGGAAGGAAAGCGCCTGCGCGATCGAGTCGTGCAGTTCGCGCGCGAGGAAGGCGCGCTCGCCCGACACCGCCGCCTCGCGCTCGAGCGCCACCGCGCGCAGCCCTTCGATCGCCGACGCAAGATGGGTGGCGAGCGTGTCGACCAGCTCATGCTCGTCCACCGTCAGCTTCACGTCGCGCTTGAAGAACAAATCGATCTCGCCGAGCAGCTTCTGGTGCAGCCGGATCGGCACCGAGATCAGGTTCTCGAAACCCACGCGCGAGCAATGCTGCAGTGGCGCGATATCGCTGCTGACGATCGGTATCACCCGCGTGCGCGCATCCGGCGCAAGATTGCCGCAGGCGCAGATGCCGGCGCGCAGGCAGCGCTCTTCTTCCTGCAATTGCTGCGGGAACTGGTCACTGGCGAGGATCAGGTAACGCGACTGGTCGTCGCCCGACCAGCGCAGCGCGATCGCGTCAGCCTTCATCAGCTTGCGCACGCGCTCGCAGAAGCCCGAGCTCATGGCCTTCAAGTCATTCGAGCCTGCGAGAAAGGCGCTGACTTCGTACAGCGCCTGCAGCCTTTCCTTTTGCGCGGCAATACGGCGCGTCTTCGCCTCGACCTTCGCCTCGAGACTGCCGTACAGCGACTCCAGCGTTGCCGCCATCCGGTTGAAGCTGGCGCCGACCTGGCCGAACTCGTCGTTCGATGCGACGTCCACGCGCGTCGAAAAAAGGCCGGATTCGAGCTTCCTCAAACCATCGCGCAAGTGATCCAGCGGACCGATCACATACAGGTAACCGGTGTACAGCATCACGACCGCACCGGCGATTGCCAGCGCCATCATCAGGAACTGAAACAGGTTCAGCAGCGTGGTCAGTCCCGCCATCTGCCGCTCGATCGAGCCGACGAAGGCATCGATCGCCTCGACGAAATCATTCGCATCGAGGATCAGCGCGCGCGGCGAAGCCGGTGTGCCGAGGAACTCTTCGCGCTCGGCCGCCCAGCGCTTTTCCACGTCGGCGAAGCGGGCACGGACTTCGTCGTCCCACGGCACGAACAGCGGACGCGAACTGTCCCCTGCGCGCAGCAGCTGCATGCTCTGGTCGAATTGCGTGACCAGCGTTGCGCGCTCCGGCAAGCCGGCCTGCACGGCCGTGGTCATGCGCCACACCTGCATGCGCATGCGACCGGCCTCGTTCAGCGCAGCCGCGCCGCCGCCGAGCTTCCACGTGACCCACAACGTCAGGCCGATCGACACCAGCGCGGTCAGCAGGAGCGCGGCGCCAATGCGAATCAGTTTGGCCGACAGGGAGGCAGTGTTCTTCATCCGCGTATTGTCCACTACTTGGCTGCGCATTGCCCTCTACGAACAGCTTCATCATGCATCGGAAGTAGTACTTCCGGACGATGGCTCTAGGACTTTTTGCAGGGAAATTACATGCTTTAATACATGCATCTTAAATGAATCTTTTCACGTCGCCGGGAGTTGATCATGTCGCACGCTATTTCCACCCCTTCCCCTTCGCTGTCTGCCGACGCGCTGAAGGCGCGCCAACTGGGCCAGATCGCCGTCGAGATGCCGGGCGCGACCGCCGTTTTCCGTCGCCTGAAACTGGATTTCTGCTGCGGCGGGAATGTGCCGCTGGCGGCGGCCTGCGAGGAAAAGCATCTGGATGCGGATGCCGTGTCGGCCGAGTTGCTGACGCTGGATCGTCGTCCCGCTGCGCCCGCAGCCGACGAGCCCGCTGTATTGATCGACCATATCCTGACGCGCTACCACGAGGTACACCGTCAGCAATTGCCGGAGCTGATCCGGATGGCGCGCCGGGTCGAGGCCGTGCATCGCGAGAACCCGGACTGCCCCGCCGGGCTGGCCGCTCTGCTGGAAACCATGGAGGCCGAGTTGCTCGACCACATGGCCAAGGAAGAGGCGATCCTCTTTCCGATACTGCGGCGCGGCGGATCGCCGTTTGCCGGCGGCCCGATCGCCGTGATGCGGATGGAACACAGCAGCCACGGCGAACAGCTGGCCAGGCTGCTGAAGATGACGAATGACACGACACCGCCGGCCGGCGCCTGCAATACCTGGCGCGCGCTGTATGCCGGCATTGAACAACTGGTGAACGACCTGATGGAGCATATTCACCTCGAGAACAACCGCCTGTTCGTGCAATTCGAACCGAGCCACTGACTTCCCGGGTTCTCCTGCCTGCCGCCCCGAGGGCGGATTGCTTTCCGCAGCCACGGCGGCGGAAAGCTTTTTCCATTTTGCGGCCGCAATCGCCTAATGCCAGTTATCTACGTCAATGCCGGATCCCCGCCCCGACGATGACAATGACATTACAAATAAAACAAGCTTCGGAAATTCGAGCGTGTTACATTATTCATAATTTCCTCCAATAAATCAGCCTGCAAAAATACTTCGGGGCAATATCGCGATGGCATTCACATTGAATAACGATATTTCCGCGAAACGACTTCCATGAGCAATTCAGCAGACAGGGAAGCTGCGCTGCCCGCCGCCAGTTCGGCGACACCGGGCGTTGCGGCATCGAATGGCGGCGGCTCGAAGTGGCAGGCTTATCTCTTTCCGGATCAAGTCGGCATGACGGATTACGACCGTTGGTTCAAATGGCGCATGCTTTTTCTGTCGCTTGTCGCTGCATCGTATTTGCTCAAACTCGTGTTCTTCCGCGATGTCGCGCTGGCCAATTTCGATATACCGAGCGGCCGGGAACATGCGGTCACGACCTACATGAACTGGCGCATCGTGTCGGGCCTGGGGTTGATTGCGCTTTACCTCTTCAGCTATCTCAAACGTTGGCACTTCCATCGGGTTGCGTGGGCCGTTACCGGCATCGCGGCAATCGCGCTGATCTTCGACTACTTCAACGTCTACATCATGACAGCGGCGCGGCCGCCGCAATGGATGTTCGGGCTGCTCGCACTGCGCGTGGCGGCCATTGCCTGCCTGCTGCTGAATGCGATGAATGCGCGCAGGCTGCCGCCGAATTTCCGGCCGGATGGTCCACGACGCTGAGCGACAGGCTGCGTCCAGTCCGCAGGCACAGCGCTGATCGTCGGCGCTTCGAAAGAGCCAGGATCAAAGCTGTGTTCAAGGGGTTGCCGGTCTTGCCAAGGCAATGCTCATGCATATTTCAATTGCACGGAAAAGCATACATTTCAATATTCAATTCTTCGGCATTTGTGATATATTTTCGTGCAAATGGACAGCTCCTGCACGATACAACTGCATGCCCAAGGCGCTTGGCACGATGTGGCAAGCGTGGCCTTGCACGGCCCGGAAGAGCGCGGATGGCGATGCACAACCTACGCCGGCTATGCGGTGGAGTGGGCTTTCCGGCACGCCGGCGCCAGCGACGCGCATGCGCTTTGCGCCGGATGGCCGGTCGGCCTCGAACCCATGCAGGGGCAGCACTGGCCGGTCTTCCTGATTGACTTGCTACCGCAAGGATTCGGCCGGCAGGAATTGTTGCGTCGTCTTGGTCTCCCTGTTACGGCAGCAGCCAGTGCGGACTGGAAGCTGCTGCTGGCCGGGGCCGGAAACGGCATCGGCAATTTGCGTGTCAGGGAAGCTGCCGAATGGCTGGCAGCGAACGCTAGAAGCCAGCGCGGGTTCACGGATGATGAAGTCGCCCAGCGTGCTGACGAGTTTTCCGAATACCTGGCGTCGCACGGACTCTTCGTCGCCGGCTCATCCGGCGTGCAAGGCGAATGGCCCAAGGTACTGCTGACGCGCGCCGACGACGGACTGCTGTATCTCGACCATACGCTGCCTGACGAGCGAGCGGTCGAACACTACATCGTCAAATTCGGCCGCGGCAGCGACCCGCAACTGGCCAGCATCCTGCGGCACGAGGCCCCCTACATGGATATCGCCGCTCGCCTCGGGCTGCGCGTGCATGCGCCGCTGGTACTGCGCCAGCGTGCGCTCTTCATTCCGCGCTTCGATCGCCAGACGAAGGATGGGAGAGTGACCCGACTTGCACAGGAAAGCGTGGCAACGCTGACGGGCATTCCGGGCTTTGATACCGTGCCGAGCCATGATCAGGTCTGCCAGTCCTTGCTTCGCCATTGCAGCGATCCGCAAGCCGAGGTACTTGAATACATCAAGCGCGATGTCGCCAACCTTGCGCTCGGAAACAAGGACAACCATGCGCGCAATACAGCGATCCGTCGCGACTTTGACGGCAACATCGCGCTCACGCCGCTGTACGATTTTGCGCCGATGTACCTGCATCCGGATGGCATTGCGCGTCGCATTCGCTGGGAGAACAACGACAACGGCCAGCCGGACCTGAAGCGAGTGCTGGATCGGGTCTGCGAACTGGATGCCGGCCTGGCGAGCCTGAGCCGCAAGAAGGCGGCGCTCCGGATCCGCCGCGAGGCGCTTGTCGACGGATTGAAACCGATGGCGGTGGCGCTGGAGCAGGTTGCCGAAGATGGCGAACGCATGGGTCTGGAAACCGAAGTCATCCGGCACCTTCGACCGGGCATCCTCGGCTGGTCGAAACAACTGGCAGCGCTTGGGTAAGGATCATGGACAAGCGCTTCAAGCCCCCTTCCCTGTCCGAACAACTCGCGCTGCGCAAGCAGGCAGTCGACGATGTGCTCGCCCATCCGGAATGGTCGCTGGCCGAGGCTGTCAGGCACCTGAAGAAAACCATGCGGCTGACCACGGCAGAGATGGCCAAGCTATCGGGCGTTGGATATCGAACGATGCAGGACATCGAGCAGGAGCGCAGCGAGGGCAACGTGCAGACGATGAACCGCATCTTCGGGATACTCGGCCTCAAGCTCGGCGTGACCCGCATTCGCCACGACAGCGGATCCGTGGATGATGCTTCGGGTTCTGCCGGCAGGTGATCTGATCGGCTTGAACGGCATCCCGATGCACCCCATCTGGGGAAAATCGGGTGCCCCTTGAATTTAGCGGCGCAGGTTGGTCAAGACCCAACGCGAATCTACTAAATTTATCAATCTACAGCCATGTCGTCCTATACGTTGGTATACCAAGTTAGTCATTGGCAGTGTGCCTGTTTCAGGACAAGGAAAGGATCTATGCGAACCTCCCCGCTTCGAAACACTGGCTGCGCAGCGCCCTGCCCGACCTCAGTGAAGCGCAGCGGCGGTCGACATGGCTCTGGCAAAAAAATGCATGTTGACGACGACCGAGGTTCGAGGGATGCGCCAGAGATCGTCCCATGCCTGCGTCAGCAATGAGCGACCTGCTGCTTTTCTATTACGGCAGCCACCCTGACCATCGGGGCCGTCTGCTGGCCGAGATACTGCGGCAGGATGACTTTTGGCTGGAAATCACCCATGACTACATCCAATGGATCTTCCCGTTGACCGAGGTGTCCGCAGCCAATCGGTACGCCCCGCTGCTCGATGGCCCGACCATCAAAGCCTTCCGATCAGATGCATTGCTGCAGTCGCACTTACGGGCCGCAGTCGGCCGGTTCGTTCGATTCCTCGGTCTGGAATTCGACGGGACGACCTTGCGTACCGCGGCGAACTGGAACGAACGACGCCCCAACTGGTTCGACGGACAAACGCATAACAGCCTGCGCATCACGCGCATGCTGAAGTGCATGACACTACTGGGTCTGGAGGACGAGGCGCGGGCGCTGTTTGCGGGAATGCTGTGCTTATGTCGAAACCATTCCGCTTGTGGCATTCCGGATTCGAGCCTTGCCTTTTGGCGGCTGGCGGTCGGTCAGGCAGCCGTTGACGAGGATTCGACCGGGAAGAAGCCGCGCTTCAGATGAGCCGGATGGCTAACGTACTTCCTGCGCCCGACCGCACCGGTCAGGCATGCAGCTTGAACACCGCAACCGTTTCGGCCATGCGCGCAGCCTGATTCCTCAGGCTCTCGGCTGCCGAGGCTGATTCTTCGACGAGCGCGGCATTTTTCTGCGTTACCTGATCGAGCCGTGCCACGCGGACGATTCAAGTGGTTCGATTACAGCATCGGATAGCAAGGGGAACACGAGCACCGTCCCTGCGTGCCATCGCACTTGCAGTTTGTCAGAAACTCTTATATATTTTCATACATGAGCACGACAACCAAGACAGCCGAGCTGATTCGCCAGCGCATTGAGGTGATGCCGATCGGGGAGCCTTTCACCCCAACGGCATTCCTGGAGTGCGGCACGCGTGCGTCCGTCGATCAGACCCTCTCCCGCCTCGTCAAGGCAGGGTCAATCGAGCGCGTGACGCGCGGTGTCTTTGTGCGCCCCGAGGTCAGCCGTTTCGTCGGCAAGGTGAGTCCCTCGCCGCTGAAGGTGGCCGAAACCGTCGCCAAGACCACTGGTGCCGTCGTCCAGGTTCACGGTGCCGAAGCGGCACGTCGGCTCGAACTGACCACGCAGGTTCCGACCCAGGCGGTCTTCATGACATCAGGCCCGTCGAAGCGCATCCGTGTTGGGAAGCTGGAGATCCGTCTGCAGCACGTCTGTCAGCGCAAGTTGGCACTGGCGGGTCGACCCGCCGGACTCGCGCTTGCGGCCATGTGGTACCTCGGCAAAACGGAAGTAACGCCGGCTCTCGTCGAGAAGATTCGACGCAAGCTGGGATCGAGCGAATTCGAGGTGCTGAAGTCAGCGATCAGCTCAATGCCCGCGTGGATGAGCGACGCCATCTTCCGGAGCGCACGAACGGTCGTTCATGCCTGAGTCCTTCCTGCACCTGAAAGCTCAAGAGCAGTCCCAGATCTATCGCGCACTGGCGCCGCAGCTTGTACGCTCGCCCGTCGTACTGGAAAAGGATGTCTGGGTCTGCCGGGTGCTTCAGGCCCTGTTCACCATGCCCGACCGACTACCAATGGCCTTCAAGGGCGGCCTTCGACGCCATCGTCGATCGTCTGCGAGCGCTGGAAGCAAGGATCAATAAGTAACCTCAGCTTGGCGGTGAGCCGGCGATCCTCGCTCGCTGCTCATCCGAAAACGCCGGCGGCGGACCAATGCCAGTCAGTTAAGGCGAACGCCTTCAAAGTCACTGGGTCCCGGCCTGCGCCGGGACGACGTTTTAAGCGTGGACGGCCCAAAAATTGTCGTCCCGGCGCAGGCCCACTACTGTCCGGAAGATTTGAAGTCATGGCTTACGGAGCCTTCGCGCATGAGTTTTTTTCTCTCCGGTTTGGAGAATTCTTCCGGAAAGTTTAGGCCATTTTTCTAGTGGAAGCTTTCAGCGAGTGAGCATGGGCCCCAGCTTGCGCTGGGGCGACGATTTGAGCCGGATACCTCCGAATTCCGTCGCCCAGCCACCGCCCCAGCGAAGGCTGGGGGCAAGCTGGGGCCCACGAGCGGTAGCAAGACGGACGGTGGTGTCGTTACTGACGGCTCTTTTGAAATATTCCGGACAGTAGTGGGCGCAGGCCGGAACCCAGCGACTTTCAGATTTTTCGTTGATCACGGAAATTTTTACGCTTAACTGACTGGTATTGGGCGGAGGAGCGAAATGCCGCTTTGAAGGCAAAGTATCATCGGCTCTCGGCATCGTCTCGATAGTGCCCCAAGTGCAGGGTTCTCCAATCCGCCACCGATCGTTTCCCTTCCGAAGCAAGCCGCTGAAGCCAGCGAATGCGGATACAAATCGGTTACATGGAAAGCGGAAAAACAAAAGGGTCGCAGGAAATTCGCCTGCGACCCTTTTTCTTTCTGGTGGGCCTCCTTGGAGTCGAACCAAGCACCAACGGATTATGAGTTCGAAAGTTAATGTATTCGCGCATATTCGATACCATTAGCATAGCAGGCAAAATATCAAAAGAATCAACAACCTACACGTATCATATCCACGTAAATAAATACCAAAATATAGCCTCGCGTTGATAAAATTTGCCTACACAGCGCCTACACAAGGGGGATGCGATGGGCAGATGGCAAAACTTCACCGCGGGTCGAGTCGAGCAGTTCGATTGCAAACAAGGGCAGCGGCAAACGATCTACTGAATCGCCCCGGGTTTTGAGGAGGCTCCTTCCTTTGAGAGAATGGAGCGATG
>CAZTIF010000079.1:2163-15972 GCA_964613635.1 uncultured Bifidobacterium sp. | reverse complement strand
ACCCGCAGTCGTTCCACTGGACGATGCAGATGCACATGCCGTGGGGACTGCTGGCGGTGGTCGCGCTGGTGCTGCTGCTGTCGGCGTCGCTGACGGCACTGCTGGCGGGGAGGATGGCGGTGTCGGGCAGTGCAGTGCGGGCGGTTCGGGAGGATTGGTGATGGTTGCGGGTTTTTTGCGGAAGACGCTGGATCCCGGCCTGCGCCGGGATGACCCTTCTAGGGAGCACGGACGACCAGGCGCCGTCGACTCCTGCGAGATACACCACTCGGCATATCAATCGCCATATCAATCGGCGTATCCGTCGCAGCACCGGCGATGCCAGTCAAATGCCGCCGGCCCCAGCATCGTCATCCCGGCGCAGGCCGGGATCCAGCGTCTTTTGCCTCGCCGGCTGCCCGCCAGTCTGACTAAGCTTTGGCGCTTCCTGCTGCCAGTATTCTTGCTGGTCCTTCAACTGATGGCAGTCAGCGCAAGCGCACGCGATTTCGCCCCGGTCACACCCGACAAGCACCTCAGCTTCCCCCGCGACTTCGGCGCGCACCCCGACTTCCGCACCGAATGGTGGTACGCCACCGGCTGGCTGCAAACGTCGGACGGCAAGCCGCTCGGCTTCCAGGTGACCTTCTTCCGCTCGGCCACCGAGCATGACCGCGCCAACCCCAGCCGCTTCGCACCGACGCAGCTGATCGTCGCGCATGCCGCGCTGTCCGACCCCGCACTCGGCCGGCTGCAGCATGACCAGAAGATCTCGCGCGTCGGCTTTGGGCTGGCCGGGGCCGGCGTCACCGACACCGACCTGAAGCTGGGCCGCTGGCAGATGCGCCGCGACAGCAGCGGCAGCTACCGCGTCAGCCTGCCCGCACGCGACTTCACGCTCGAGCTGTCGATGACGCCAACGCAGCCGCTGCTGCTGCAGGGAACGCTGGGTTACTCGCGCAAAGGTCCGAAGCCGGAACAGGCCAGCTACTACTACAGCGAGCCGCAGCTGCAGGTCAGCGGCATCGTCACCCGGCAGGGCAAGCCGCAGAAAGTCAGCGGCAGTGCATGGCTCGATCATGAATGGTCGAGCACGGTGCTGGACCCGCAGGCGGTCGGCTGGGACTGGGTCGGCGCGAACCTTGACGATGGCAGCGCGCTGATGGCCTTCCGCATCCGCCGTGCCGACGGCAGCACGCTGTGGCAGCATGCGATGCTGCGCGAGCGCAGTGGACGGCAACGGCAGTTCGGCGGCGACGCGGTGCACTTCTCGCCGCAGCGCCAGTGGAAGTCGCCGCGCACGAACGCCAGCTATCCGGTGCAGCTCGAGCTGCAGGTCGGCACCGAGCGCTGGCGGCTGACGCCGCTGCAGGACGACCAGGAACTCGACTCGCGGCAATCCACCGGTGCAGTCTACTGGGAGGGCGCAGTGACGCTCGAGCGCGACGGCCGGCGCGCGGGGCGCGGCTACCTCGAACTGACCGGCTACCTGAAAGCGCTGAAACTATGAAGACAATGACCGAGCGCCCGAAGTCGCGCAGCGGACTGAAAACGCTGGCCGGCCTGCTGCCGTTCCTCGCGCCGTACCGCGCGCGCATCGCCGCAGCCTTGGCCGCGCTGCTGGTCGCCGCGTCGGCCACGCTGGCCATACCGTATGGCTTCCGCAATCTGGTCGACCTCGGCTTCACCACCGCCGGCAGCGCACAGGCCGCGCAAGTGAACCTGTATTTCATCGCGCTGTTCGCGATCGCCTGCGTGCTCGCAGTCGCCACCGCAGCACGCTTCTACCTCGTGTCCTGGCTCGGCGAGCGCGTCACCGCCGACCTGCGCAACGCGGTCTACGCGCATGTACTCAGGCAAAGCCCGCAGTTCTTCGAGACCACGCAGACCGGCGAAGTGCTGTCGCGGCTGACCACCGACACCACGCTGATCCAGACCGTGGTCGGCACCAGCATCTCGATGGCGCTGCGCAATCTTCTGCTGCTGGCCGGCGGCCTGGCGATGATGTTCTTCACCAGCCTGACGCTGTCGCTGATCATCCTCGTGATGCTGGTTGCGATCATCGTGCCCATCGTGATCGTCGGCCGCCGCGTGCGCCGGCTGTCGCGCGCGTCACAGGACCGGATCGCCGATGCATCCGGGCTGGCCGGCGAGAAGCTGAACGCGATTGCGGTCGTGCAGGCGCATGCGCATGAGCGGCGCGAGGCAAATCGCTTTGCCGATGCTGTCGAGCGCGCGTTCGACACCGCGATCGAGCGCATCCGCGCGCGCTCCGTGCTGACGGTGATGGCGATCCTGCTGGTGTTCGCCGCGATCGTGTTCGTGCTGTGGCTGGGCGCGCATGCGGTGCTTGAAGGCCGCATGAGCGCCGGCCAGCTCGCGCAGTTCATCCTGTATGCGGTGATTGTCGCGGGGGCGATTGGTGCCTTGTCCGAAGTGATCGGCGATGCGCAGCGCGCCGCCGGTGCAAGCGAACGGCTGCTGGAGCTGCTGGCGGCGCAATCGCCGATCGCGTCGCCGGCACAGCCGCTGGCGCTGCCGGAACGTGCCGCTGCCGGCGCGGCGCTGCAGATCGAGCACCTGTCGTTCGCCTATCCGTCGCGCCCCGGCACCGCTGCGCTGTCCGACCTGTCGCTTCGGGTCGCACCGGGGGAGACGGTGGCCATCGTCGGACCGTCCGGCGCCGGCAAGACCACGCTGTTCCAGTTGCTGCTGCGCTTCTACGATCCGGCCGCCGGCCGCATCTCGCTGGATGGCGTGGACCTGCGCGAACTCGCCCTCGACGAGCTGCGCCATGCGATCGGCGTCGTGCCGCAGGACACCGTGGTGTTCTCCGCCGACGCGATGGAAAACATACGCTACGGCCGGCCCGACGCCAGTGATGACGAAGTGATCGCTGCAGCGAAACTGGCGGCCGCGCACGAGTTCATCGAACGGCTGCCGGAGGGTTACCGCTCCTTCCTCGGCGAGCGCGGCGTGCGCCTGTCCGGCGGACAAAGGCAGCGGATCGCGATCGCCCGCGCGCTGCTGAAGAACCCGCCGCTGCTGCTGCTCGACGAAGCGACCAGCGCGCTCGATGCGGAATCGGAACGGCTGGTGCAGCGCGCGCTGGAAGCGGCGATGGTCGGGCGAACCACGCTGGTGATTGCGCACCGCCTCGCCACCGTGCAGCGCGCGACGCGCATCATCGTGATGGAACACGGAAGGATCGTGGAAGTCGGCACGCATGCCGAGCTGGTGGCAGCCGGCGGGCTGTATGCGAGCCTCGCGGCGCTGCAGTTCGAGACGCTGCGCTGACTCAGTTCAGCGTGCGCAGCCTTTCGTAGATCATCCGCTGCAGTTCGTAAAAGTCGTCCGCATCGCCGAGCGTTTCACGTCCGATGTCAATGGCGATCTCGAAGATCTCGCGCGCTTCCTTCTGCTCGCCCAGCGTGACGTAGCACTCGGCCATGCGGAATGCGGCCGGCATGAAGTCGGAATCCAGCGCCAGCAGCATCGAATAGAAAGTCGCGGCGAGCAGCGCATCGCCGAGCAGCTGCAGGATCATGCCGACCATGAACATGTAGCGCGGGTCGAGCGGCCGGCTGACCGACAGGTACAGCGCCAGCGGCAGCGCCTCTGCATAGCTTGCCTCGCCGAACAGCCGGTAGGCCTCCGCATGCACCGCCTCGACCACCTCGTCGGGCCAGGCATCGGCCTGCGCCTTCTGCATGCCGGCGCCGAGCTTGCGCTGGACCTGCAGCACCTTGTCGGGTACTTCGACGAAGCTGGCGTTGACGAGCGCAACAATCTCGCGCACATCATCCTCGACGGCGGCGGTATGAAAGGGCTTCATGATCGCCTCGCGCTCATTCGCCGGCCGCAGAAGCGGCAGCGATGTTCTGCAGCACGGCGACGCAGGCGGCGCGCTGCGGCGCCGGCAGCGTGCCGGCCTGCGCCGGCTGCGGCATTGCCTCGGGCTGGTTCAGCCGGTCGAGCAGTGCTTTTTGCCGCTCCGCGAAAAATGCCTGCCTGCGTTCGGCTGCCGGGCTGCGCGCCTGTGCTGCCGGAGCAGCGGGTGAAGCCGGCGCGGATGACGGCGGCGCCAGCGGCGTCAGCTCGACCGGCGCCATCATGAAGGCCGACAAGGGTTTGGCGCCACCGGCGGTTTGCGCCTGTGCCGCAGTCGCGGCGAGCGTGGTTTGGGGAGGGGTGTTGATTTTCACGGGACGTCTCCGGCAGCGATGAGGATTCAGGGCAAGGCGGCGCAACAGGCCATCTCCCTTGCAGTGGAGCTGCCCGGGGCGGAGTTCCGCGAACGACCGTGCCATTCCCGAACGGCACCGGAGGAAGTGTCGCGCGCAGGTTAAAATGCCTGATCCCAAGGAATCACGACCATGCGCCAATACCTCGACTTCATGCGCCATGTCTTCGAACATGGCACCGAAAAAACCGACCGCACCGGCACCGGCACGCGCTCCGTCTTCGGCTACCAGATGCGCTTCGACCTGCAGGAAGGCTTCCCGATGGTCACCACCAAGAAGCTGCACCTGAAATCCATCGTCCATGAATTGATCTGGTTCCTGCAGGGCTCGACCAATATCGCTTACCTGAAAGACAATGGCGTCACCATCTGGGACGAATGGGCCGATGAAAACGGCAACCTCGGACCGGTGTACGGCTACCAGTGGCGTTCATGGCCCGCGCCGAACGGCGAGCACATCGACCAGATCGCTCAACTGATTCAGCAGATCAAAGCCAATCCGGACTCGCGCCGACTGATCGTGTCGGCCTGGAACGTGTCGGACATTCCGCGGATGAAGCTGCCGCCCTGCCACGCGTTCTTCCAGTTCTACGTCGCCGACGGCAAGCTGTCCTGCCAGCTGTACCAGCGCAGCGCCGACATCTTCCTCGGCGTGCCGTTCAACATCGCGTCCTATGCGCTCTTGACCCACATGGTGGCCGAGCAGACCGGACTCGACGTCGGTGATTTCGTCTGGACCGGCGGCGACTGCCACATCTACTCGAACCATGTCGAGCAGGTGAAGGAGCAGCTGTCGCGCGAACCGCTGCCGCTGCCGAAGCTGGTGCTCAAGCGCAAGCCCGACTCGATCTTCGACTACCGCTATGAGGACATCGAGGTCGTCGGCTACCAGTCGCATCCGGCGATCAAGGCGCCGGTCGCGGTCTGAACATCGGTGCGGGCAGCTGCTGCGGCAGGCTGCCGACCTCGTCGGGCGGCACCGGCTGGCTGAAGTAAAAGCCCTGCGCGATATCGCATCCCAGCGCATCCAGCGCGTTCAGCTGCTCCTCGGTCTCCACGCCCTCGGCGACCACCTCGAGCCCGAGGTTGTGCGCCAGCTGGATGATGGATGTCGCAATCGCCGCGTCCTTGTCCGAGATCGTCAGGTTGCGTATGAACTGGCGATCGATTTTCAACGAGTCCAGCGGAAACTGCTTCAGGTAGGCGAGCGATGAATAGCCGGTGCCGAAGTCATCGACCGACAGCCGCAGCCCCATCGACTTGAGCACGCCCAGCACCGTGGTCGCGCATTCGGTGTTCGTCATCAGCATGCTCTCGGTCAGCTCGAGCTCGATCTGCCGCGCCGGCAGGCCGGTCTGCTCGAGTATCCGCTGTATGGTCTGCACCAGGAACTTGTCGGCGAACTGACGCGCCGACAGGTTCAGCGAGATCGTGCAGTCCGCTGGCAACAGCTCGGCCCAGGCCTTGCGCTGCCGACAGCCGGCCGCGATCACCCATTGGCCGGCGCGGACCATCATGCCGGTATCTTCGAGGATGGGCACGAACACCGACGGCGGGATCGCGCTGCCGCCGTGGTCCCAGCGCAGCAATGCCTCAAGGCCCACCAGGCGTCCCGTGACAAGGTCGAACTGCGGCTGGTAATGCAGCGCCAGCGCTTCCTTCTCGACCGCCGCACGCAAGCCCTGCTCGAGCATCAGCGCGCCGTGGCCGCGCGCATTCATCTCCGGCTGGTAGTGGACATGCATGTTGCGCCCGTCGCGCTTGGCCTGGTACATCGCCACGTCGGCCGTGCGCATCAGCGACTCGATATCCTCGCCACTGCCGGGAAAGGTGCTGATGCCGATGCTGGCGCTGACGACCACATCGATATCCTCGCGCAGCGTGAAGGGCTGCCGCAGCGCATTCAGGATCTTCTTCGCCACCGCGGCCGCATCGTCCGGGAACGCGAGGTCGCCGAGCACGATGGTGAATTCGTCGCCGCCCAGCCGTGCGACGATGTCATAGGTACGCACCTGTTCCTTCAGCCGGCGTGCGACCGCCCGCAGCAGCAGGTCGCCGATTTCATGGCCGAGGTTGTCATTGATGCGCTTGAAATGGTCGAGGTCGATGAACATCAGCGCGACATGGCTGCCGTTGCGGCGCGCATGCTCGATCGCCGCGTGCAAGGCCGCCTTGAACGCATTGCGGTTGCCCAGGCCGGTGAGGAAATCGGTGACGGTCTGCTGCCGCAGCTCTTCTTCCAGCGCGCGGCGCTCGGTGATGTCCTGGAACACGACGACCTCGCCATTCACCTTGCCCGCGAGCGGGGAACGGCAATAGGACGCGAGGAAGGTCGAGCCGTCGGCACGCAGGAAAGTCGCCTCATCCACCACCGGCGTGGTCGCACGCCGCAACTCCGTCCACGGCGAACTCGGCTCGCGCTCGTCGGTCTCGTCCGCCAGTCGCAGGAATTGCGTGAAGCTGCGGCCGATCACCTCGTCCGCCCGGCTCGCCAGCAACATCAGCGCTGCCGGATTGACGAACTTGACGATGCCGGCATCATCGACGCCGATCACGCCTTCGCCGGCCGCGTTCAGCATCGACTCGTAATACGCCTTGGTGTTCTCCAGCCGCAGGTAGGCTTGCTGCAGCCGGCGGCGTGCCATGTCGAGCTCGAGGAACAGCGCGACCTTGCTTTGCAGGACCACGGAATTCACCGGCTTCATGATGTAGTCGATCGCGCCAGCCTGGTAGCCGCGAATCGCCGCCGCTTCGTCACGCTCGATCGCGGTGATGAAAATGATCGGTATGCCGCGCGTCTTGCGGTTGCCGCGCATCAGCCGCGCGACCTCGTAGCCGCTCATTCCCGGCATCTGCACGTCCAGCAAGACCAGCGACACCTCATGCGACAGCAGCAGCTGCAGCGCCTGCTCACCGCTGGTCGCGCTGAGCAGTTCGCGCACGCCGTCATCGAGCAGCGCCTCGAGGCTGGCGAGGTTCTCCGGACGGTCATCCACCAGCAGGATCGTCTGCCGGTACTCCAGCTCGGGAGATCGCTGGACGGAGGAATTCATGGGCTGCGCCTTTCATGTTCCAGCCACTTGTGCAGCATGCGGACAAGGTCGTCCCTGGCCACCGGCTTGGGCAGGTAATCGTCGGCGCCGGCGGCGAGGCACTTCTCGCGATCGCCACGCATCGCATGGGCGGTGACGGCAATCACCGGCGGTACGACCTGCCGTTTCTGTTTCAGTTCGCGCGTTGCCTGAAAGCCGTCCAGCACCGGCATCATCATGTCCATCAGGATCAGGTCGAGCGGCGGCCCCTGGTCGACGACATCGAGCGCCTGCTGCCCGTTCATCGCGACCTCGATCTCGAAACCCAGGTTTTCCAGCAGGCTGGACATCGCGTAGATGTTGCGCACGTCGTCATCGACCAGAAGCAGGCGCTTGCCGGAAAAATGCGGCGTTTCCGGCTCGGGGCCGGCGGGCAGCTCCGCCGCCGCAGTGGCCGGCGCCGGTGCCGTGAGCTGCAGCCGCACCGCCTCGAGCAGGCGGTGCTCGTCATCAGCGGACTTGCTGAGCACCAGCACGCGCCATTGGCGCAGGCGCTGCAAATCCGCTTCGGACAGGCTTCGGGCCGTGTTCAGGATCAGGTTCGCGCTGCCAAGCAATTCCTCGTCGCGCAAGCTGGCGATCAGGTCGATGCCGGAACGGTCAGGCAGCAGCATGTCGACCACGATGCAGGAAAAGCGCCCCTGTCGGCAGCAGTCGATCGCCGCCCCGGCATTGCCCGCCACCGTCACCTGATAGCCCAGCTCGCGTATCAGCGCCGCATAGTGGCACGCCTCGACCGGATTGTCCTCGACCACCAGCACCTGCGCGCCGGCGGGTGCGTGGTCCGGCCGCGATGGCAGGCCGTCGGTATCGACTGCCGCGCCGACCGGAAGCCACAGCGTGAAGCTGCTGCCCTCGCCCGGCCGGCTCTCGAGCCTGATCTCGCCGCCGAGCAGTTGCGCGAGCGAGCGGGAAATCGACAGGCCCAGCCCGGTGCCGCCGAAGCGCCGGCTGGTCGAGCCATCTACCTGCCGGAAGGCGTCGAAGATCACATCATGCTTGTCTTCCGGGATGCCGATGCCGGTGTCCGTGACAGCAATACCAGCCATGGCGGCGTCACCGGTGCCCTGCCCGAACACGCGGATGGCTATCCTGCCTTCGCTGGTGAACTTCAGCGCGTTGGAGAACAGGTTGCGGACGATCTGGAAAATCCGCTGGTGGTCGCTGCAGAAGGAGGCGGGCGCGCTGTCGTCGAGCGTCACGTCGAACTGCAAGCGCTTCGCCTCGGCCATCGGGCGGAAGCTGCGCTCCACGCTCAGGCAGAATTCGCGCAGCGAGATGCTCTCCATCATGACGGTCATGCGGCCGGCCTCGATCTTCGACAGGTCAAGGATGTCATTGATCAGCGCCAGCAGGTCGCTGCCCGAGCGATGGATGATGTCTGCATGCGTGACCTGCTTCTGGGTCAGGTTGCCCAGCGGATTGGCCTTCAGCTGTTCGGACAGGATCAGGATGCTGTTGAGCGGCGTGCGCAGCTCGTGCGACATGTTGGCGAGAAATTCGGACTTGTAGCGGCTGGCTGCTGCGATCTGCTGGGTCTGTTCGCGAAAGCGCTCTTCGGCGGCCTTGCGTTCGCTGATGTCAATGATGGATGACAGCACCAGCGTGCCGTCTTCGGTGTGGATGGGATTGAGGCCGATCTCGATCGGTATCTCCTCGCCCTCCTTGGTATGCGCATACAGGTCGCGCCCGGCGCCCATCGCGCGCGTGCTCGGCTGCGTCATGAAATGCTCGCGCAGGGTCGGGTGGTTCGGGCGAAAGCGCTGCGGAATCAGCATTTCGACCTGCTGCCCCAGCAATTCCTCGCGCGGGTAGCGGAACAGCTTCTCCGCTTCCTTGTTGACCAGTTCGATCTGGCCTCGCGCATTGGTGACGATGATGGCATTCGGCGATGCTTCGACCACGAGGCGGAAGCGGTCCTCGCTCAGCTTGCGGGGCCCGCTGTCGTCTCCGGCACTGCGGCCCGATCGGGGTTTCGAGGACATGAGCCGCCTCCTCAATCGAGGCGACCCATTCTATGCCTGCGTGTTACCCCCTGCAAGGATCCTCGGGCAGCATGCCGGTGCAAAAAAATGGCCGGCATGCCCTGCATGCCGGCCGGAGATCCTCGCTGCGCCGCGGCGCGTGAAGGCGCTAGAGGACGAAGTCGGTGGAAGCCAGTGTCACGATGCCGTTCAGCACGATCACCATGTCGGCTGTCGTGTCGCCGGTGTTATCCATGCGCACGATCGTGTTGCCGCCGCTGCTCGACCAGCTGACGCTGTAGGCCACCGTGGATGCCGTATTGCCGGCCCAGCCGAAGGCTTGGTTGCCCGCGAATTTGCTGCTGGCACGGCCATCGATGGCCGACAGGTCGATGACGTCGGCATTCCGCGCGAAGTCGGTGATGATGTCCGATGCCGATGCCAGGCTGTCGCTGGTCTGCAGGTAGACAAAGAGATCGCCGGTGCTGCCGCCGGTCAGGCGGTCGGCGCCGCTGCCGCCGAGCAGCGTGTCCGAAGCGCCGCCGCCGAGCAGCCAGTCGCCGCCGCTGCCGCCAGTCAGCGAGTCCTTGCCGCCGTCGCCGTACAGGTAGTCGTTGCCGCCATTGCCCTGCAGGTTGTCATTGGTCGCAACGCCGTACAGGAAGTCATGTCCGGCACCGCCCATCCCCGTATCGGAATACACGGCAATCGTCTGCCCGTCCTCATTGGTGATGCCGGCGATCAGGTTGCCGTGCGCTGCCGGGCCACGTCCCTGCAGCGGGTTGATGTTGTCGCTCGCATCCAATGCATTGGCGACGAAGGCCGCCGAGGTGCCCGACATGACCGTGTTTTCCTTGCCGAGGGTCAGCATCGTGGCGCGGCCGTAAGTCCAGTCGCCGGCGTCGTTGTGGTCGACGAACACATCATCGCTGCCGCCGGTCGCCGCCAGATAATGGTCATAGCTGCGCGCGAACACGGTATCGGTCGATGCCGCGAGGCTGGCATTGAACTGCGCATTCTGCGACAGCAGCGCGGCCACGTCGGCCGGCAGCGTCAGGCCGGCGCCGAGCTGCGCACCGCCGAACCACGACGACGACAGGTCCGGCAGGATGAACGGACTGACCGCACCCAGCGCATGCGGCGCGGCTGCCGTCGACACACCGGTCAGCGCAGTCTGGCTGCCCTGCGGATCGACCAGCCCCGACAGCGGCGCGCCGTTCGCGGCGAAGAAGTCGATCGATGCCGCGCCCTCGGCGAGGTTGACCGCCACCGGTGCCGCCACCGAGCTGCCGAGCTGCCATGCGCTGTCCTGATAGGTGCCGGACAGCAGCAGCGCACCGCTGCTGCTGTAGGTCTGCCAGATGCCGATGCCCGAGGAATTCGGCTCGTACAGCACCAGCGAGCCATTCGCCTGTATCGCGGTGCCGGCCAGTGCGCCGCCGGCGGCGCTGCTGGTCAGCCCGGTCAGGCTGCCGAGATCGAGCACCGACAGGCGGCCGCTGCCGTTCGCGACTTCGAGGTTCACGTTCGCGAGGTTGCCGGCCGAGATCGCTGACGGCGAGAAGTTGAACAGCTCGATGCGCGCCACGCCGGTCGTGACCTTGTCCGGCAGCGCGCCGTTGTTGGTGTTGATGGTGACCGTCGCCGCGCCGGCATTCACCGAGATTTCATTGATGAAGAGCTTGTTGCCCAGCACAACGGGCTGCGGCTGCACGGTGATGTTCACCTGCGTCAGCTCGCTGGTCGCGCTGCCGTCGCTGGCGCGGTAGATGAAACTGTCGGCACCGGTGTAGCCATTCGCGGCGGTATAGCTGAAGCTGCCATCGGCGTTCAGCGTCACCGTGCCATGGGCCGCATTGGTCACCAGCACGGCCGACAGCTCCTCGATGTCGGGGTCGCTGTCATTGTCGAGCACGCCGTGATCCGCGTCGACGTCCAGCACCAGTCCCTGCATGACCGTGTAGCTGTCGGCCAGAGCGAGCGGCGCGTCGTTCTGGCCATCGATGGTGATGGCCAGGCTGGCGGTGTCGATCGCGCCGTGGCTGTCGGCGAGGGTGTAGGTGAACGTATCCAAGCCGACCTCGCCGGCATCGAGTGCGGTGCTGGCAGCGGCGTTTGCCTGGTAGCTCCACGCACCGCTGGCGTCGATGGTCAGCGTGCCATGTTGCCCTGCAATGACGGTGCTGCCGCTTTCCGCCACTGCTTGCGGAGCGCCCGAGAACGCGATCGCGCTTACGCGCAGCGTGTCGGTGTCGGGATCGCTGTCGTTGCCGAGCACATTGCTGCCTGCGAGAGTGGCGCCGGCATTCACCGAGGCGGTGTCGTCGGCGGCGTCCGGGCCGTCGTTCTGGCCGGCGATTTCGATCCTGAGCGTGGCCGTCGATGGGAGGCCGTACGGATCCCTGATCTCGTAGCTGAAGGTCTCTTCGCCGGGTTCTCCCTGCGCCAGCGCGATCGCGGCCTGCGTATTTTGCAGGTAGTCGAAGCTGCCGTCACTGCGAAGAGTCAGCGTGCCATAGGTACCTTGCACCACACCGGGCGACCCTGTGGTGATGTTGACGTCAATGCCATCGGTGCCGACTCCGCTGACACGCAGGCTGTCGCCGTCCGGGTCGCTGTCGTTGTCGAGCAGGCCATCGAATGCGGGCACACTCAGTTCCAGTCCCTGAATGGTGACGTAGCTGTCAGCCGCTGCGACAGGCATGTCGTTGACGCCGGTGACCAGGATCTGGATCAGCCCCGGACTTTCTGCGCCATGGTTGTCCCTGGCGACGTAGGTGAAGAAATCGAGTGCGGATTCCGATTGCATGAGTCCGACCGCATTGTCAGCGACATAGGACCATGCGCCGTCGGGGTGGATGGTCAGCGTGCCGTAGACGCCAGCCAGCATCGTCGGGCCGGTGACGGCCGTATCCGAATCCGGATCAAAGACATCGCCGACTGCTACGGCCGCCACGCTCAGGGTATCGTTGACATCCATGTCGAAGTCCGTCGACAGTACGCCGGTGGCGGCTGTCCTCTCGACCGTCTCGCCGGCGAGCAGCAGGGCGACATCCGGATTCGTCACCGGAGGCTGGTTGGCACCCTCGATCCGGATGGTCAGCGTGGCTGTGTCGGTGCCGCCGTAGCCGTCGCTGATGGTGTAGGTGAATGCATCTTCCTCGAATTCGCCGAGTCCCAGTGTCCACAAGCCGGGATTGACGTTGTAAACATAGCTGCCGTCGGCTTGCATGATCAGCATGCCGTGCTCTCCCATGAGCGGCATGTCGGCCGAGACAGACATTGCGCCGAAACTGACCCCGGTCACGCTGAGCGTATCGCTGATGTCCGGATCGATGTCGTTGGACAGCACACCATTCGCGGCATCGACTGCCACGGGCATGTTTTCGGTGGTGATGTGCAGGTCGTCCGCTGCCTGCGGTCCGTCGTTGGATCCCTCGATGATCACCAGCCGCGTGATGGGATTGGACGGGGTTTCGCCGTCGCTCACCACGACCGTGTATTCGAGTCGCAGCGCACCGGTCGCCGGCAGGAAGTCGAGGTTGGCCGGCAGGGAGTTGAACTGCAGCGTATTGACCAGCGTTCCGCCACCGCCCGACGGCGTGAAACTGGCATTCGAGACGGACAGCGCATTGCCGTAGGCGGCATTCAGCGCAGCCGTCATCGCCGCGTCGGGGGCGACCGGTCCGCCCTGCCCGGGCAGGAACAACGATGCCTGCGACAGCGAAATGTTGGTGATCAGGTTGGTCGAGTCCACGTCGGTAAAGGTCATGGTTCCGCCGGGGAGATTGAAGATTTGCGCGGACGCGTCCGCCGCCTCGGCAACGATGACGTTCGGCGGATCGAACGAGGGCACGTACACCGGTGCGTCATTCGTTCCGGCGAATTGCAGCGTCACCGTCGCCGGCATGCTGACGCCGCTGTCAACGCTGATGACCTGATACGCAAAGCTGGTGGTACCACTGAAATCCCCATCCGGCACGAACAGCAGCTTGCCGGCATCGAGGTCGGCAACGCTGATGTTCGTGCCGACCGTCACGGGATTGCCGTTCAGCTTCAGATTGCCATCCGCCGGCAGGCTGAAGATGATGATGGAACTGAACGCCTGCCCTTCGGCCTGGCTGTCGTTGATGGGGCCGGCGCCGTCGGCGCCGAACAGCGCTTCCGGCGTGATCGTGAGGGTCTGCCCTTCGCTGCCGATGATGGTGTCATCGACCACCACCGGCGTGCTGTAGGGCCGGATCAGATTGAGGGTCACGAGCGTGTCATTGCTGTCCTCGGTGGTGCCGTTGAAGGCGCGGTAGCTGAAGTTCACCGTGAATTCGGTGCCGGGCGCGCTCGCCATCATCGCGTCGGACGCGACGTAATTGAAGCTGCCGTCGGCATGGAAGTCCAGCGTGCCCTCCGAGGGCCCGACGGTCAGTCGGGCGGCATGCGCCTCGCCGGGTGCCTTGATATCGTTGACGAGCACGCTATTGCTGGACCCGCCGAAGTAGCCCAAGCCGACGATGTCATAGGTGTCGGCCACGCC
>CAZTIF010000079.1:0-2063 GCA_964613635.1 uncultured Bifidobacterium sp. | reverse complement strand
GCATCGATGCGAATGCCGGTGAAGCTGCCGGACGGCGTCGTGTCGTTCGACGGGCCCGTGCCATCGGCCCCGAACAGGCCGGCGGCGGTAATGGTCAGCGGAGTGTCCTCATCGATGGTGAAGGAATCATTGACTGCCGTGGCCGTGCCGGTGAAGTTCAGCGTGACATGGAGGATGTCCGGATCCTGCGTGTACGCATTCGCGACCTGATAGCTGAACTGCGTGCTGGTGACGGGTGCGCCGATGTGCGGCGTGAAAGTGAAGCTGCCATCGGCGTTGAAATCGAGGGTGCCATTGGTCGGGCCGCTGACCAGTTGCGCCAGCATCGGCAGACCGTTCGGATAATCGTTGAAGAGCACGCCGCTGGCGGCATCGAAGTGGACCTCCGAGCCGCCGACCAGATAGTACCCGTCGTCGTACCCCAACGGCGCCTGCCCGACGCTTTGCGGGACGACGGTGACGGTGGCCGTCTGCGTGTAGTCGCCCGGCACGCCAATGTCGCCGCTGGTTGGGTAGTAGGCGTACGACACGTGGTAGCTGAAACTCGCCGTACCGGAGAAACCAGCCACGGGCGTAAATTCAACGCCATTCGCGCCACTCAGCGAAACCGTGCCGATCAGCTCGACACCGTTCATGATGTTCACGCTGCCGCCTGCGGAAATCGACGTGCCATTGATCGCGTCGATCACCGGAGGACTGAACAAAGGGCCGGCGTACATGCTGCTGTCGTTATCCAGCACCGGCAGCACGACAGGGACGCCCGGGGCGGCGACAGCGTAGTCAGCCGGCGCAGCGATTGCCGTGCCGGTGCCCTGCACATTCACGGTCACCTGCAGCGGACTCCACGTCAGCCCGTCCCACACGCGGAACTCGAAGATATCCGTCGTCGTCTCCCCGACCGCGAGATTCAGCATGTTGGCGGTGTAGTAGAAAACGCCGTCCGCCGTCACGCCCCACGGGTTGTTCGCATAGTTGACCGGCACCGTCACGCCGGTGCCGGCATGCGTGATGCCGACCAGCGAGATTTTCAGCGGATCGCCGTCGGCATCGGTGAACCCGGCCAGCAGGTTGTAGTTGATCTCGACACCTTCATTGACGTTGTAAGTCAGGTTGCTTCCGGTGGGGGCGGAATTTGCGGCAATCGACATGGCGAGCTCCGGGATGAAGAGCCAGCCTCCGCGCACCATGCGCAGCCTGCTGGCATTGAGGATGTCCAGCATGCGGTGCGCAGCGAATAGTTATCAATAAGGCAAATGCACTAAGCTTTCCCCAAGCTGCAACACCGTTGTGGTGATTTCTTCCACAGCCGGAAAGCCTCCGTGCGCGACAGTCATCGCCCGTCAATGGCCCGGCTGCCACGCCCTGCCGCTATCATGCGAAGCTGAACATTCCGCCAGACAGACCCTTTGCATTTGCCCCTACCATGAGCTCTTCGCTGACCCTGATCGTCGCCATCGACCGCAACAACGGCATCGGCATCAACAACACGCTGCCCTGGCGCCTGCCCGAGGACCTCGCATTCTTCAAGAAAACCACGACCGGCCATCCGATCATCATGGGCCGCAAGACCTTCGACTCGATCGGCCGTCCGTTGCCGAATCGCCGCAACATCGTCGTCACCCGCAATGCCGGCTGGTCGCATGAAGGCGTCGAACGTGCCGGCTCGCTGGACGAGGCCGCGCAAATGGCCGGCGACGGCGAAGTGTTTGTGATCGGCGGCGCGCAGGTCTATGTCGACGCGATCAAGGTCGCCGACAAGCTGGTCGTCACCGAGATCGACGCCGATTACGCCTGCGACGCCTTTTTCCCCGCCATCGATCCGGCGGCCTGGCAGGAAGTCTCGCGCGAGCGCCATCACTCGGACAGCAACGGCTGGGATTATTCTTTTGTCATCTACCGGCGCCGCTGATCCGTGCCGCGCAATTCACCACCCTGACACCCGAATCTGCGACAATCCCGCTTCCGTTTTTCGGGCCCCGGATGGCAGATCCGGGCCCAGCCTTCTGTTCAGGGAGATCCCGCATGAAATTCCGCTTCCCCATCGTCATCATCGACGAGGACTT
>CAZTIF010000078.1:0-16324 GCA_964613635.1 uncultured Bifidobacterium sp. | reverse complement strand
CCTCCCCCTGTATGTAGATCGCCTTGAACTGCCCGTCGGTCGCCGCATCGAGCATGTTGGGGATGCGCAGGCCCGGTTCGGGATCGATGGCCACGCCCCATTCGGCTTCGAACAGATCGCGCGTGGCCTTGTCCGAGACGTGGCGGTAGCCGGAAAGCTCGTGCGGGAACGAACCCATGTCGCACGAACCCTGCACGTTGTTCTGGCCGCGCAGCGGGTTCACGCCGACGCCGAGCCGGCCCACATTCCCCGTTGCCATCGCCAGGTTCGCAATGCCCATCACCATCGTCGAGCCCTGCGCATGCTCGGTCACGCCGAGGCCGTAGTAGATCGCCGCATTGCCGCCGGTGGCATACAGCCGCGCGGCGCCGCGCAGCGCGTCGGCCGGCACGCCGGTCACGTCGGCCATCGCCTCTGGCGAGTTTTCCGGACGCGACACGAAGGCCTTCCAGTCCTCGAAGGATTTCAGGTCGCAGCGTTCGGCGATGAAGTCTTCCTTCAGCAGCCCTTCGGTGACGATCACGTGCGCGAGCGCATCGATGACGGCCACGTTGGTGCCGGGCTTCAGCTTCAGGTGATGGTCGGCGCGGTAGTGCGCGCCCTGCACCATCTCGGTGGTGCGCGGGTCGACCACGATCAGCTTCGCGCCCTGCCGCAGCCGGCGCTTCATCTGCGATGCAAACACCGGATGCGCTGCGGCCGGATTCGCGCCGATCACCATGATCACGTCGGACTGCATCACCGAATCGAAGGTCTGCGTGCCGGCGGATTCGCCGAGCGTCTGCTTCAGGCCGTAACCGGTCGGCGAATGGCAGACGCGCGCGCAGGTGTCGACGTTGTTGTTGCCGAACGCGGCGCGCACCAGCTTCTGCACCAGATAGGTTTCTTCGTTCGTGCAGCGCGACGACGTGATGCCGCCGACCGAATCGCGGCCGAACTTCTGCTGGATGCGGCGGAATTCGCTGGCTGCATAAGCGATCGCCTCGTCCCACGACACTTCCTGCCACGGGTCGCTGATCTTCTTGCGGATCATCGGCTTGACGATGCGGTCCTTGTGCGTCGCATAGCCCCACGCGAAGCGGCCCTTCACGCACGAATGCCCGTGGTTCGCGCTGCCATCCTTCCACGGCAGCATGCGCACGACTTCGCTGCCCTTCATCTCGGCCTTGAAGCCGCAGCCGACGCCGCAATACGCGCAGGTGGTGATCACGCTGTGCTCGGCCACGCCGATGCGGATCACGCTCTTTTCGGTCAGCGTCGCGGTCGGGCAGGCCTGCACGCAGGCGCCGCAGGACACGCACTCGGATTCCATGAAGGCTTCGTTCTGGCCGGCGGCGACGCGCGACTCGAAGCCGCGGCCATCGATGGTCAGCGCGAACGTGCCCTGCGTTTCCTCGCAGGCGCGCACGCAGCGGTTGCAGACGATGCACTTCGACGGGTCATAGGTGAAGTAAGGATTCGACTCGTCCTTCTTCAGAGCCAGATGGTTTTCGCCCTTCGTGTAACGGACTTCGCGCAGGCCGACGAGGCCCGCCACGTCCTGCAGCTCGCAGTTGCCGTTGGTGGGACAGGTAAGGCAGTCGAGCGGATGGTCGGAAATGTACAGCTCGACCATGCCGCGACGGATGTCCGCCAGCTTCGGCGTCTGCGTGCGCACCTTCATGCCCGGCTCGACCGGTGTGGTGCAGGAAGCCGGATAGCCTCGGCGGCCCTCGATCTCGACCAGGCAGACGCGGCAGGAGCCGAAGGCTTCCAGCGAGTCGGTCGCGCACAGCTTGGGTACGTTGATGCCGGCCTCGGCGCTGGCGCGCATCACGGAAGTGCCGGCCGGTACGGTGACGGACACGCCGTCGATCTCCAGCGTGACCAGGGTCGCGGATTCGCGCGCCGGAGTGCCGAAATCCTTGTCATCGATCGCGTTCATGCAAGCTCCTTCGCCTTGACGGCGGCGATGCCGAAATCTTCAGGAAAATGATTCATCGCGGACAGCACCGGGAAGGGCGTCATGCCGCCCATTGCGCACAGCGAGCCGTTCAGCATCAGGTCGCACAGGTCGCGCACCAGATGCACCTGCTGCTCGCGGTCCTCGCCGGCGATCACCTTGTCGAGCGCCTCGCGGCCGCGCGTCGAGCCGATGCGGCAAGGCGTGCACTTGCCGCAGGATTCGATCGCGCAGAATTCCATCGCGTAGCGCGCCTGCTTCAGCATGTTCACGCTGTCGTCGAACACCACGATGCCGCCGTGCCCGAGGGTGCCGCCGATCTGCAGGAAGGCTTCGTAATCGAGCGGCGTATCGAGCTGCGATTCGGGCAGGTAGGCGCCGAGCGGACCGCCGACCTGCACTGCGCGTATCGGCCGGCCCGAGCGCGTGCCGCCACCGAAGTCCGTCAGCATCTCGCGCAGCGTGATGCCGAAAGCCTTCTCGACCAGCCCGCCGCGTTTCACGTTGCCGGCCAGCTGTATCGGCAACGTGCCGCGCGAACGGCCCATGCCGAAGTTCCGGTAGTGCTCCGCGCCGCGCGCGAAGATCATCGGCACCGTCGCCAGCGAGATCACGTTGTTGATCACGGTCGGCTTGCCGAACAGGCCCGAGATGGCCGGCAGCGGCGGCTTCGCACGCACGATGCCGCGCTTGCCTTCGATGCTCTCCAGCAGTGCCGTCTCTTCGCCGCACACGTAGGACCCGGCGCCGACGCGCACTTCGAGGTCGAAGGCCTTGCCGGAACCGCGAATGTCGCTGCCAAGGTAGCCATGGGTGCGCGCAATCGCGATTGCGTCGTTCAGCGCGACGATCGCGTGCGGATACTCAGAGCGCACGTAGATGTAGCCCCGGGTCGCGCCGACGCCGAGGCCGGCGATGGTCATGCCCTCGATCAGCATGAACGGGTCATCTTCCATCACCATCCGGTCGGAGAAGGTGCCGGAGTCGCCTTCATCCGCATTGCAGACGATGTACTTCTGCGTAGCGACGGCAGTGCGTACGGTGTTCCACTTGATACCGGTCGGGAAGGCAGCGCCGCCGCGTCCGCGCAGGCCGGAATCCGTCACCTGCTGCACGATCTGCTCGGGCGACATCTGCAGCGCCTTCTGCAGGCCGGCATAGCCCTCGTGCGCGAGATAGTCGTCGATCGACAGCGGATCGGTGATGCCGATGCGCGCGAAGGTCAGCCGCTCCTGCTGCTTCAGGAAGGGAATCTCGTCGGTCTTGCCGAGGGCGAGGCGGTGCGCGCCGCCGGTGGTGAAACCTGCATCGAACAGCGAGCGCACGTCGCCCTCTTCCACCGGGCCATACGCAATGCGCGCGCCGGCATGTTCGACCTCGACCAGCGGCTCCAGCCAGAACATGCCGCGCGAGCCATTGCGCACCAGCCGGATCGCGATGCCGCGGCGCGCGGCCTCGGCCGCGATCGCGGTGGCCACCTCGTCGGCGCCGAGCGCCAGCGCGGTCGAGTCGCGCGGAACGTAGACGGTCACGCTCATGCGTCGCTCCTTGCGCGCGCCAGCAGCGCATCGAATTTTTCCGGGGTCAGGCGTGCATGCACGCGCTCGCCGAGCATCATCGACGGGCCGCACGCGCACTGCCCGAGGCAGTAAACCGGATCGAGCGTGACGCCGCCATCGGCCGTGGTCTCATGAAAATCGATGCCGAGCGCGCTCTTCGCATGATCCGCCAGCGCGTCCGCACCCACCGACTGGCAAGCCTCGGCGCGGCACAGCTGCACGACGAGCTTGCCGGCGGGTTGCTTGCGGAAGTGGTGGTAATAGCTGAGCACGCCATGCACTTCGGCGCGGGACAGATTGAGTCGCTCGGCGATCAGCGGCACGGAATCGGACGGCACATGACCGTACTCGGCCTGTATCGCATGAAGTATCGGCAGCAGCGCGCCGTCAGGCGCGCCCAGCTGCGCGAGCGCGGCGTCGACACAGGCGTCGTAGGAGGCTGCAGGCATCGGTGTCTCCGGTATGGTTATATGCCTCGGAAAACATATTTCGCAAGGCGCAAAACCATTTGATGTTCAATGGTTTGCCCGATAATCTGCCGCCGTTCAATCCATGTCAATATGCTTCATCAAGCCTATTTATGGCCGAAAAAAAGCCAGCGCGGAAAGGCGCTGGCCGTGACGCGGGCGAAGCGTCAGTCGTTCTTGATCACGATGCTCGGGAATTTGCTGGTCATGTCCTTCGCCTTCTCGGCGACCTTCACCGCCACCTTGCGCGCGATCTGCTTGTAGATCTGCGCTATCTGCCCGTCCGGATCGGCGACCACGGTAGGCCGGCCAGAATCGGCCTGCTCGCGGATGCTCATGGTCAGCGGCAGTGCGCCGAGGAAATCGACGCCGAAGTCCTGGCACATCTTCTCGCCGCCGCCCTGCCCGAAAATCGGCTCCGCATGGCCGCAGTTGCTGCAGATGTGCATGCTCATGTTCTCGACGATGCCGAGGATGGGAATGCCCACCTTCTCGAACATCTTCAGGCCCTTGCGCGCGTCCAGCAGCGCGATGTCCTGCGGCGTGGTGACGATCACGGCGCCGGTCACGGGCACCTTCTGCGACAGCGTCAGCTGCACGTCGCCGGTACCGGGCGGCATGTCGACGATCAGGTAATCGAGGTCGCGCCAGTTGGTCTGCTCCAGCAGCTGCTGCAGCGCCTGCGTGACGATCGGGCCGCGCCAGACCATCGGCTGGTCCGGGTCGATCATGAAGCCGATCGACGCGACCTGCACGCCGTAATTCTCCAGCGGCTCCATGGTCTTGCCGTCATGGCTCTCCGGCTTGCCGGAGACGCCCATCATCATCGGCTGCGACGGGCCGTAGATGTCTGCGTCCAGCAGGCCGACCTTCGCGCCTTCGGCAGCCAGCGCCAGCGCGAGGTTGACCGACGTGGTCGACTTGCCGACGCCGCCCTTGCCGCTGGCCACGGCGATGATGTTGCGCACATTGGTCATCAGCTTCACGCCGCGCTGCACCGCATGCGCGACGATCTTCGAGCTGACATTGACGCTGACATTCGACACGCCGGGCAGGCCGCGCACCGCATCGATGACCCGCTGGCGGATGAGGCCGATCTGGCTGTTGGCCGGATAGCCGAGTTCGACATCCAGCGACACATTGCCGCCGTCAACCTGGATGTTCTTCGCAGAACGGCCGGCGACCAGGTCCTTGCCGGTGTTGGGATCGATGACGCGCGACAGCGCGTCGCGCACGGAATCTACGGTGGTGCTCATTGCCTCTCCTTTGGGAAGCCGCAAGTCTAAACGAAAGCGGCCACACCCGTGGGTGCGGCCGTTCAGCCGGCCCCCACCGCGCCGCACGCTCCGGCACGAGACTGTCGGCCGCGCGCCGCGCCGTGGGCAAGTCATTCCGCGCCTCGAACACAAAAATCGGACTGCCCCCGTCTTACGCTATCCACTTGCGAGTTTCAGTCGTACTCACCTGATCAAGATGCCTGAATGCAGGCGCAATCTTCGCTGTCTGCTGATTGTCGACGCCATACCTGTCGAAAAAAACTTTCCACTCACGCACCACTGCCCAGATTCCTGCAACCAGTACGCCGGCACGTTGGCGGCTAAGCGAAAACATCGCGCAACCGTCGAGTGCATTATCGATCGTCGCCAGCCTGCCTTGCGGCCCGACACCAAGATGCAGCAGCCGCTCGACCGCATGGGTCGGCCGCGGCAAAACGTCGTACAGCGGACTCAGGCGCCATCCCGGCAGGCGCGGGTCCCACAAAAACCCATGATTGCGCAAGTGATCATCATCATTCGTGACGAATATATTGAAGACCATGCGCTTGAACAGTTCCTCGTTGTCCGCGCGAATCACGCAGGGATGGCAGTACCTTCTAATGACGGTCGCCAGATCCGCATAAGACTTCGTACGCGACTCGGTTTCATCGCAGCCGACCATCGTGAGTCCGCTGACGAAAGCCATCCGGCGCTCGGTTCGCGATGCGGACGGCTCATCCTCGAGGTCGCTTTCTGCGCCAGGAAGTTGCCCTCGATCGAACCAGTAGCGATCGAAGCGGCGGATCAACATGATGCTGCGATCGCCGAGCTTGCGAACCCTGACTGCGGGAACATTTAATCCCGCCTCTCTGGCCAGCCGCAATGCGGCCGTCTCGATTCCGGGAACATCAAAGGCGTCCGTCTTCGACGGAAATTTAGCCAGCACAAGATGGCCGTCCTCATCGCGCACGGACGCCTTCGGCCGCGCGCCACCGAGCGCCGTCCCCTGCACGAAAATCATCTCCAGATTCGACGGGATGGGCAGGCCTGCTTCGATGCGCTCCGCGGCCTCCATCAAATACCGGATCGCATGCACGTTACCGGCTGCGCTCGAAGGAGCTGCATCGATATCGGTACGAATATCCAGAGCACCGACGCGATCGCTTCCGGCATGCAGCAGATACTGCGACTCCGGCAGGCTGTTTGCCGGCACCCTGAACCTGGCTTCGATCACCCTGCGGCCCCAGGCATCCGGCGCAGCATCACGGATACCGCCAAAACCGGTCAGCCCATTCGCGGGCAGGAGCCTCTTGCCCTTCACAGGCTCGCCATGAATGCGGAGGCTTACCGGATCGACTTCCAGCGCGTCACGCCGATCGAGATAACGCGTGCCGTACGCGAAGCTGGACGCCAGCAGCTCAGCACCCTCTTCCGTCATCGTGAGCTGCCCGCACGGCGCCCACTCTTCGCCGAGACAGGCGAAGGTCATCAGCTGGCTGTCTTTGCGCATGGCCCCTTGTCGTCAGAAGTCGAGGCTCTTCAGCTCTGCTGAAGACAAATCGCGCACGCGGCGGGTCGACTCCCTCGCCTGCAAAGCCAGCAGCGCCGGATCCGATCCGTTCATCAGATCGACCAGCGAGGTACCCGGCGCAATGGCCTCCAGATACCTGAGAATCTGCCCGATCGCCAGCCCCGGATCGCCTTTCTCCATGCGATAAGCAGTGTTCCTCGACAAGCCGGCACGCAGCGCCGCATCGGCCTGCTTGACCTTGCGTGCCTGGCGCAGACGCGCGATAAGCTGCCCCAGGTGAACCATTTCCTGTTGTCGGCGGCTATCCAGAACAGCGGATTGCTGAATTTTCATGATCGTTAAAACGATTTTTATGAAGTTATTGATCGATTTAACGATCATATTACTCACGCCTTGGAGGATCAGTCAACCGGCTCGAACCGGCAGTCCCAACTTGCCCAAAGATCGATTTAACGATCATGCCACACCCAAGGCCGCGAAACGACGCAGCAGAAAAACCCGATCCTTGCGAGATCGGGTGAGAGGTAGCCGCCTCAGGATCAATGCCGGGGGATGAAACCGGTTTAACGCAGATGGTGGACTTCGGCCTGTCCGTACTTGCCTACGCGATCAGCCACCTCGGGGCCGGGGTGGTCTGGAAACTTCGGTACGTTCGCACAGCCCGGGATCATGCAAACGGGCCAATCAGCCTAATGCCGTTCACCAGAGGCGAATTACTTCAAAGACACTGGGTCCCGGCCTGCGCCGGGATGAGGTTTCAAGCGCAGGCGGCCCAAAAATCGTCGCCCCAGCGCAAGCTGGGGCCCATGCTCACTCGCTGAAAGACTCCGCCAGAAAAATGGCCTTAGCGTCCCGAAAAAATCGCTTGAACTCCGGGAGGCATCCATACAAGGCTCTTACCGGAACAGCGCGGCGGATTTCTGCAGCGTGACCCAGATGCCGTAGGCCAGCGGAATGCCGACCGCCAGCCACGCGATCCAGGCCAGCGCCGGGCTGTGCCGGTCGTCATGGCCGTCGCCCTTGCCTTCGGCCTTCAGCGAGCGTTCGTGCGCGAGCTTCTTCTCCTGCGCCAGCTCTTCGGCCGACATGAAATGGCGTTCCGCCACCGGGCGCACCATCAGGTTGGCCAGCAGCCCCACCACCAGCATCGCGGCGAGCACATAGAAGATCGGGCCATAGATCTGGTCGAACGGCACCTTCTGCTCGAGGCGGATGTCGTGCATGTAATTCACCACCACCGGGCCGAGGATGCCGGCGGTCGACCAGGCCGTCAGCAGGCGGCCGTGGATGGCGCCGACGAACTGCGTGCCGAACATGTCCGCCAGATACGCCGGAATGGTCGCGAAGCCGCCGCCGTACATCGATGCAATCACGCAGAAGCAGGCAACAAAGATCGGCAGCGACTTCCAGCCGGCCGCGATTGCCGCCAGCACGTACATCGCAATGCCCAGCACGAAGAAAATCACGTAGGTGTTCCTGCGGCCGAGATGGTCGGACGACGACGCCCAGAAGAAGCGGCCGCCGATGTTGAACAGCGAGATCAGGCCGACGAAGCCGGCGCCGACCGCGACTGCGGCCGCGAGCATTTCCTTGCTGGCCTTCAGGTCGGCGAAGCCGAGCTCGGCCGAGCCCACCAGCGCACCCGCGAAAGTCTCCTGCAGCATCGGCGACGCCGCGCCGATGATGCCGATGCCGGCCGACACGTTCATGCACAGCACGATCCACAGCAGCCAGAACTGCGGCGTGCGGTGCGCATTGCGCAGGTGGACATGATTCACCGCGATCATCGCCTTCGACGACGGCGGCGGCGGCTCCCAGCCGGCCGGCTTCCATCCGGTCGCCGGCACGCGATAGCTGAAGGCGCCGGCGAACATGAACACTGCATAGACGACGGCCAGCGTGACGAAGGTCTGCCAGACGCCGGGGTCGCCCGGCGTTGCGAACTTCGACATCAGCAGCGTGGCCAGCGGCGAGCCGATCATGGCGCCGCCGCCAAAGCCCATGATGGCCATGCCGGTCGCCATGCCACGGCGGTCGGGGAACCACTTGATCAGCGTCGAGACGGGCGAGATGTAGCCGAGACCGAGGCCGATGCCGCCAATGACGCCCGAGCCCAGCCACATCATCCACAGCTGGTGCTCGTAAACGCCGAGCGCGGAGATCAACAGGCCGCCGCACCAGCACAGCGCCGACACGAAGCCCGCCTTGCGCGGGCCGGCGCGCTCCAGCCAGCCACCCCAGATCGCGGCTGCACAGCCAAGCACCACGAAGAACAGCGTGTACATCCAGCCAAGGTCGAACTGAGTCCAGTTGCAATCGGTCGCGAACAGTGCGCGACCGGTACCGGCCAGTTTGTCGAAGAAGGTGGTGGCGCCGGCCGCGCAGGACGGCAGCGGCGTGCCGTCAGGGCCGAGCAGCGCATTGCCGAGCGGCTTCCAGAACACCGAGAAGCCATAAGCCATGCCAATGCAGAGATGGATCGCGAGCGCTGCCGGCGGCACCAGCCAGCGATTGAAACCCTCCCCGGCGATCGTATGCTCCTTGTCCAGCAGACCTGCTAATGCCATATCCCCTCCATATCGGCCGCTGGCGAACGCGGCCTCGTTTTATTGGTATGCATTTCTCGGACGACGCGCAAAACGCAGCCAAGATTACACCCGACATTCTACGGTGCAATATGCTAATGTAGACATAATGTTCAAAGTTCGGATCAATCCTCATTGGGAAATCACCCGCGGTGACGGCCAGCCCCTCGATACCTCGGTGCTGCTGTCGCTGCTGCGCGCGATTGACGACACCGGCTCGATAGCGCGTGCTGCGCAGCAGGTCGGCCTGTCGTATCGCTATGCATGGGGCCTGCTGCGGGATGCCGAGGAAACCTTCGGCTGCAGCCTGATGCAGACCGGCCGGGGCCGCGGCACGCGCCTGTCGCCGCTGGCCGAGAAACTGATCTGGGCCGATAGGCGGGTTGCCGCCCGCCTGTCGCCAACGCTCGACAGCCTGGCCTCCGAACTCGAGACCGAGCTTGGCAAGACGCTCGGCGCCAACCCTGCAAAGATCCGCCTCGACGCCAGCCACGGCTTCGCGGTCGCGGCCTTCCTGAAGCAGGCGGAAGATGCCGGACTGTCGATCGACCTGCGCTACCGCAACAGCACCGATGCAGTGGCGGCGCTGTCGCGCGGCGAATCCGACCTGGCCGGCTTCCATGTGCCGATCGGCGAGTTCGAGACGCCGTCGGTCGAACGCTACGGCAAGTGGCTGGACCCGAAAGAGTACCGGCTGATCCACCTTGCCGAACGCACGCAGGGACTGTTCGTCAACCCGGGCAATCCTTTCGGCATCCGCGGACTGGATGACCTGCGCCGGCACGAGGTGCGCTTCGTCAACCGGCAGGCCGGCTCCGGCACGCGCATGCTGCTCGAACTGATGCTGGCCAAGCATGGCATCGCGCCGTCGATGGTGAACGGCTTCGAGAACACCGAATTCACGCACTCGGCCGTGGCGGCCTTCATTGCCAGCGGCATGGCCGACGTCGGCTTTGGCGTGCAGACCGCCGCCGAGCGCTTCAAGCTCGACTTCATCCCGCTGCTGCGCGAGCGCTACTTCTTTGCGGTCGGCGCCGAAGCGGTGGAACAGCCGAAGATGCGCAAGGTCATTGAAGTGGTGCGCTCGCCCTTCTTCCGCGAATCGGTGCAGCAGCTGGCCGGCTACGATGCCGCCAATACCGGCGAGATACTGACACTGCAGCAGGCCTTCCAGCCAGCCAGCCGCCGCCAGACTGCCTGAAGACAGCCGATGGACATACGCAAGGAACAGATCACCGGCCTGGTACTGGCCGGCGGGCGCGGCACGCGCATGGGCGGCGTCGACAAGGGGCTGCAGCCATTTCGCGGCGAACCGCTGGCGATGCGGGCGGCACGCCTGCTGCAGCCGCAGGTCGGCGCGCTGCTGATCAATGCCAACCGCCACATCGATGAATACGCAAAGCTCGGCGCGCCGGTTTGCACCGACGCCATCGAAGGCTATGCCGGTCCGCTGGCCGGCATGCATGCCGGCCTTTCCGCCTGCAGCACCGACTATCTGGTCACGGTGCCGTGCGACTCGCCGCTGCTGCCTGCGGTACTGGTAGAGCGACTTGCCGAAGCGCTGGTACGGCATGGCAGCGATGCTGCCGTCGCGGTGGCCGGCCCCGCCGAACAAGCACGCCGCCATCCGGTGTTCCTGCTGCTGAAGCGAAGCCTGCTGCCGCAACTGACGGCCTACCTCGACAGCGGCGGACGCAAGGTCGACCAGTGGCTGGCGTCGCTGGCGTGCGCGGAAGCCAAGTTTGACGACGAGCTGGCCTTCGCGAACGTCAACACGCTGGCCGAACTCGACGCGCTCTCGGCCAGCGACACCCGCCCCCGCGACAAGCAGCGGGACAGGCGCGTCAGATCCGGCCCGCCTCCTTCGGCTTGAAGTGCTTGTCGCTGATGCGGAATTTGCCGCGCCGGTCGCCCATCAGCTGGCGCAGCTCGGTGATCGACAAGGCGCTGACCTCATGCATGCGGATCAGCAGCGATGCGGTCACAGGCAGGCGACGATGGCGAATCTTGCTGATCACCGGCGGCGATACCTCGAGCGCACGCGACAGGGCCGCGTCATTCTTCAGGTTCAGCCTGCCGATCAGCGAGGCCAGCAACAGGTCCGGATCGTAGCGCTGCATCGACTGCATCTTCTCTTGTTCCATGGCGTCCTCATGCGAGTGATAAAAATCCACTCGCATTCTGACGACATGCATTTACGGTCTATTGAGCCGACACAACGGCGCGCCCGCCGTAATGCACGCCGACACGCAACGCTGCGTCAGCGCAAATTGTCGGGGATAGGCAGCGCTGTCTTGTACTTCACCTGCTTCAATGCAAAGCTCGACTTGATGTTCTTGATGCCGGGGATGCGGGTCAGGTTTTCGAGGATGAAACGCTCCAGCGCCTGTATGTCCGGCACGACGATGCGCAGCAGGTAGTCTTCGTCGCCCGTCATCAGGTAGACCTCCATCACTTCGTCGAAGTGGCTCACCGCCTTCTCGAAACGTTCGAGCGCACCGGCCTCCTGCTTCTCCAGCGACACGCGCACGAACACGTTCACCTTCAGGCCCAGCGCATGCGGATCCACCAGCGCGACATAGCGCGAGATCACGCCATCGCTCTCCAGCCGCTTCACGCGCGACAGCGTCGGCGACGGCGACAGGCTGACCCGCCTCGCCAGTTCGACATTGGTCAGGCTGGCATCCTGCTGCAGCTGCTTCAGGATGCGGAGATCCGTGGAATCGAGGTTTTCCATGACAGGATTTCAGCGGAGTTAAGATGCGCAATATTTTATGCCGTTAGGCTTCAGGAAACTAGATTTTTCGGCAGCACCTGCGGGCTCCCTTCGGTTACCTTTACGCCATCAGCAATAGAAGCCCGGCGGGCCTGTTCGCAACGAGGCGGCAGGAACTGCAAAGGGCCGAGAGACGAATGGAGCCACGCATGGACATGATTACCCCTGAACACCTGATTCGCCAGCTCGACATCGACGAGCAGGAAACTGCCGAATGGATCGATGCGCTGAAATCGGTGCTCGCCACCTCGGGCCCCGAGCGCGCCCGCTTCCTGCTGTCGCAGCTGTCCGCGACTGCCCGCGACGCCGGCCTCAACTGGCGCGACGCGCGCATCACCCCCTACGTCAACACCATCCGCCCGCAGGACGAGCCGGCTTACCCGGGCGGCTCCGACGCGCTCGCGGTTGAAGAGCGGCTGGCCGGCATCATGCGCTGGAATGCGCTGGCGATGGTCGTGCGCGCGAACCGCGCCTACGGCGAGCTCGGCGGCCATATCGCCAGCTATGCGTCGGCGGCCGATCTGTTCGAGGTGGGCTTCAACCACTTCTTCCGCGCCCGCAGCGGCGACTTCGGCGGCGACCTCGTGTACTTCCAGCCGCACTCGGCGCCCGGCATCTACGCGCGCGCCTTCCTCGAAGGCCGGCTGACCGAGGACAACCTCGCGCACTACCGTCAGGAGATCAGCGCGCGCAGCGCCGGCATCCAGGGCCTGTCGTCCTATCCGCACCCGTGGCTGATGCCGGACTTCTGGCAATTCCCGACCGGCTCGATGGGCATCGGCCCGATCAGCGCCGTGTACCAGGCGCGCTTCATGCGCTATCTCGAGCATCGCGGCATGCTCGAAGCGCAGCCGCGCAAGGTCTGGGGCGTGTTCGGCGACGGCGAGATGGACGAGCCGGAATCGCTGGCCGCGCTGTCGCTGGCCTCGCGCGAGAAACTCGACAACCTCGTGTTCGTCATCAACTGCAACCTGCAGCGCCTGGACGGCCCGGTGCGCGGCAACGGCCACATCGTCGACGAACTCGAAACCCTGTTCGGCGGCGCCGGCTGGAACGTGATCAAGCTGCTGTGGGGCTCGGACTGGGACCCGCTGTTTGCACGCGACACCAACGGCGAACTCGTCGATGCACTCAACCGCACCGTCGACGGCCAGCTGCAGACCTTCGCCGCCAACGACGGCCCGTTCAACCGCGAGCATTTCTTCGGCCAGACGCCGGGCCTGAAGGCGATCGGCTCGATGCTGACCGATGACGAGATCGATCGTCTCAAGCGCGGCGGCCACGACCTGCGCAAGATCTTCGCGGCCTACCATGCGGCGACCCACCACCGCGGCCAACCGACCGTGATCCTTGCGCAGACCAAGAAGGGCTTCGGCATGGGCACCGCCGGCCAGGGCAAGATGACCACGCACCAGCAGAAGAAGCTGGAGCAGTCCGACCTGATCGAATTCCGCGACCGCTTCAAGCTGCCGCTGACGGATGCACAGGTCGAGAACCTCGAGTTCTTCAAGCCCGCCGCCGACAGCGAGGAAATGAAGCATCTGCAGGCGCGCCGCGCGGCGCTCGGCGGCCACATGCCGCAGCGCGCGCATGGCGGCGCGACGCTGCCGGTACCTGCGATCGGGTCCTACGCCGCCTTCGCGCTGGACGCCGGCATGAAGGAAATGTCGACCACGATGGCGCTGGTGCGGATGATGGGCTCGCTGCTGAAGGATGCCGGTCTCGGCAAGCATGTGGTGCCGATCGTCGCCGATGAAGCGCGCACCTTCGGCATGGCCAACCTGTTCCGCCAGGTCGGCATCTACTCGGCGCAGGGCCAGCTGTACCAGCCGGAAGACATCGGCTCGATCCTGTACTACCGCGAGGCGAAGGACGGCCAGATCCTCGAGGAAGGCATCACCGAGGCCGGCGCGATCTCGTCGTGGACCGCAGCGGCGACCAGCTACTCGGTGCACGGCCTGCCGATGCTGCCCTTCTACATCTACTACTCGATGTTCGGGTTCCAGCGTATCGGCGACCTGATCTGGGCGGCGGCAGACCAGCGTTCGCGCGGCTTCCTGATCGGCGCGACCTCGGGCCGCACCACGCTCGGCGGCGAAGGCCTGCAGCACCAGGACGGCAGCAGCCACCTGGTGTCGGCAACGATCCCGAACTGCAAGTCCTACGACCCGGCGTATGCGTACGAGCTCGCGGTGATCGTCGATGACGGCATGCAGCGCATGCTGCAGCAGAACGAGGACGTGTTCTATTACGTGACCGTCACCAACGAAAACGAGGCGCAGCCGAGCATGCCGGCTGGTGCGCGCGACGGTATCCTGCGCGGCATGCACTGTGTGCAGCCGGTCGAGAACGCCGACGTGCGCCTGCTCGGCGCCGGCCCGCTGCTGAAGGAAGCCACTGCCGCTGCCAGCCTGCTCGAGGGCATCTTCGGCGTGAAGGCCGAAGTGTGGAGCGTGACCAGCTTCTCCGAACTGGCCCGTGACGGCATTGCCAGCGAGCGCGCGCAGCGGCTGCAGCATGCGCACGCGAAGCCGTGGATCACCGAGAAGCTGCAGGGCTCGACCGCACCGGTGATCGCGGTGTCGGACTATGTTCGCGCCGTGCCGGAAAGCGTGCGCGCCTATGTGCCGGCGCCGTTCGTGACCCTGGGTACCGACGGCTTCGGCCGCAGCGACACGCGTGCCGCACTGCGTGACTTCTTCGAAGTGGATGCGAAGTGGATCACCTACACCGCGCTGGCCGAGCTGTATGCGGGCAAGAAGAGCGCGGATGAGATGCGCGAGATTGCCAGCCGGCTGGATATCGATCTTGGGAAGGTGCTGGCGACGGACTGCTGATTTCCGCGCAGGCATGGATCAAAAAATGGGCACCAGGAGGCGCCCATTTTTCATTCAGAACAACACTACGGTGCGCAATCGACACCAGCCCGGACATCACTGCCGGTAGGATCCGGAAAGCGCCATCGATGGGCGAGGAAGCCTCCACCGGAGCAATGGATGACCCAGCCTGAAATCACTCCAGCAGATTTCGCGAAGTGCCCCAAGCTGAGGAAGCACGCGCGCAAGGGCCGGGCTGTGGCCCGGGCGCTGGACGACAAAGCGAATGCTTTGCCCCATGCTGACACAGTCACCCGCTTCGAGTTCGAGGATTTTCTCGGGCACCTCACGCCCGTCCGCTTCGAACTGTTGCGACTGGCCAGCAAGGGCTGCCGCTCCATCGCCGATCTGGCGGCGGCGACGCATCGCGACCCCAGCGCCGTCACGCGGGATGTCGCCAAACTGAGCAAGCTGGGGCTGGTCAGGGTGGAGGTCGTCCCCAACGAAGGGCACGGACAAAAAAAGATCGTGAAGCCTGTCGCGACCACGATCTCCATCAACGCTTCGATCGGCGCAGTTTAAGCGGGTATCGAGCGCAAGGGCTCCCCGCCCGTGCAGGCGAGGAATCCTCAGACTGCACGCATCAGCGCAACCGCGACGCCGCCTGCAACATCCTCTCCGCCTTCACCATCACCGGCCGATCCACCATCTTGCCGTCAACCGCCACCGCCGCCCCGTTCGCCGCCTTGGCCGCGTCCAGCACGCGGATCGCCCACTGCACCTGCTCCGGCGTCGGCAGGTAGGCGTCATGCACGACGGCCAGCTGCTTCGGATGAATGCACAGTTTGCCGCCAAAGCCGAAGCGGCGGCCGCGCAAGGTCTCTGCGCGCAGGATGTCCGCATCCTCGATCGCGGTGGTCACGCCATCGACCGGCGGCGCGATGCCGCCCAGCCGCGACGCCAGCACCAGCTGCGAGCGGAAGTAATCGAGTTCGCGATCCTCGCCTTCGATGCCAAGGTCGACGCTGAAATCGATGCTGCCGAACATCAGGCGCTCGACGCCATCGGCTGCGGCGAGCAGTGCCGCATTCGCGATGCCTTCCGCACTTTCGATCAGCGCCAGCACCGACGGCGCACCGGCAGCGCGCAGGCGCGCGATGTCGGCCACCTGCGCCGCTTTCGGCAGGATGACGGCGGCCACGCCGGGCAGGCCGCACAGCGCAAGGTCGCCTTCGAACCAATCGGAATCGACGCTGTTGATGCGCACCGCGACCGGTGTCTCCGGATCGAGCGATGCAAGCACGGCTTCGCGTGCGCTCACCTTGTCGGACGGCGGCACCGCATCCTCGAGGTCGAGGATCACCTGATCAGCACCCGCAGCAAGCGCCTTCA
>CAZTIF010000077.1:12393-16546 GCA_964613635.1 uncultured Bifidobacterium sp. | reverse complement strand
GGCGAGTTGGTCTCCAACTTCCTGATTCCCTTCATCCCCGGCCCCGTGATCGGGCTGGTCATGCTGCTGCTCTTCCTGCTGTTCGCGCGCCGGCTGCCGGCCGATATCGACCAGGTCGGCAGCGGCATCCTGCAGCACCTCGGGCTGCTGTTCATCCCGGCCTCGGTCGGCGTGCTGCTCTACCTGCCGATCCTGAAAGCGAATGCCTGGGCCGTGGTCGGCACGCTGCTTGTCAGCGTGGTCGCGACCATTGCCGTCACCGGCGGGCTGCTGAAACTGATCGCCGGAGAAAAGAATGAGACCTGAACTGCCGCACATCGCCGAGGTCTGGGTCTACCTGTCCGGCAACCCGCTGTTCGCATTGGTGCTGACGCTGTCGGCCTACTGGTTCGGCCACACGCTGTACGAGCGCAGCCAGCGCAACCCGATCGCCAACCCGGTGCTGATCGCAGTGCTGATCGTCGCTTCCGTCGTCGGCCTGCTCGACATCCCTTACAAAAAATATTTCGAAGGCGCGCAGTTCGTGCACTTCATGCTCGGCACCGCAACGGTGTCGCTGGCGATACCGATCTACAAGAGCTGGGCATCGCTGCGCGGCCGCTTCGGCCTGCTGCTCGGCGTGCTGCTGGCCGGTGGCGTGACCTCGGTCGCGACCGCACTGGGCGCCGCGCACCTGTTCGGGCTGGATGCCGCGCTCGTCGGCGGGCTGTATGCAAAGTCGGTGACGGCGCCGATCGCGATGGGCGTCGCCGAACGCATCCAGGTGTCGCCGACGCTGACGGCGGTGTATGCGCTGTCAACCGGCGTGCTCGGCGCCATCCTCGGACGCTACGTGATGGATGCGATGAAAATGCGCCAGTGGTGGCAGCGCGGCTTTGCGCTTGGCGTCGCTTCGCACGGCATCGGCACCTCGCGCGCATTCAGCGTGCATCCGGAGGCCGGCACCTATGCCAGCCTCGGCATGGGCATGCATGGCGTGCTCGGAGCCGTGCTGATCCCCTGGCTGGTCACGCGACTCGGCGGCTGAAGCCGCCCGCCTTTTCCTGTCAATCATCGTGCCGGCTGATGCACAATGCCGGTTGGCGCCGCGCGCGTGCCCGCAGGATGTGCGGCGCGCAAGCGCCCGAAGCCTTCCTTCCAATAAACAGAACCAAGGAGATGAAATTGCCCAAGTTTGCCGCCAACCTGTCGATGCTGTTCACCGAGGTACCGTTCGCGCAGCGCTTCGCGCGCGCCGCGCAGGCCGGCTTCGACGCGGTCGAATGCCAGTTTCCGTACGAACTGCCGGTGGCCGAGGTGAAGGCGCTGCTGGACGAAAACCGGCTGCAGATGGTGCTGCACAACCTGCCGGCCGGCGACTGGGCCGCCGGCGACCGCGGCATTGCCTGCAATCCGTTGCGCGTCGATGAATTCCGCGCCGGCGTCGCGAAGGCCATCTCGTATGCGACCGTGCTCGGCGTGCCGCGCATTAACTGTCTTGGCGGCCTCGCGCCGGCCGGCGTTGCCGACGATGTCGTGCGCCAGACTTTCGTCGCGAACGTGCGTTACGCCGCCGACGAACTCAAGCGCGTCGGCATCCGCCTCGTGATCGAGCCGATCAACAACTTCGACGTTCCCGGCTTCTGGCTGAACAGCACCGCGAAGGCGCTGTCGGTACTGGACGAGGTCGGCAGCGACAATGCCTTCGTGCAGTACGACATCTACCACGCGCAGCGCATGGAAGGCGAACTGGCCGGCACGATCCGCAAAAACCTTTCACGCATCGGCCACATCCAGATCGCCGATAATCCGGGGCGCAACGAGCCGGGCACGGGCGAGATCAATTATCCGTTCCTGTTTGCCTTCCTCGACGAGGTCGGCTACACCGGTCACATCGGCGCCGAATACAAGCCGGCCGCGCAGACCGAAGCCGGGCTGGGCTGGATGAAGGCGCTGGTGAAGTAAAGACACGACGGAGACTCGCAATGAAACTCGGATTCATAGGCCTGGGCATCATGGGCGCGCCGATGGCGCATCACCTGCTGAAAGCCGGCCACACGCTGTTCACCCATACCCGCAGCAAGACCGCCGACTACCTGCTGCAGGACGGCGCGCAGGTCTGCGCGAACGCGACCGAGGTCGCGCAGAAGGCCGACATCATCTTCACGATGCTGCCGGACACGCCGGACGTGGAAAAGGTGCTGTTCGGCGAGCACGGCATCGCCGCCGGCCTTTCCGCCGGCAAGACCGTGATCGACATGAGCTCGATCTCGCCGATCGCGACCAAGGAATTCGCGCAGAAGATCAATGCGCTCGGTTGCGATTACCTCGATGCGCCGGTCTCCGGCGGCGAAGTCGGCGCGAAGAATGCGGCGCTGACCATCATGGTCGGCGGCAGCGATGCGGCGTTCGACAAGCTCAAGCCGCTGTTCGAGCTGATGGGCAAGAACATCACGCTCGTCGGCGGCAATGGCGACGGCCAGACCGCGAAGGTCGCGAACCAGATCATCGTCGCACTGAACATCGAGGCGGTGGCCGAGGCGCTGCTGTTTGCTGCGCGTAACGGCGCCGATCCGGCCAAGGTGCGGCAGGCGCTGATGGGCGGCTTCGCTTCGTCGCGCATCCTCGAAGTGCATGGCGAACGCATGATCAAGCGCACCTTCGATCCGGGCTTCCGCATCGAACTGCACCAGAAAGACCTGAACCTCGCGCTGACCGCCGCGCGCTCGCTCGGGCTGTCGCTGCCGAACACCGCGAGCGCGCAGCAGCTCTTCAGTGCCTGCGTCGCGCATGGTGGCAAGGGCTGGGACCATTCGGCGATGGTGAAGGCGCTGGAGACCATGGCCAACTTCGAGATCGAGAAGCAGTAATGTCGGACACGAAACAAGGCGCGCTGCTGCGCCGCATGTTCGACGCGGCGGTGGCGTCGGCGCAGCCGGCGCTGTGCGTGCCGCCGCAGCTGCCGTCGCGCGAAGACATCGGTAACGGCCGGCTGGTGGTGATCGGCGCCGGCAAGGCGTCGGCGGCGATGGCGCGCGCGGTGGAAGACGCGTGGGACGGCCCGCTGACGGGCTTCGTGATCACGCGCTACGGCTACAACGTGCCTTGCGAGAAGATCGAGATCGCCGAAGCCGCGCATCCGGTGCCCGACGCAGCCGGCCTCGCCGCCGCGCAGCGGATGATGGAATTCGTGCGCGGGCTGTCGGCCGACGACGTGGTGCTGTGCCTGATCTCGGGCGGCGGCTCGTCGCTGATGCCCTTGCCGATCGACGGACTCACGCTCGAGCACAAGCAGGCAGTGAACCGCGCGCTGCTGGCGTCGGGCGCGACCATCAGCGAGATGAACTGCGTACGCCGGCACCTGTCGGCGATCAAGGGCGGACGGCTGGCCGCTGCCTGCCATCCGGCGCGCGTGATCACGCTGCTGCTGTCGGACGTGCCGGGCGACCATCCGGTCGACATCGCGTCCGGCCCGACCGTGGCCGACCCGACCACCTGCGCCGATGCGCTGGCCATCGTCGACCGTTACGGGATAGCGCTCGCGCCCGAAGTGCGCGAAGTGCTGGCCAGCGGCCGCGGCGAGTCGGTCAAGCCCGGCGATGCGCGGCTGGCGCGCAATGAAGTGAGGATGATCGCGACGCCGCAAATGGCGCTGGAAGCGGCGGCCCGCGTGGCCGAGCAGGCGGGCTATCGCGCGCACATCCTGAGCGATGCGATCGAGGGCGAGGCGCGCGACGTCGGCAAGGTGCTGGCGGCGGTCGCGCTGCAGGTGGCCGGGCGCGCGCAGCCGTTTGCGGCCCCGTGCGTGCTGCTGTCCGGCGGCGAGACCACCGTCACCGTGCGCGGCGAAGGGCGCGGCGGACGCAATGTCGAATGCCTGCTGTCATTGGCGGCGGCGCTCGGCGGCCATGCGCGCATCCATGCGCTGATGGGCGATACCGATGGCGTCGATGGCATGGAAGAGATTGCCGGCGCGATCGCCACCCCCGACACGCTGGCTCGCGGCTGGGCGCTCGGCATGCCGGTGCTCGACTACCTCGCGAACAATGACGGCCACAGCTATTTCGGCGCGCTCGGCGACGCGGTCATCACCGGGCCGACGCTGACGAACGTGAACGACTTCCGCGCGATCCTGATCGAGGCCTGAGCTGCTCGATGCCTGAAGGTCGGGCGC
>CAZTIF010000077.1:0-12293 GCA_964613635.1 uncultured Bifidobacterium sp. | reverse complement strand
CTTCCGCGCGATCCTGATCGAGGCCTGAGCTGCTCGATGCCTGAAGGTCGGGCGCACGCCTAATGCCGTTCACTTGTCGTTGAGGCACTTCGCCTTAAGTGATCGGCATTGGGCGCACGCCAGCAGGTACCGCGATGCTCGTTTCGGTAACGCGCCAGCTTCTTCGCCAAGACCTCGGGCAGGCCGCTCAGATTGATACCGGCGGACGCGAGGGTGTAGTGCCCAGCGATCCGTCTTGGCCGGGTGCCACGAAGCAGGCGGTGATGCGCCGTTTGACGTCCTGGCTGACCAGCGGAACGATGCGAAACCCAGGGCCGGTCACTTGATCGCAATCAGATCAGTACGGCGTTTGAAGGCGCGCTTCAAGGCTTGATTCGGCTTGGGCGGCGACAGCAGGGCGTTGGCGAAGCATTCCTGATCGGCGACGGACAACGCAAGAATCTCGGATTGCCGGATGGTCTGTCGAGCCGCCTCCTGCACTGTGCTGACGACGAAGTCCGTCACCGAGCGGCCTTGCAGTTCGGCAGCGCGTTTGAGCATGGTATGCAGCTCGGTGCTGATCTTGGCATCGATTCGGGAGGTGTTGTCGGCCATGAGGATTCTCCTTGGGAGAACTTACTGTACGGAGTGATGCCGTACATATCAAGGCTGCGCCACAGTTTATGCAAGGACAAGGGCCTGATGCCAAAAGCGTCAGGCCCTTTTTCATTTCAGGTTCAGTTCGGCCTTCACCGCATCCAGCGCCGCCTGTGCACAGACCTCATCCTGGTCGGCGGTGGCGCCGCTGACGCCGATCGCGCCGATGTGCTCGCCTTTCGCGGTAATGATCGGCAGCCCGCCGGCAAAGGTCACGATGCCCGGCACATGCACGATGCCCGGCACGCGCTGCTGAGCGATCTCGCCCACCTGACGCGTCGAGCGCGGGAAGCCGGACGACGTGTTCGCCTTCAGCTGCGCAATCTCGATGCTGGCGCGGAAGGCATTGTCCATGCGGCTCAAGTGCTTCAGGTTGCCGCCGTCATCGACGATCGCGATGACCATGTTCCAGCCTTCCTTGCGTGCGGTCTCTTCGCAGGCAGCCGCCATTTTCTTCGCAGCTTCCAGTCCCAGCACAGTCTTCTGCTGCTGCGCATGCAGCGGTACCGACAGGCCCAGCAGGGTGACGGCAGCGGCGAGCAGGTGGCGCGTTTTCATGGCATCTCCTTTGTTGATCAAATGGAATGCCATGGTAGCCGAGTCATGTTGCCGGTGCGTTTGCCGTTCGTGCATCGGGCTTTCATCCTGCTTAACCAAAAAGAAACAAGGGCGCAAAGAGCCGGCCATCTGCTTTGCCAGAATGACATTGTTGCAGTGCGAATTTGATTGCAATCAGGAAAACTGCACGTTTTTTTTCGCGCCCGGAGGGACCGGATCAATTTATCGAGAAATCAATCACTTGGCCGCGTCCCGCGGTGCGATTTTCCACAGTTATCCCCAAAAGCTGTGGATAAGGCGGATCGCCAAAACCCGCATGAATGCTTGACTTTTCAGCCTGTCATCGATCTCGGTTTGCCGACAATCCACAAGAAATGCTGCGGCGAAGTAATGATCAAGAGCAATTCCTTGCCGCATTTCATTGCACGGAAGCCATCAGCTTGTCGGCATGATCATGCCAATGTGCAATGCAAAACACGGCGACAGACTTTGTTCCAGCGCAAGGAAACGGTCCGGGTATTGATAAATATTTTGTAACGATTATAAAAACCTCGCCGAGCAGAAACTCCTTGTGGAAAAGTGCCCGCTGCATTGACGGGCAGGCAAAGCCTGACCCCCGTGGGGTCGAATGGTCGGCCACTGTGCCCGACCCGGATTACTTCAGTAAAGGAACCAGCATGTCGTCTGTCTACCGCTTTGATGTGAATGTGTCCCCGATCGCCATGTACGAATGGGACGATGGCGTATGGGAGCAGGAGACCCTGTCGCTGAATGAGTCGCTGACGCTCAACGACGATGGCACCATCACGCTGCTGGAGACCAACAGCACCTACCACGAGGTGAAGACTTTCGCGCTGACGCCCTCCGCCGAGGACGACGCCGACGTCTACTATCGGGTCAGCGAGGCGTACACCCTGCCGGACGGGACCCCGATCGGCTCCGAACCGGAGGATGAGGGCGATGACGACCACGGCGGCGACGACGGTATCGACGATGACGTCGATGATGACGGCTCCACCGACGACGACATCCCGGGCTCCGACGACGACGATTCGCAGCATGGGGGGCTCGGTGACGACTCGGTCAGCGGCGGCCTCGGCGACGACGACCTGTATGGCGACGAAGGTGACGATGACCTGTACGGCGACGACGGCCACGACAGCCTGATCGGCGGCGCCGGCTTTGATGTGCTGCTTGGCGGAGTCGGCAACGACGACCTCAGCGGCGGCGGCGACGACGACTCGCTCGACGGCGGCGACGGCGATGACGAACTGTATGCCGGCTCGGGCGACGATTCGGTGCAGGGCGGTGCGGGCGATGACCTGATCATCGGCGGCAACGGCGCCGGCAATGACAGTTATACCGGCGGCGACGGCGTGGACACGGTCAGGTATACCAGCGCCACCGCCGGCATCATGGTCAACCTGTCCGGCGGCATGGCCAAGTCGAAGGGTGCGGACGCGGGCATCGGCAAGGACAAGCTGGCGTCGATAGAAAACGTGATCGGCGGCGATTTCGCCGACATGCTGGTCGGCAGCGCCGGTAACAACGAGCTGACTGGCGGCGCCGGCAACGATTCGGTCAACGGCGGCAACGGCGACGATCTCATCATCGACGGCCCCGGCTCGGGCAATGACAAGTATGTCGGCGGCGGCGGCGCGGACACGGTCGATTATTCGGGCGCGCTCGCGGCGATCACGGTCAACCTGCAGTCCGGCAGCGCCGGCTCGACCTCCACGGATGCCGGCATCGGCACGGACAAGCTGGCCGGCGTGGAGAACGTGATCGGCGGAGCATTCGACGACAGCCTGAACGGCAGCGCGCTGGCCAACCTGCTGGACGGCGGCGAGGGCAACGATACGCTGGCCGGCGGACTCGGCAAGGACACGCTGACCGGCGGGCTCGGCGCCGACGTCTTCAGGTTCGGCAAGGTGGTCGATGCGGGCCTCGGGCAGAAGTCCGACGTGATCACCGATTTCGACGGCCTCGGCGGTGACCTCATCGACCTGTCGGCCATCGATGCCAAGGTCGGCGTGGCGGGCAACGACGCGTTCACGCTGCTGGCCGAGGCGCCGGCCGTCGCCGATGCGAGCGGCATGCTCTGGTTTGTCGACGGCATCCTGTACGGCAGCACCGACAAGGATGCCGCGGCCGAGTTCCAGATCGAACTGACCGGCGTGACCAGCCTGGCGGTCGAGAACATCGTGTTGTGACGCCTGGTCGGCCGTGTCCCGACCCCAGCCCGGCCCTGCGGCCGGGCTTTTTTTCGCCTGGCGTTCCGTGAACACGGCAAAGCGCGCTTAAGGGATTCCAAACAGCGCGCCCGCCGCGCGGGTGTACATTCCTCCGCAAGAAAAAAGCGGGATGGCAGGGGACAAGTGAAGAATCTGATGTTGCGGGCGCTGCTGGGCGGCCTGCTCATGCTGCTGGCAGTGGCCGGCGGCGCGACCACGCTGCGCAAGGTCGACGTCGAGCAGGAACTGGGCGCGCGCTATCTGGTCGGCGACATGCTGACCGCGCTGCCGGTCTGGCCGCTGTACCAGCGCGATCCGTCCCGGCCGGATGACAAGCCGCAGCTGCGCGGCTATGCGTTCGAGTCGATCGACATCGCACCGGTGCGCGGCTACAGCGGCAAGCCGATCAATCTCTTCGTGGTGACCGACACCGAAGGCCATTATCTTCAGGCGCGGCTGATCGAGCACCGCGAGCCTTTGTTCCGCTCGGAGGGCGGCACGAAGAAGATCGCCGGCTTCGCGGCGCAGTACACCGGCCTGTCGGTGCGGCACCATATCGACATCCGCGGCCCGCAGGCTGCCACCAGCCGCGACGAGCAGCAGGCGGTGCTGCATGGCGTGCAGGCCGGCACCGTGACGGCGCGGGCCATCGACAAGACGATGCTGCAGTCGGTCACCACCGTGCTGGCGCTGGCGCCCGAGGCACTGGAGAACAATGGCGCGGTCGGCGGCAGGCGCGTGCAGCGGCGCGCCGCCGATGTCGATGTCAGGCCGCTCGACTGGGCGCAGCTGCAGTCGCGCCGCATGATCGGCACCACGCAGCTGACGCGCGCGCAGGTCGAGGCGGCGTTCCGGGGCACGCGCGCGGCCGGTGCCGACAGCGAAGCGGCGTCGCGTCCCGACGAGGTGGCGATACGTTTCGATGTCGCGCTGGTCAGCCTGCCGCAGGTCGGGCGCAACCTGCTCGACGACAAGGGCTGGCGACTGCTCGAAGCCAACCTGCGCGGCGGCGAGGCGATACTCGTCAGCGACAGCGGCCCGCTGTCGGACCTGCTGCGCGGCGCGCGCGGCGGCGCGCTGTCGTTCACGCTGGCGCAGGGCGGCAAGCCGCTGCAGTTCCGTGAGCTCGGTTATGACGAGGGGCTGAAGCTGCCGGCCGAACTGCGCGCACGCCACCGGCTGTTCATCATCGACGCCGACACACCGTTCGACGTCACGCGCGCGTTCGAGCTGAAGGCCACCCTGCAGCGCCGCTACGGCCCGTTCCCGACCATGTTCGCCGAGGCCGCTTTCCCGCTGGAGCATCGCTTCCACGGCTGGCGGGCGACGCTCGCGGACTGGCGCGATTCGGACTGGTTCGAGGCCTGGCAAAAGCGCGGCTGGGAGATCGGCCTGCTGCCCGGCGCGCTGGCGTTGCTCGGCGTGGTGCTGCTGCGCCAGCGCAGCGTGACCGCGACTGCGCGCCGGCTGCGCAATGTGCGCGTGCCCTTCCTGCTGTTCACGCTGGGCGGCATCGGCTGGCTGTTCCAGGGACAGCTGTCGATCGTGAACATCACGTCGTCGGTCGAGTCACTGGCCAGCGGCAATGACCTGCGCTTCCTGCTGACCGACCCGATGACGGTGATCCTGTGGCTGGCCGTATTCGGGTCGCTGCTGGTCTGGGGGCGCGGCACTTTCTGCGGCTGGCTGTGCCCGTTCGGCGCGCTGCAGGAATTGATCAGCCGGCTGATGCGCGCGGTCGGCGTGCGCCACCGGCGCATCCGGCATGAATGGGACAGGCGGCTGAAGTGGATCAAGTACGGCATGCTGGCCGTGATCCTTGGATCGATCTGGGCTGCGCCATCGACGACCGAGATGCTGGTCGAGATCGAGCCGTTCAAGACGGCGATCAGCCTGTACTTCCTGCGCGACTGGCCCTATGTTGCGTGGGCGGCCGGCTGCGTCGCGCTGAGCGTCTTTGTCTACCGTGGTTATTGCCGCTATATCTGCCCGCTGGGTGCGGCGCTGGCGGCGCTGAACCCGCTGCGGCGCTGGGGCTGGATAGCGCGGCGCGACGCCTGCGGCCAGCCATGCCAGACCTGCCGCAGCCGCTGCGACTATCAATCGATTTCGAAAGAGGGCAAGGTGTCCTATCAGGAGTGCTTCCAGTGTCTCGATTGCGTGGCGATCTGGCAGGACGACCGGCAGTGCCTGCCGCTGGTACAGGAAAAGAAGCGCACGGTGATAGAAATCGTGCCGCACAAGGAGGCTGCATGAACACGACCCGACGACAATTCCTCGGTTTTGGCATGGGACTGGCTGCGGCCGGCGCATTGCCGGCGCTGGCAGCGAGCAATGCTGCACTGGCCTGGCGCGAGCGCGTGCTGCAGGGCTTCGGCAGCACGCTGTGGCTGCGCGCCGGCCATGCGGATGCGGGCCGGGTCGAGCAGGCGCTCGATCGCGCGGTGCGGCGCATTCGCGCGATCGAGGCGCAGATGAACCTGTTCGACGACGGCAGTGCGCTGAGCCGTTTGAACCGCAGCGGCCGGCTCGACCGTCCGGCGGCGGAACTGCTGCAGGTGCTGGCGCTGTCGTCGAAGATCGCAGCCGGCAGCAACGGCGCGTTCGACGTGACGATGCAGCCGCTGTGGGATCTGTGGGACGGTGCACGGCGCGATGCGCGGCTGCCTTCGGCGCGCGAGCTGGCGCGCACGACCGCCCGCGTCAACTGGCGCGCTGTCGATGCAAGCGCTGAGCGCGTGCTGCTGCCGAAGGGATTCGCGCTGTCGCTGAACGGCATCGCGCAGGGTTGTGCGGCCGACGCGGTGCGCGGCGAAATGCAGGCGATGGGCATACGCGACGCGATGCTCGACACCGGCGAAACGGCGGTGCTGGGAAAGGCGCCAGACCGCGCGCCTTGGCGCTTCGGCATCGAGGACGTGCGCAACGGTACCGTCGCTGCGCCGGTGATCACCGTGCCGGACGGCTTTGCTGCGGCCACGTCATCGGATGCGCATACCACCTTCACGGCAGACCGCGTGCATCATCACATCCTCGATCCGCGCAGCGGCGATTCGCCGCAGCACTGGTCGTCGGCCACCGTGATTGCGCGCAGCGCGGCGCTGGCCGACGGTCTGACCAAGGTGTTCTTCATGCTGCCGAAGGAGCGCATCGCCGCTGCGGCGACGCACTGGGGTGTTGGCGTGGCGCTGCAGGACAAGAGCGGGCAGTGGCTGAGGGTCGGGCTGGGCTGAGATCTTTCGACCGCATCGAAAGTGTCCGGTATGCCGCGCCCGACACCGGAATGCGTGATAAATTCTTGCCCCAAAGAAACTTCACGAACCCGGCTTGGCGACGCGCATCCGTGCGCGCCGATGGCATCTTCGAACCGAATCTCCATGCGTCTGAATGCTTTTTTCCCCGCGGGCTTGGGCCTGCTGGGCGTGGCCGCCCTGGCACAAGGGCAAACCCTGCCTTCGGGCTATCGTGACTTCAGCACATTTGACGGCCAATTGTCTTCATATGCCTTGGCAGTATCTGCGAACGGCAGCGTCGTGGTCGGGGAAGCTTATGGTTTGAGCGGCGATAGCTTCCAAGCCTTCCGCTGGACCCGCGAGGCCGGCATGACCACTCTTGGCACCTTGGGCGGCACGAGCTCATCTGCCTTGGGCATTTCCGCGGATGGCAATGTCGTGGTCGGTTTTGCTGATGCCGGGGGCGGGGATCGCGCGTTTCGCTGGACTGCAGCCACCGGCATGGTCAACCTTGGCGTATTAAACGGCGGGGTGGCCTCCACCGCAACCGGTGTGTCCGCCGATGGCAAGGTGGTCGTCGGCTATTCGCTGGACTCCGTGATGAGTGGCTACCGTGCATTCCGCTGGACGCAAGCTACCGGTATGGTCGACCTTGGTGCACTGAACGGTGGCACCTCCGCGCAAGCTTACAAAGCGTCTGCGGACGGCAGCGTGGTAGTCGGCTATTCGCTTGACGGTACGGCAAACAACGCCGACCGAGCGTTCCGCTGGACCCAGGCTACCGGCATGGTCAACCTGGGTGTGCTGAATGGCGGTGGTTACTCGGTTGCTTACGGTGTGTCGGCGGATGGCGGCGTCGTCGTCGGCCATGCACAGGATGGTTTGGCGAACAACGCCGACCGCGCGTTCCGATGGACGCAGGCCACCGGAATGACCAGCCTCGGTGTGCTCAACGGTGGTGGCGACTCGTACGCCTATTCGGTGTCGCCGGATGGCAGCGTGGTGGTCGGGCGCGCACTCGACGCGCCAAGCGACGGTGAATACCGTGCCTTCCGCTGGACGCAGGCGACCGGCATGCAGACCGTCGAACAGTGGCTGGCTGCCGCCGGCGTCACGGTCGAGCCGTCGTTCATCACCAGTTTTGCCGCGGATACCAATGCCGATGGTTCGGTGGTGGTTGGTATGCTTGCGAATGGACACGCGTTCATTGCCCGCGTCACGGGGCAAGGCACCGGCATGATTGATTACGACGATTACCTGCGCACGCTGCGCGGCGCTTCGGGCGAGAACTTGCTCGCCACGCAGCAGGCGGACATGGTCATGCATGGCCTGCGCGGCGTGCCGCTGCACAGCCTTCCCCGCGCGGGGCAAATGACGGCCTGGACTGCCGGCGACTGGGGGCGCCGCGATCATCAGGGCGACGACGGCCAGATCGCCTCCGGTGAAATCGGTTTTGCGCGCGGTCTGGACGGACAGCTGACCCTGAAGATGGCGCTCGGCCGCACCTATGGCACGCAGAGCCTCGCTTATGGCGGTCGCAGCACCGTCAAAGGGACCTACGCATTGCCGGAACTGGTCTGGCGCCTGGCAGACCGGTCGCTGTTCGCGACCTTCAGCGGCTATTACAGCAGCGGCGAGGCAGCGATCGCGCGCACCTACCTGAGCGCCGGCGCGCCGACCGAATCCACCGGCAGTCCGGATGTCCGCGTCACGGCACTGCGCGCGCGGCTGGACGCCATCGATGCGCTGCGTCTGGGCGCGACCACCATCAGCCCCTATGCCTCGCTCACCTACATCCGCAGCCTGCGTGAAGGCTATACCGAAGCAGGCGGCGGCTTCCCGGCGCGGTGGAGCAGGGCTGCGGCGGACACCACCCAGGCTCGCGTCGGCGCCGACAGCGCATATCCCCTCAATGACCGCAGCAGGCTGCTCGGGCGGCTGGAAGGCGTGGTTCGCGTGGCAGGTTCGGCCGACGGCGGTAGCGGACAAGTACTGGAGCTGAACAGTTTCTACTTCGGCGGCCAACGTCAGCAGCGCGCATGGCTGCGCGCCAGTGCCGGCGTCGAAGCGCAGCTGGGTTCGGGCGTCGCCACATTCATGGTGAACGGCACGACCGAAGGCAATGCGGCCAGCCTGTGGGCCCATGCGAATTACCGAATCGCCTTTTAACCGGCGTACGCGTATCCCGGTTCTGCATCGCCGATTCGTCGAGCATGCTCTGGCATCCCGCTGAACGCGAAGGCGGTGCAGCGATGACAGCGGCGTTTTGTCGGGGGCTGTTTCCTGACTGGCGTGGCCGGTCAGGCTGAGCGCACACATCAAAGGGCCTTGGCCATCTCCAGCCTGACCATGCCGGACAGGATCGCCGGACGGCAGGATTGTTCGAAATCGCGCCGGTACTCGGTCGGCGGCTGCCAGCCGCGCTTGCGCCACAGGCGCTGCACGTCGGCGCGCGAGCGCGCACCGCTGGCGGATTCGAGGTTTTCGTAGCGGGTGCCGGTGTCCATCTGCATTCTCCTTCCGTATTGGCATCAGGTGGGTGGAAGGAATAATACTGTATAAAAACACAGTGTGGAAGAGGTGGCTTGAAAACGCCAGGCTCGACCAAGATCGCCACGCAACCAGCCCCTCGTCGAGCAGGTCTTGAATTTCGCCCGGGCGGGTGAAGTGTCCGCCGGGGTGAGCCGAGGAATCCGCAACGCATGCGCGACCACTCGTCAGCGGGACAGGAAACGAGATTCTTCCAGATCGTGCACCGGGGTCAGGGGCCAAGCTTCGTCTCAGGGGGAGTGGTCGGAGGCACCAACACGGGTCACCGCCAGCTTGCTTGATGTATTTGTACGTTTTACACTCGGCTGACCATGAAACCGTCCATCGCCATGAACGCCCATCGCGCGGAAATCCGCGAGATCGTCCAGTCCCACAGGGCTCGCAATGCGCGCGTGTTCGGTTCGGTGGCTGATGGCACTGATACGGATTCCAGCGATCTGGACATCTTGATTGACCCGACCAAGGACACTACCCTGCTGGACCTCGGCGCAATCCGTTACAAGCTGCGAAATCTCTTGGGAGTGCCGGTTGATGTCCTCACACCCAACTCATTACCGGACAGCTTTCGAAGCCGCGTCATAGCCGAAGCCAAGGCAATATGACCGGGGGTATTCTCCGGATCGACGAGTATCTGCAGCATATCCTCAACGCGATCAGCCGTATCGAGAACTATTGCGGCGACATGACAGAAATCGCTTTCATCGACAGCGAAATTACACAAGATGCAGTGATTCGTAATTTCGAAGTCATCGGCGAAGCTTGCAAAAATGTGGAACGTGTCGCAAGCAAGGAATTTCTAGCCCTGCACCCGGATCTCCCTCTCGCTTTTGCATACGACATGCGAAATGCGCTGGCTCACGGCTATTACAAAGTTGATCTTGGTATCGTGTGGCGAACCATAGAATCAGACCTGCCCGATCTCAAGCGCCACGTTGAGAACGCCATCAAGTATCGCGCGCTGCAGTAGTACGGCCGGTCAAGCGCTGCTTTATCCAACCATGCCGCGCAAGACATTCGCTTCCAGGCTTGCAATCGATTGAGCCAATACCGCCGGCGTCAGGTCGCAGATCGCGGCATCCTCGATGTCCGCCAGCAGCAAGGTTTTCAGTGGCCTGTACTGTGTGTCGCTGATCCTGTCCTCGCGGCGTAACCGACAGAACGCGGAAATGATCTCCGGCAGCGCAATTGCAGACAGGCCAATTTCCGTCGCCTGATCACACCACGCCAACACTTTGTCGGTGCCGGCTTCGCTGATGTAGCGCTTGGCGAACGCCGAACGGTCGAAAAAGACTCGCATCGGATTCGCCCTCAGGTACCCGATGCGCGCTCGTCGAGAATCAAGCGGCTGACAGAAACACCGTCCAACACCAGAGGGTGAGCGGTGCGGCGTTTCCATGATGGCAGATCGGCTAGCACGGGAACAATGTCGGCAATGGGCTTGCCATTGCGTAGCACGCGCACCGATTCGCCCGACTCGACAATGTCGAAACAAGCTTTGGCGTGGTTGCGGATTTCGGTGAAAGTGACCAGCTTCATATCGACCTCGCAATCTAGAGATTCGAGCAATTCTGCATGTTCATCTCCCAATTGGCCAAGCTTGGCAGGATCAGCGGGAGTTGATCTTGCGCGCTACGCCGCCCAAGGACGATCCGGCGGTGCGCTTCGAGGCTGCTCCCGGTCGGCAAATTGCCGCTGGCGAGTCGGATGAAGGTCAGTGTACTGATCGTCGATGTCGCCACAGCCACTGCGACTTTCCGATCTGGTCAGGACAAGCGGTCTGCCATTTCCTTGATTACTCCATGCACGATCGTTCGCAAGCATCGCGATTCACCCGCCAGCGTCGCGGCCAGCTCGGGCCTCGAGCGGATCAGCGTGCGGTTCTCTTCCTCGGTTTCGGCATATAGCTCAATGGCCAACGCGTCGATGCGATCTGCCTGCGCCTCAATCAAACGTCTCGCCGTCGCATGCTTTATATCGAGGATGTCGGCCACATCCAGGAAGGTGTGCTGATTCAATGCCGAAAAATTCTCCGCGCCGGGCAATGGCCAGGCCAGTGTGGTTGCCCCGGGCCACGCCTGCTTGTCGAACGCAGGAGAATCGTAAGCGCCTGTACTCAGCAAGTCATAATGGGGCGCAAGCTGTATTCCGGATGGGGACACCAGAAAGGACAAATTCTTCAGGTGGGCATCGCTATTCCCGACCAATGCATTGAATACCAACCAGCTGAACAATCGCGTCTTGACAATGGCCGATCCCCTGCAAGCGTTCGCAATATCGAGCAGTGTGCCGACGCTACCCTTGACGTACTTGAAGCTGCGATCGAGGCCCAACAACTGGCAGGCATCGATCAGGTGCAATCGCCGCCATTCCTGCCCCGCAAGGACCCGATCGAATCGGGCTACCAGATATACCGGTTCTGGCACATACCTCCTGAAAACTTCCGGCACCGGCAGACCGAGCCTTGCCGCCAGGCGCATCACGAACCATTCGTTGATGACGGAATGCGGGTAATCGACATCGGGATGGTTGGGCTTCAGGATGTGCGTGGACGGCGTCGAGCCCATGGACTCATACAGCTCGCCATCCTTCAAAACCACGGCAAGCTTGTGTTGTGCACCTGCCAGCGACATTCGCTTTGCCGCTCCCTGCATCAGCGACACCCGAGGCAATTGCCTGATGCGCTCTGAAAGACTTTGATTTGAAAGCGGCTTCAGCGCACCCGAGTCCTTCTCCGTCACGCCCGGCGCCAGCAAAGTCAGCGACCCGGCAGACTCTGCACCATAGTGCGCAAGCAGACTGAACGCGTCGGCGGCATCAATGCCGGCATCGCGCGCCAGCAAGAGCCGCTGCCCCTCTTCCGGCAGCAGATTGTCGAAGTACCACTGCACCGGCCGAACGCTGCTGCCGTCGACGATTCTTTTCTGCTGAAGCGGCAAATGCGGGCTCAGCGCGTAGGCCCCCTCATACGACAGCCATGCATCGCTGTACTCGAAAGCCCAGACGCCATCGTCTGCCCTGAGGTAGCCAACCTCGCGCCCATTGACCGAAGCCACCAGCGTACGGGCATTCATTTTTCCGCTTT
>CAZTIF010000076.1:0-16601 GCA_964613635.1 uncultured Bifidobacterium sp. | reverse complement strand
TCGACGTCGAACACGAACTCGGTGTCGGCCTTGCGCGAGATGAGGAAGAAACGCACCGCGTCGCGGCCGCGCGTGAGATCGCGCCGGCCGTCGGCATCGGTCACGTCGCCGGCCGACCATTCGATCAGGTCGCGCAGCGTCACGTAGGAGCCGGCGCGCTTGGAGATCTTCACTTCCTCGCCGTGGCGCATCACCGTCACCATCTTGTGCAGCACGTAGTCCGGATAGCCCAGCGGTATGCCGGCGCCGACCGCCTGCAAGCCGGCGCGCACGCGCGCGATGGTGCCGTGGTGGTCGCTGCCCTGGATGTTGATCACCTGTTGGTAGCCGCGCTGCCATTTGGTCACGTGATACGCGACGTCGGGCACGAAGTAGGTGTAGGTGCCGTCGGACTTTTTCATCACGCGGTCCTTGTCGTCACCGTACTCGGTGCTGCGCAGCCAGAGCGCGCCGTCCTGCTCGTAGGTCTTGCCGGCCTGGCGGATCGCATCGACCGCGGCCTCGACCTTGCCGTCGATGTACAGCGAGGACTCGAGGTAGTAGTTGTCGAAGCGTACGCCGAATGCCTGCAGGTCGAGATCCTGCTCGTGGCGCAGGTAGGCCACTGCAAAGCGGCGGATCGACTCGATGTCATCGATGTCGCCGCTGGCGGTGACGGGCTCGCCGTCGGCGGCCGACACGGTCTTCTTCGCGAGGAAGTCGGCGGCGATGTCGGCGATGTAGTCGCCGTTGTACGCGGACTCGGGCCAGTCGGCGTCGCCGGGCTTCTTGCCCTGAGCGCGCGCCTGCACCGATGCGGCCAGCGTGCCGATCTGCACGCCGGCGTCGTTGTAGTAGAACTCGCGCAGCACTTCATGCCCCTGCGCCTCGAGCAGCGCGCAGATCGCGTCGCCGAGCGCGCCCTGGCGGCCATGGCCGACGTGCAGCGGGCCGGTCGGGTTGGCCGACACGAACTCGACCAGCACCTTGCTGCCGGCGCCGCCGTTGCTGCGGCCGTAGCACTGCGCATCGGCGAACACGCGGCGCACCACGTCCTGCTTCGCGGCCAGCGCGACGCGCAGGTTGATGAAGCCGGGCCCGGCGATCTCGACGGCGTCCAGCAGGCCCTGCCGCGCCGGGTTGGCCAGCACGGCCGCGGCCAGCGCCTGCGCCAGTTCGCGCGGATTCTTCTTCAGCGGCTTGGCGAGCTGCATTGCAATGTTGGTCGCCAGGTCGCCGTGCGACGGGTCGCGCGGGCGCTCCAGCGTGACGACCGGGGCGGCCAGGTCGGTGCCGGCCAGCAGCGGGGCGACGGCATCGGCAAAAAGGGCGGCGATCTGTTCTTTGTGTCGGGATAGCATGGGCTGGATAAGTGCGGTCGCGCGGCGCACGCGCGGGAATTGGGCGTAGAGCGCGATTATAGCGGGGGACGCCCGCCGGTGATGCCCGCGAGAACGCGCAGGCCGGCGGACCGCCGCTGAACTTTGCCCGACGCGCCGACTCCATCCCTGGATGGAAAGACTGACCCGGCTCAAGCCCTATCTGCTGATGCTGGCGCTGATCGGCGCACTGACCGGCCTGCGCTTCGCCTTGCTGCCGGTGATGCATTTGGTCGGGCCGGTCGCCGTCTATTTTTTCGCGACCGCCGTGGCGGCGCTGTATGGCGGCTTCAGGCTGGCGCTGTTTACCTGCGCGGTCTGCGTGGCGATTGCGGTGTTTTTTTTCATCGAGCCGGCGTTCAGCTTCCGCGTGGCCAGGCCGGCCGACCTCGCGCTGGTCTGGATCTTCATCGCCGATGCGCTGATGTTCGGCATTGCCGGCGAGGTTCACCTGCGCGTGCGCCGGCGCAAGAACGAGCTGGTGGCCAAGCTGGAACAGATCCGCCACTCGTCCGAGCTGAACGAAAAAACCACGCACGCGATGCTCGAGTCCTCGTCGCAGGGCATCTTCGGCATCGCGACGGACGGCACGATACGCATCGCCAACGGCGCGGCGCACCAGATGTTCGGCTACGCGCCGGGCGAATTACTCGGCCTGTCGATCGAGGCGCTGGTGGATGCGCCGCTACGTGCGGCGCATGCGCGCCATCGCGCCGCCTTCCTGGCGTCGCCGAAGGAGCGCCCGATGATGCACGGGCTCAAGCTCGAGGGGCGGCGCAAGGACGGCACCCTGTTCCCGATCGAGGCGCTGATCACGGTCACGGACACGCCGGAAGGACGGCTGGGCGTGTCCTTCGTGTCCGACATCTCGCAGCGCAAGACGATGGAAGCGGCGCTGCTGCGCGAACGCTCGGAACTGCGCAGCCTGGTCGACCATACGCCGGTGCTGGTGTCGCTGCAGGATCCGGATGGCCGCATCCACCTGATCAATCGCAGCTTCGTCGCCGTGCTCGGCAAGCCCGAAGCCGAAATCATCGGCCACCCGATGTCCGAAATCTTCCCGTCCCACGTGGTCGACATCGTCGCCCGCTCGAACCGCAAGGTGCTGGGCAGCGGCGAAACCGACGAGCTGGAAGTGGACCTCTGCCATCCGGACGGGGAATGGCATACCTACCGGCTGGTCAAGTTCCCGTTGCGCTACCTTGATACCGAAGAACCGTTCGGCGTCGGCGGCTTCGCGATGGACATCACCGAACTCAAGCGCGCCGAGGAAAAAATCCGCCACGCAGCGCAGCACGACCCGCTGACCGGTTTGCCGAACCGCGCGCTGGTGTACGAGCTGGGCACGCAGATGATCAGCGCGTCGAACCGGCACACGCGCATGCTGGCGGTGATGTTCTTTGACCTCGACCGCTTCAAGCCGATCAACGATACCTACGGGCACCGCGTCGGCGACCTGATACTGCAGGAAGTCGCGGCCCGGCTGCAGGGCGCGGTGCGCAGCAGCGACCTGGTCGGCCGGCTCGGCGGCGACGAGTTCATCGCGGTACTGACCGACCTGAGTTCGGAATCCCACCTCGACGGCATCGCATCGCACTTGTTGCAGCGGCTGTCCGAACCTTACCGTATCGAGGCACTCGAGCTGCACACCTCGCCGAGCATCGGCATCAGCGTCTACCCGGGCGATGGCACCGGCATCGACACGCTGATCCGGCAGGCCGACGAGGCGATGTATCACGCCAAGACCAACGGCCGCAACAATTACCAGTACTTTTCCGACGAGATACGGCGCAATACGGCGCGCGTCTTCGAGCTGGAACAGCGGCTGCGGCGCAGCCTGCACGAGGAAGATTTCGAGCTGGCCTACCAGCCCATCGTCGACATGCGCAGCGGCCGCCTGACGGCGGTCGAGGCGCTGATCCGCTGGCGCCAGTCGGACGGCGGCGAACTGATGCCGGGCGATTTCATCGCCGCCGCCGAGGCCAGCGGCCTGATCCACCAGATCGGCGAATGGGTGATACGCGAGGCCTGCCGCCAGCACGATGAATGGCAGGCCGAGGGCATGCCGGCGGTGCGGATCGCCGTAAATGTGTCGCCGGTGCAGTTCCGCTCGGCCGAATTCCGCGACCGGCTGCTGGCCGCGATGCGCGACAGCACGATCGATCCCGGCATGCTGGAGCTGGAGGTGACGGAAAGCACCGTGATGAGCCACGCCGAGGAATCCACCCGCACGTTGCTGTGGCTGAAGGCAATGGGACTGAAGATCGCTCTGGACGATTTCGGCACCGGCTACTCCAGCCTGAGCCAGCTCGCGCAGCTGCCGATCGACAAGCTGAAAGTCGATCGCGCGTTCGTGACGCACATCGACAGCGACGCGCGCTCGCTGGCGATCGCCGAGACCGTGCTGACGCTCGGGCAGAAGCTCGGCGTCGAGGTGGTGGCCGAGGGCATCGAGACGCCGTCGGCGATGAGCCTGCTGCGCGAGCGCGGCTGCGGCCTCGGCCAGGGCTACCTGATCGGCGCGCCGATGCGTGCGCAGCAGCTGAAGGAATGGCAGCGCACGCGCGAGGCAATGCTGGGCGCCGTGCCGGCCTGACGCCGCCGGGGGCGCCGTGCCTGTCCGCATGCTTGTGCGCTGCCAAGCTTTGCTGTCGCGACCGCGCGTTCCTTCCTGCACGCTTGTCAGCGCTCAATGAGCGCCGTTGCCCCTGCCCTAAGTTCAGCTGCGAAGCCGGTGCAATCCGGCGCGACTTTCATCCAACGCACTGACAGGGAGCAGCAATGAAGATTTCGACAGGACGCAGCGCCATCGGCACGCTGCTGGCGTGCCTGATGGCCGCCTGCGGCGGCGATGGTGACGGTGGTGACCGCTACCTCGGCAGCGGCGGCAGCCACTGCGCCGCCGGCGTATCGAACTGCAGCAGCGATACCGAGAGCGGCCGCATCGGCACGCTGAAGCTGACCGCCAGCGGCGTGCAGGCCATCGCCGCATCGACCAATGACCAGCTGGCCTCGCCGGGCATGCGCGGCACCGACGCGCAGGTGGCGTACGGCCTCGCGCCGCTCGACAAGGGACTGGCCGGCCTGCGCGTGGTGCGCGAGACGACCGGCGAGGTGACGGCAGCCAACCTGCTGCTGTCCGGCCTCGGCGTGTCTTGGGACGGCACCCATGAGCGCCCGCCTGTCATCGAGACCTTCGGCCTGGCGCGCGGCCGTATCCAGCAGCCAACCCCGCAGGGTAGCGGCCTGGCGACGCTGGTCGCCCTGCCCGCCGCCAGCGACACGGCGTTCTGGAACAACAATCCTGCCAACGGCGGCGGCACGCAGGCCAACTATGCGAACAACATCTACTTCCCGCGCGGACTGTCGGCCGGACACTGCGTCGATGGCGATGCCATTTGCATGGCCGCGGCAAGGAATGGCCTGCGGCTGCGGCGCGGCGACTGGCGCAGCGGCGGCACGGCACCGGACCAGGCGGACGCCGGAAGGCTGCACGAAGACGGCGCCACGCAGGCGCCCGACAATATTCCGTATACCGGCTTCAAGGGCTATCGCAACCTGTGGAACTGGAATTACCGCCACGCGCTGCTGGCGGGCTGGATCACGCAGGACACGGTCAACATTACCGAGTGGGGCGGCGGCGACGAGCACAACAAGTCCCGCCGCGGCGTCGTCGCCTACGGCAACCCGACGCCCGCAAAGTCCCTGCCGACCAAGGGCACGGCACGCTACGCAGGACTGGCGCACGGCTGGTACAGCCCGAACGGCGCCATCGAGCCCTACCCGATCGCCGCCGACATCGAGATCAACGTGGACTTCGCCGCACGTACCGCGCAGGTGCGGCTGTTCAACCTGCGCATCGACGAAGACCAGAACCCGAGCCCGCAGTTCATCGCCACCAGCAGCAACACCGTGCCCGTCACCACGGGGACGAACCTGCTGGGCGGCGCGATCACGCATGGCGACACGACCGGCCACCTCGGCGGGCGCTTCTACGGCCCGGTCACCAATGGCGCGCCGCCGGAAATGGCCGGCGCGCTCTCGCTGCGCGGCAGCTCCGGCTCGCCCATCGTCGGCGCGATCTACGGGCTGGGCGGCTTCATTGCGCGGCGCGTCGCGGGCTGATGCAGGCCAGCGCCATGCCGCTGAACTGAAGCCGCCGGGCTGAGTCCCGCCCGGCCCGGCACTTCGCCGGGCCAGTAACCGGCGCCAGCCGGGACAAGCTTCCCGGGAAGCATGCACTGCATGCTCCCCGCTGCCTTCCTTTCCCTCTCCGCCCGAGCGAGCGCGACGCTGGCAAAAATTCATCGCGGCGACTGAGCATTTTCCGGCTCAGGCGGTCAAACCCTTCTCCGGCTTTGCGAGGGAAAAAGTGCTGCCGTGGAAACCGACCCTGGAAACTCGTTCGCCGACGATGCCGGCCTGCGCTGGCATGCCGAAATCGGCGCACGCGAAGCGTTTGAAAACAACCACCGGAAAATGGAAGGAGCCCCGATGAAACCCTTTGAGATCCATCGCGCGACCAAGTGCCGCGCCAAGCTGCGGCTGGGCATGTCGGGCCCGGCCGGCAGCGGCAAGACCTATTCGGCGCTGCTGATCGCGCATGGCCTGGGCGGGCCGATCGGCATGATTGACACCGAGCATGGCAGCGGTGACCTGTACGCCGACCTGCTGCCCGAAGGCTATGACGTGCTGCGGCTGGAACCGCCTTTCACGCCGGGGCGCTACGTCGATGCGATCCATGCGCTTGAAGCCGCCGGCGTGCAAACCATCATCATCGACAGCCTGTCGCATGCGTGGAGCGGCGAAGGCGGCTCGCTCGACCGGCACGGCAAGATCGCCGACCGCTCCGGCAACAGCTGGCAGGCGTGGCGGCAGGTGACGCCGGAGCACAATGCGCTGGTCGAGGCGATCCTGCAGAGTCCCTGCCATGTGATCGCGACGATGCGCGCGAAGACCGAATATGTGCAGGAGAAGGATGAACGCACCGGCCGGCAGGTCGTGCGCAAGATCGGCCTCGCACCGGTGATGCGCGATGGCATCGAGTATGAATTCACGGTGTTCATGGAACTCGACAGCCAGCACCTCGCGCATGTCGGCAAGGACCGCACGCGGCTGTTCGACGGCATGATCCTGCGGCCTGACGAGGGTACCGGCCGCGAATTGCTGGCGTGGCTGGACAGCGGCGCGCAGGAGCCGGTGCGCACCGGCTTGCCCGAGCCGCAGCGCGCGCACCTGCGCCAGGGCATCGAGCAGGCCGCCGACGTCGATGCGCTGTACAAGGCCTTCGCAACAGCCTACCGCGCCGCGACGGCGCTGCAGGATCTCGCCGCCCTGGAGGAATTCACCCAGACGAAGGACGCGCGCAAGGCCGCGCTTGAGGCCGGGCAGGAGAGCGAACAGGGGGTGCATGCATGATCCCTTCATGCCGCACCGCCGGGCGCGGCTCCGACACCCCCTGACTGAAGACCAAGGACTGCATCATGACTGGAACCCTGAACAAGGCATTGCTGATTGGCCACCTCGGCCAGGATCCCGACCTGCGCACGATGAACAGCGGCGAGCCGGTCGCGCACCTGTCGATTGCGACCAGTGAAGCATGGAAGAACAAATCAACCGGCGCACGGCGCGAAGCGACCGAATGGCACCGCGTGGTGCTGTACAAGCGGCTCGCGGAAATCGCCGGACAGCACCTGAAGAAAGGTACGCTGGTTTATATCGAAGGCCACCTGCAGACGCGCAAATGGACCGGCAAGGACGGTATCGAGCGGCACACCACCGAGATCGTCGGCGATGAGCTGCGCATGCTGCACCGCCCGTCCGAACACAAGATGTCGCTGGCCATGCACGAGGACCCGGTGCCGGACAAGGGGCTGGTTCAGCGTGGCGTCGAGCAGGGCATTCCCTTCTGAAACACCCGTTTTTTAGCGACGGCCGCCGCGGGCGGCCGTTTTTTCGGGTCGGAATCCGCCGGAACTGTCGTTTATCGGCCATTACATACGATGAACAGACAATCTGCCAGGAAACTTTCTGGCATCGGCGGAGTAGCCCATGGATCCGACCCGCACTCATCGCCCGCCCCGGGTTCGCGATACCCAGCCGGTGGTTTTCCAGGCGCTGCCCCCGGCTTCACCGAACAGCCTGGTCTACTACCGCGGCCCGGACATTGATGCGATGAGCGCCGGCTGGATCAAGGACCTGGTCACGAATTCCGGCATAAGCAGCGCCATCGTCGAGCACGAACAATCGCATGCATCGGCGCGCGCGCAGCTGGCCGACGAACTCAAGCGCCTGACTGCCGACGGGCAGCTGATGCTGGACATGCATGGCCTGAACGACGGCCGGCACCATGTCGTCGAGGCCGGCATCGATACCGTCGCCACCATGCGGACCATTGACCTGTTGTCGTGGGCGCTTCGGAAGATGAAGCCTGCGCCCTCGTCAGGCGTCCTGCCGGTGCTGCACCTGATCTCGTGCCACGTCGGCACGGTGCGGCGCGAACTCGTGCCCGGCTCGCCGCTGTGGCGGTCGGCGTACTTCGTGCTGTATGCGGGCAAGAAGGACACGAGCCCGGCGCAGTTCGCCAGTTCGCTGCGGACGATGTTGCGCTATGTGGAGCATTGCAAGACGCGGCTGCAGGCACCGGACCCACTGAAGATGTTCCTGCTGGCGGGCATGTGCCGCGGCGATTGCATGACGCTGCTCGGCGGTGAACTGCGCGGCCCGGTCAGCTGGCATGCGCCGAAGCGGCCGACAGACTACCTGCGCGGCGACGGCTTTGCCGACCACCTGGAGGCTTGCGCGGACGATCTCGACCGGCTCGCTCGCGCTGCGCGCGCGACGCTGCCGGAAGAGGAAGCGCTGGTGCCGCCGGCGCGCGAGGCCGTGGCCGACATCTTCTACACCCGGATCGCGCGTGACGACGGCCCGGCGTTGAACACCTTGCTGCGGCGCCACCCCGAATTGCGCGACCTGCGTGGCCGCGGGGGCATGCTGCCCGTGCATTACGCCGCCCTCGACCATGCGTGCACGGCCATCTCGCAGCTGGCGCTGGCCGGAGCGCAGGTGTCGGCCCGCGATGCCAACGGCGACTCGCCGCTGATACTTGCGGCGACGCAGGAGATCGGCCCGGCGGACATGCCGCGCGCGAAGAAGATGCTGGAGCATCTGGTCGACCTCGGCGCCGACCCGAACGACGTCGATGGCCGCGGCCATCCGGCATTGCTGTGCGCAGTGGAAGCGCGGCGCGCTGATGCCGTCGAGGTCTTGCTGGCACTCGGCGCCGACCACATGGCCGGCCACGGCGACGTATCGCCGCTGACGCTTGCGCGTGCCAACAAGGACGTGCGCATCATTGCGCTGCTGGCCGCCGCCGACATGAGGGCGCGCGCGTCGCTGAAGCCATCGAATCCGCAGCCAGGCGACAGCGGCGAGTGACTGCGGACTTCCGGGTCTGGCAAGCCACGCTGGCAGGCGGCGTCGTTCGTCCGAACGGCAGCGACATTCCTCAGTAAAATCCGGGGATCGCCTCACAAGGATCCCTCATGCTTCGCCTGATTCTCCTGTTGGTCGCCAGCCTGCTGGCCACGCCTGCGATTCATGCGGCGCCGTTCTCGTTTGCCGTGATCGGCGACGTTCCCTACGGTCCGCCGGAGGAATTGTCCGCGCTGGCCTCGCGGCTGAATCGCCAGCCGATCGCCTTCACGCTGCACCTGGGCGACATCAAAACCGGCACCAGCCGCTGCAGCGACGACGTCTTCCTGCGCGTGCGGGCGCAGTTCAGCGAGTTCGACAAGCCGCTGGTCTACACGCCCGGCGACAACGAGTGGACCGACTGTCATCGCTATCTGGCCGGTTCCTATGATCCGCTGGAGCGGCTGGAGAAGATCCGCAGCCTGTTTTTCGCGACGGCCGAGAGCCACGGCAAGGAAAAGCTCGCGCTGCAATCGCAGCGCGGCGACCCGCGCCACGGGCGCCATGTGGAGAACCTGCGCTGGTTCCGCGAGAAGCTGAGCTTCGCGACGCTTCATCTGGTGGGCTCGAACAACAACTGGCAGCCGGATCTGCCCTCCGTGTCGGAATTCGCGGCGCGCGAAGAGGCCAATCTTGCGTGGCTGCGCGAGACCTTCGCTACGGCGAAGGCGCGCAGCGATGTGGCGGTCGTGCTGGCAATGCAGGCTGACACCTTCTTCGCCACGCCGGGCGCGGACTCGGGCTTCACGCGCTGGCTGCAGGTGCTGGCCGAAGAGACTGTCCGCTGGGGCAAGCCGGTGCTGCTGCTGCAGGGCGACAGCCACCGATATCGCGTGGATCATCCCTTGCACGATGCGCACGGCAAGCCGGTGCCGAACCTGCTGCGCGTGGTCGTCCCGGGCGACCGCAACCCGGACGCGGTGCTGGTCGAGTTCGACCCCAGCCGTCCGACCCAGCCTTTCCGCATCCGGCTGATGAGCGAGCCGCGCTGACGCGCCGGAGCGACCGCAGGGCCAGCGGCGCGGGGCGGCGATTTCTTGCAGGCGACGGATTCAAAGAACAAGGAGAACGAGATGCTCTACCTGCTGAAGATCCTGATCTCGGCGCTGGTGATCACCGGGGCCAGTGAATTGGCCCGGCGCAGCACGGGCCTGGCGGCGCTGCTGCTGGCGCTGCCGATCGTGTCGCTGCTGACGTTCACCTGGGTATGGATAGAGCAGCGCGATCCGCAGCAGCTGGCGCGACTGTCCATCGAGACCTTCTGGTACGTGCTGCCGACACTGCCGCTGTTTATCGTGCTGGGCCTGATGCTGAGGCAGGGATTCGGCTACGCCGCGTCGCTGGCCGCCGGCTGCGCGGTCGGGGCGGTGTTGCTGGGGGTGACGCAGTGGGTGGTCACCAAGTGAACACCGCGCCTTGAACGCCTGCAGCGGCTTCACGAGACAGGCTCTGTGCCTGTTTTATTCGATTGGCCGAGACCTTCTTCAAGCCTTTCGGCAGATCAGGCAGCCTCCGGCCAAAGCGATCGAACCAAAGTCATGACCTTGTCCGGGCGGTAGCTTGCAATCACGAGAAGCCCATTCGGCGGAGTGCTTTCCAAGGCCGCGCGGATAACCCGTGTCGTCGAGGGATCCACCACCGTCCGGGATTCGGGTACGCCGGATTGCCGAAGGCTGTCGGCAAGCAGCGCGGCCACTTCGCCAACGGGACGCCCCCGGCGATCCTCTTCCATGTCGGTGCAGTAGTAGCGATCGAAGGTACCCGCCACGGCTTGCGCAGATGCGCGAATGAAATCGTCGGGCCGGTTGCCGACCAGATAAAAGACCAATGATTTGCTGCCGCCGTCGTATCGACGAGAATCGATGAAAGTGCTGAGTTCCTTCAATGCCTGCGGCCCATCCGACCACGACAACCACAGCTCAAATGGCACGCCGGAAATGCGATTCATGCGCCCGGGATTGCTGCTGTAATCCGAAACAAACGTCGTGAGGGCCTGCTCTATCGTCGGGAATGAAATGCCCAGGCCATGCGCCAGCGCTGCCGCAAACAGGGCGTTGATCATCGCCGGACGGAATTTGGCGCCCCAGGTCGCCGGTATGGCGGACAGCGGCATTTCACCGCAAACGAAGGTCCCACGCTGCAATCGCAGCATCGGGCCGCGCTGGTCCTCATGTATCGTCGCAATCAAACCGCCCGCTTGCTGGTGTGCGGCCAGGTGCGGCCCCATAGCCTCGCCAACCAGGCAGACTTTGGCGGGGTCCATGTCGAAACTCATCGCCAGGCAGAGCGGATCGTCAGCGTTCAGGACGGCCAGCTGCCGCGCATATCGAACGACCAACTGCTTGACCTGTGCAAGCTGTTCTCTGGTTTGAATGCCGTCCAAACCCAGATGATTGTCCTGAACGTTCAAGACGGCACCCACGTCAAGCGCATCAAAACCCAAACCCCGCTTGATCAAGCCGCCCCGCGCCAGCTCGGCAACCGAGGCTGTCAGCGACGGGTCCTGAAGCAGGGAAAGCGCTGCCATGCCGCCCGCGAGATCACCTGAGCGCACTTGCCGCTTGCCGACAAAAGCGCCTTGTGTGCTGGTCAAGCCGACGGTGTGGCCCGCATGCTCAAGGATTTTCGCCAGCATGCGGCAAGTGGTCGTCTTGCCTACGCTGCCCGTGACCCCGGCCGTCATCACCCTGCCATTTGCGCCGCCGGGAAACAACTCGTCGACGACCGCCTTGGGTATGTCGTAGTCGCGGGTGCGCGGCTCATGCACCGAGAAGTCAGGGCCTGCGTCGATCGACAAAATGGCGCCACCCACCTCGCGCCACGAGCGACCGGGATCGGTGGTCCGGAAATCCAGCCCTGCCGTGCTCAGCCCCATCAATCGCGCTGCATGCTCGGCCAGCTCGCGGTTGTCCGCGTGTACGTGCCGGGTGATGTCCTCCGACAATCCGCGAGCGGCAAGATTGGCCTGGCCTCGCAAAGGCAACACCATGTCCGACGGTGGAATATCCGCAGGCTTGTACCGGACCGCAGCAAGAAAGCGGCCGCCGACCACCAACAAACGATGATCGCTGCCCGCCACATGACGCTCCAACAAAACGCCGACCCGGAGTCTAGCCGCATGTTCGAAAGCCCGGATCAAGGTCCGCTCGTCCCGTACATTGACGGTGACGCCAATACCTTTGTTGGTGGTGCAAGGCTTTATGAGAACCGGCCAGCCTATCCGCCGCGCCTCGGCCAAGGCTTCGTCCGGACTGGACACAATGCGTGCTTGTGTCGCAGGCAAACCATGCGCCGCAAACAGCGCGCCAGTCTGCCATTTATCCTGCGACCATTGGGACGCCACACTGTTGATGGCATCGGTAAAGGGGCCGCTGACCCGGCGCTGGTAAACCCCCTGCCCCAGCTGCAAAAGCGTATTCGAGCCAGGCTGGCGGTAACAAGGCAAGCCTCGCCTGACGGCTTCGCGGGCGATCCAGCGTGCATTCGGGTTCAACGCTGCATCCTCCGCCCACTCACGCCACGTCCTGACGGCGTCACGCCAGCGCCGGACCCATTCCTCTGACGCCGCAGTCATCAAACGCAGAGGCGATCCCTCCGGCCCTGCCTCCAGGCAATCGAACAACATGGATGCCGACAGGGCGGTGGTGCGAAGTCCCAATTGCGGGTCATCGCAAGGTACGAACAACACCATCCGCCGAGCAGAGAGTTCAAGCACGTGGGCTGGGTGTTGCTCGATGCAGTAATCCAGCCGCAAATCATCGTTCAACGCCAGCAGGTGATGCACCCACCGAATGCCGCCACGCCGGTGCGCCGATGTCGTCACTGGCGATGCACGACCCAGCACCGCTTCACAGCGCGTCTCCCAACGCAGCCTTTCCTCCTGTTTCGGCATACTCGTCAGCCAGTTCGCCAGCCCAGGCGAAAGCGTCAGCGCTACCACGGCACCGGAGCTGCGACCAAAAAGATTCGGGCCACTCAAAGACCTGCTGAGGCTGACCTGCCCATCCCAGATGCTCATGTGCGCACGCCGATCTGGGACGCGTTGTCGAGCACTGCGGTCCATTGCGCGTCCAATGCCGAATCCTCGACATTCACGCCAGAAAATCTGTCCAGCGGCAGCCCAAATCGATGAATGTCTTTCGCCGAACAGTACACATGCAGCCGGCGCAGACGCGGGTTGCGTAATGCGGCATGCACTGCCCCCCAGGGACTCTGCAAGTCGTAATGCATGGCGGCCAGACCCACGCAAAGCTGATTGCCGCATACCCATCCCTGATCCTCGTCCAGCGTGTTGGAACGCAGTGCTTGAAGCTGCGCGGGCAGCCGGTCCGGAGAAAGAATGGTGAGCTCGACCGGAATGCGTCCCGGCTTGTCACCCAACACGAGCTTGGCAATCGCAGCCTCTGTCCATCCGGCGGCAATGAACACCGCCATGCCCGGAGTGGAGTTGATCTCGATGAAGGCGCCACCGGCTTCATGCGATGGCCTGGTGATATCGGTAGTCAGGTAATCAAGTCCGGCCGCATCGAGGCCCGTTGCCAGCGCAAACTGCTCGGCCATGGCGCGCACCTGCGGGTGCAGGCCATCGGTCACATCCGCGGTGATGCCACCGGTCGATCGGTTGGCATTGCTGCGCAGGCTCAGCTTGTGTCCGGGGGTGAGCACATCCTCCAGATCAATGCCGTAGGTGCTCAAATGCTGCACCAGCACCTCGTCCGCCGGGATCGGTCGCAGATAATGGCTCTTGACCAGATTCTCGAAGCGACTGGCATTGAGTTGATTCAGCAGTTCACGGACGGTACTGACGCCGTCCCCGATCACATAAGAGGCCTCGCGCCTTATCGCCGCTACCAACTTGCCGCGGATAACCATCAGTCGATGATCGATCCCCTCGATATGCTGCTCCAGCATCAGCGGCTCGTTGGAGAATTGTCTGGCATGACGGAACGCGCGGTGCAGGTCGTCGGCACTGTTGATGTTGGCCGTCACCCCCTTCCCGCCGCCGCCATTGAAAGGCTTGATCACACAAGGAAACCCGATTTTCCCAACGCCCGCCGTCAAATCATCTTCCTGGTTTACCAGGACATGCATCGGCGTTGGCAAGCCCATCGCATGCATCAGCTCCTTTGAAGTGATCTTGTTTCTCTGCCAAGTCTGTCCCAGCGCGCCGCCGTCGTTGGAGGTGGTTTCGAAAAATACCCGGGACTTTGCCCCCCAACCAAACTGCCAGTATCGACTATCCGGCAAGAATGGCAGGAAGGGAATGTCCATCTCTTTCGCCGCCACCATCAGCATGCGCGCCTGGAAATCCGGGTGTTGCCGCCGACAGGCCGCCCAGAGACTCTCGAGCTGAGCCTTCAGGCTGGTGTCGCGGGTTCGCCCCCCGACCCAATGAACCAGATTTTGCAGTGCCAGTTGCAGTGCTGTGCGGCTAAGCGGCGCTTGATGAAAGCCAAGCCACATCCTGACGCGCTTCCCGACCCGTTGTGCCCCTGCATGCAGCACGTGCCCGCGCACTTCATTGAGTGCTGCCCTGGCCCAGCCAGCCGCCGCATGAGCGATGGCAAGCAATGAATCCTCATGAATCGGGTTGGCGGGAGCCGGCATTCGATGAAAATCTTCGTCCATCCCCGACTGCGCCCATATCTCGGCGATGGCGTGCGCCACCTTGCCGGCGGCAGGAGCTGCGTCCGACGCGTCTTCCATCAGCTCGGCCACCACCACGGGTCCCGTCGCCAGAATATTGGGGCCGTGATATTCAGCGACCCATTGCAAGCGTAAATTCATCACCCACTCTTCATTTATCCGATCGAGTCTCTCGCGCCGGGGTCGCCCTCGCCTTTTTTCTGGCGCGCCCAGCCTGTCCCGCAATATACCGCCTGGCCTCGCCTGCGACGCCGGGAACAGGAGACATCGCTTCGCCGTGGCCGATCCACTTGACTCGCCATCGTTACATTCTTGAATCCAATCCCCGCATCAACACCGGCGCAAAACCAAATCCCTTGCGCCATTGAATTAATGATTGTAAATATATCGGTGCTGCCGGCACAGCGCCGAATTTTTCCGGATCAAGACTGATGGATAACACCGCAATTTACGACGGCCAACGTCACTATGCCGGTCTGTCCGGATACTTCAGAAAACATTGGCATGGCGATTTTTCGCTCGCATGGTCGTACTGGGTCAACACGCTCATCATCTCGGTATTCGCCGTGCAGCTCGGCGTACTTGCCCTGCCTCTGCTGATCGGCAACCTTCCCGCTCGACACAGTTCATTGCTGGTTCTGGTTTTGACGGCAACAGGTATCGCACTGTGGCTGTGGGCCATCTCCGGTACGTGGGCGTCCGCCGGCAAGCATGCAGGTCGAGGCGGGGCCCGGGGATGGGCAGTCACCGTCAAAGTGCTCATCGTGTTTGGCATCCTGAAGACCGTGGGCGGCCTGGTGCAGATGCTGCCTGGCCTGCAAGAGCATGTGCAAACGGCATTCGGCCCATCGTCCACGCCCGAAACCACCATTGAACTCTTGAGCGACGGCAAAACCGTGCGCCTGTCTGGAGGCATCAATGATGGCGCAGCCCGCCAGTTACGGCGCAGCCTCGACGCGGCGCCTGCCGTGACCACGGTGATCTTGAATTCTCCGGGCGGGTGGATGAATGAAGGAGAGCGGCTCGCGCAGCTCATCAAGGAGCGGCGCTTGAACACCTATGTCGAAACCTTCTGCGCGTCGGCCTGCACGATTGCCTTTCTGGCCGGTCATGATCGCGCCGCCGATCCCAAAGCGCGGATTGGTTTTCATGCAGTCAAATTTGTCGGCTCCGGCTCCGATACACCCGGAGCCGACGAGGAGCGCGCAACCCGCGCCGCTTACGAAGGCGCCCATCTCCCCGAAGGATTCGTGCAGAAGATTGGTGCCACGCCCACCAACGAGATGTGGTACCCGACGCATGCGGAGTTACTGGCTGCGGGCGTACTTTCAAGAAAAAGCTTCGGCGGAGAGACCAGTGCATTTGCCACATCGGTCAAGAGCCGGGATGAACTCGCGGCGAAAATGCGCGGGATCGAGCTATTTGACCAGCTTGAGGAAAAGCACCCGGAGACCTTCCATCGGATCGTCGATCGCGCGTGGGCAATGGTCGAGCAAAAGAAGTCGGACGCCGAAGTCATGGCGGCAGGCAGGGAGGAAATCCATCCTTTGGTGGTGCGCCTGATTCCGCTGGCCTCGGACCAAACCCTGCTGGCCTACCACGAGTTGCTGATTGCCGAAGGCCTGGCGGCACAGCAGCTCGGGCCGGAAGTCTGCACGGCCTTGTTTTTTCCCGGTGAAAGGCCAATGAACCTCGGCTCGGTTTTTCCCGATGCGCTGATTCGTCGTGAATTGGCCTTGCTCAGCGCCGTCATCAGGGAAGCCGATAGTCACCGAGCCATCAATGCGTCCGATGACGAAACCGAAAAAATCGCCCTCAAGTTATTTGCCGGCCACACGGCCGACGAGATCTCCGTCTTGACCGATGCGCAAACCCGGCAGGCACAGCCGGAGCTGGTCTGCGGATCGATGATCAAATATCTGCAGGCATTTAACGCCATGCCGGAGACGCAGCGAATCCGCGCGCTGCGCGTCATGTTTTCTTGAGCTTGGCCGCGCAGGAGCGCGGCGCGGACAAGACCGCAAGCCCGCAAGCCCGACGCCATCCCGGTGCGATCCGAAAGAAAAAAGGGCTGAGTTCAGAAAACTCAACCCCTGGGTACTGCTGGCGCGGCTGGCGGGGATC
>CAZTIF010000075.1:0-16641 GCA_964613635.1 uncultured Bifidobacterium sp. | reverse complement strand
CGGGAAAAGATCGCGCGCCGGCTGTCCGAGCAGCGGCCGGCTGATTTGCCGCCGCTGAACCTCTGCCTGCAAGTGAATGTCAGCGGCGAAAACAGCAAGAGCGGCGTCGCGCCGGCCGAACTGCCGGCACTCGCGCAGGCCGTGGCCGCGATGCCAAACCTGAGGCTGCGCGGGCTGATGGCCATACCCGAGCCGGCCGATGACCCGGTGCAGCAGCGTCGCCCGTTCGCGCAATTGCGCGAGCTGCAGTCGCAGTTGCGTAGCATGGGCATCGAGACGGACACCCTGTCGATGGGCATGTCGGCCGACATGCCTGCCGCCATTGCCGAGGGCGCGACCATCGTGCGCATCGGTACCGCCATTTTTGGAAAAAGAGATTATGCAAAATAACGTGAAGATCGCCTTCGTCGGCGGCGGCAACATGGCCCAGGCGCTGATCGGCGGCCTCGCCGACAAGCTCACCGCCGCGGCCAACATCCATGTGATCGACGTCGTGCCGGAGGCGCTGTCCGCGGTGGCGCAGCGCTTCGGCGTGACGACCGCGTCCGCGCCGACCGAGGTCCTCGCGTCGGCCGACGTGATCGTGCTGGCAGTCAAGCCGCAGCAGATGCGCGAGGTGGTCGCCAGCGTGCGTCCTTACCTGAAGTCGCAGCTGGTGCTGTCGATTGCCGCCGGCATTCGTGCCGCCGACCTGTCGCGCTGGCTTGGCGGCCATCAGGCCATCGTGCGCACGATGCCGAACACGCCGGCACTGGTCGGCAAGGGCATCACCGGCGCAGTGGCGATGGGTGGCGTGTCCGAGGCGCAGCGGCAGACCGCCGATGCGATCCTGCGCGCCGTCGGCGAGACCGTATGGATTCCCGACGAGGCGCAGATCGACGCGGTGACCGCGCTGTCCGGCAGCGGCCCGGCCTATGTGTTCTATTTCATCGAGGCGATGCAGCAGGCGGCCGTCGAGCTCGGCCTGACCGAGGCGCAGGGCCGGCAGCTCGCGCAGGCCACCTTCGCCGGCGCGGCCGAACTGGCGACGCGCTCGGACGAGCCGGTGTCGCTGCTGCGCGAGCGCGTCACGTCGAAGGGCGGCACTACCTATGCGGCACTGAGCTCGATGGACGCCAGCGGCATGAAGGCGGCGTTCGTGAAGGCGCTGCACGCGGCCGCAGCGCGCGGCAGGGAACTCGGCGAGGAGTTCGGCAGAGATTGATCTCCGCCACGATCCGGCTTGCAAGCCGGACCGCTTCGGCAGGCGTGGCGCATGCGCCACGCAACCCCGGCCTCACCCCTGCTGCGCCAGCTGGCCCAGATCCCACAGCGGCAGGAAGATACCCAGCATCAGCACCAGCACCAGCCCGCCCATCACCGCAAGGAGGATGGGCTCGATCGCATCGCCGAGCCGGGCGACTTCGTACTGCAGCTCTTCCTGGTACATCGTCGCGACCTGCTCCATCATCTTTTCCATCTCGCCGGTGGCCTCGCCGACGGAGATCATCTGCATCTCCATCGCCTTGAAGATGCCCGAGCCCTGCGCGATCTGCAGCATGGTCTCGCCGCGCGTGATGCCGTCGCGCATGCCGTGGATGCGCTCCTCGAAGAAAGCGTTGTCGACCACCTTCGCGACCAGCGTGAAGGCCTGGTCGATCGGCACGCCGCTCTTGCAGGCAATCGAGAATGACAGGCAGAAGCGGGCAATGCCGGCCTTGTTGAAGATGCCGCCGATCAGCGGCAGCGTCAGCTTGAACTTGTCCCAGCGATAGCGTCCGCGCGGCTGCTTGATGGTGAAGCGGAAAGCGTAGAAACATCCGCCGAAGAACGCGAGCACGGCCCACCACCAGTTCACCGCGAAGTCCGACACCGCCAGCAGCACGCGCGTCAGCAGGGGCAGTTCGACTTTCATGCCGGCATAGACCTTGGCGAACACCGGGATCACGAAGATGGTCAGGATGCCGATCGCAATCGCAATGGCGATCACCACGAAGGTCGGATAGCGCAGCGCGCCCTTGATCTTCTGCCGCATGTCGCGCTCGAACTCGAGCTGCGCGAACAGCCGCGTGAAAATCTCGTCGAGCCGTCCCGCGCCTTCGCCGACGCGGATCATGCTGACGTAGTAGTCATCGAAGAAATGCGGATGATGCGACATCGCCACCGACAGCTCGAGGCCCTGGTCGAGGTCCTCGCGCAGCTTGCCCAGCAGCGCGGCCAGCTTCGGGTTGCCCGACGAGCTCTGCATGCCCGACAGCGCCTGCATCATCGGCAGGCCGGCGCGCACCATCGTGCCGAGCTGGCGGGTGAACAGCAGCAGGTCGGTCGCATTCAGCGTGCCGCGTCCGTTCATCTTGTCCAGCAGCGAGCCCTGCGAGGCCGCCTGCGCCTGCGCGCTGATCTTCACCGGCACGATGCCGGCGCCCATCATCCATTGCACCACCGCCTGCGCATTCGGCGATTCGATCCGGCCCTTCACCAGTTCGCCGTGGCGGTTGCGGCCCTCGTAGGCGAAGTGCTGCATCAGTTGTCATCCCAGTTCACGACCTTCATCGCTTCGGCAATCGTGGTGCGGCCGTCCAGCACCAGTTGCAGCACCCGGTGCGCGATCGTCGCGCCCGTCATTGATTCCTGCGCGGCGGTCTCGAATTCCTGCAGCGTGTCACCGCGCAGCGCGCGGGCCAGCGGCGGCGTGATCGACAGGATCTCGTGCACGCCGGTACGGCCCTGGTAGCCGATGCCGTTGCAGCGCGGGCAGCCGCAGCCGCGCTTCAGCTGCGTGCCGGCGGGCAGCGCATCGACGCCCAGGCCCTGCAGCAGCCACTGCAGTTCATCCTCTTGCGGCGCGTAGGACGCCGCACAGTGCTTGCATGACAGCCGCACCAGCCGCTGCGACACCACCGCCAGCAGCGTCGACGCGATCAGGTAGGGCGGTATGCCCATGTCGACCAGCCGCCCCGGCGTGCTGACCGCGTCATTCGTGTGCAGCGTCGACAGCACCAGGTGGCCCGTCATTGCCGCGCGACTGGCGATCTGCGCGGTCTCCTGGTCGCGGATCTCGCCGATGAAGATCACGTCCGGATCCTGCCGCAGGAAGGAGCGCAGCACGCGCGCGAAGTCGAGTCCGATCTTGTCATTGGTCTGCACCTGCACGATGCCGGCCATCCGGTATTCCACCGGATCCTCGCAGGTGAGGATCTTCACATCCGGCTGGTTCAGCATCTTCAGCGCGCCGTACAGCGTCGTGGTCTTGCCGCTGCCGGTCGGGCCGGTCACCAGCACGATGCCGTGCGGCGCGCGAATCGCCTGTTCGAAGCTGTGGAATACCTGCGGGTCCATGCCGGTGTCGGTCAGTGCGACCAGGCCCTGCTGCTGCATCAGTATCCGCAGCACCACCGATTCGCCGTACAGCGTCGGCAGCGTGGACATCCGCACGTCCAGCTTGTGCAGTCCGGAACGCACCGCGATGCGCCCGTCCTGCGGCAGCCGCTTCTCGGCGATGTCCAGCCCCGCCATCAGCTTCAGCCGCACCACCAGCGGCGACGCGATCTTCAGGTCGGCTTCGGCCTGCACATGCAATGCGCCGTCGATCCGATAGCGCACCACCAGCCGCTTTTCCTGCGGCTCGATATGCACGTCGGACGCGCGCACCTGCGCCGCATGGTCGAAGATGGTCTGCAGCAGTTTCACCACCGGCGCATCGACATCGTCCAGCACCGTGCCCATCTGGTCGAGGTCGACGATGCCGGCCTCGCGCTCGATGTTGCGCTCGACCGCGCGCGCGAATTCGCCCAGCTGCTCGGACTTGCCGTACACGCGGTCCAGCGTCACCAGCAGTGCGTCGTGGTCGACCTGCACCACATCGACCGGGCGCTTGAGCAGCTGCGAGATGGCGTCCTGCGCGCGCAGGTTGCCGGTGTCGGCCAGCCCGAGCAGGAAGCTGTCGCCCTGGTCGCGCAGCAGCAGCGCGAGGTGGCGCCGCGCCTGGATTTCCGGCAGCAGCCGCGCGAACCGGAGGTCGATGTCAAAGCGCTGTAGGTCCAGCATCGGTATCGCTCCCCCCTCGCCGCCGATCGCGTCGCGCGAGATCATTTTGCGTCCCGCGCGCCCAGCTGCCGCACGCGTTGCTGCGTCTTCAGAATGTCGTCGTTCCACTGGTTGCCGTCGGCGATCACGGTCGGCTTCAGCAGGATCACCAGCTCGCGCTTCTGCATCGCGCGGTTGGTATTGCCGAACAGCTTGCCGACGCCGGGTGCGTTGCCGATGCCGGGCACCTGCGAGCGGTCGTTGCTGCCGCTCTCGCGCATCAGGCCGCCGATCACCACGACCTGTCCGTTCTTTGCGCGCACCACGCTGTCGGCTTCGGACGCGCTGCTCGACGCCAGCGGCAGCTGCAGCTGGCCGCCGACGCCGAGGTTGATGTTCTTGTTCACCGTCGTCACCTGCGACACCGACGGCCGCACGTGCAGGATGATGTTGCCCTCTGCGTCAATCTGCGGCAGCACGTCGAGCACCACGCCGGAGAAGAACGGGCGCAGCGTGACGTTCGGCGTGGTCGTGATCGCGCCGCCGGCCGACGGCGTGGTGGTGCCGCCGGACACGCCGGTGACGAAGAATTCATCGGTGCCGACCTTCAGCACCGCCTGCTGATTGTTCAGCGTCGACACGCGCGGGCTGGACAGCACCTGCACCGCACCTTGCGTTTCAAGGAAGGACACCAGCGCAGCGAAGCTGGTGCCTTGCAGCGCCAGTCCGAACATGGTGCCGCCCGCATTCGCGACCGTGCTGATGGCCGAGCCGGCCGCGCCCATGACAGCGGAAAGGTTGTTGCCCGTCAGCGGCGCTGCCGGCGTATTCGTCAACGAGGTTCCGGGCTGCAGCACGCCGCCGACTGCGTTTGTGCTGCCGGCGCGGAAGGCCGACCAGTTCACGCCGGTCTGGAAACCCTCCGACAGCTGCACCTCGATGATCTTCGCCTCGAGGATCACCTGCCGCTCCACCGACAGCTGGGTGGCCTTCAGGTAGGCGGTGACGTCGCGCAATTCCTTCGGCATCGCGCGCACCACCACCACGCCGGATTGCGGGCTGACGACGATGCTGCGGCCGTTGCCGGCGCCGATCGCGGCGATCGCGGCCAGCGAGTTTTTCAGTTCGGTCCAGAAGTCCGACTCCGATGCCGTCGATACACGGCTGCTGTCCGGGGTGCGGCCCGCGGCCGGCGTCGGAGCGCCGGCCACGCCTGCGCCCATCGGCGCATCGGCCAGCGAGCCGGCCGCCACGCGGGTGTCCGAGCTGCCCTTGCGGGTGCCGGTCGGATAGTTGACCTGGAAGACCTGTGTCTCCATCACGGGTTGTCGCACCGTGATCTTGTTTCCCTGCAGCGTGATGTCGAAGTCGTACAGGTCGCGCATGGCGTCCAGTGCCTCCGGCACGGTCACGCGCTGCAGCCGCGCGGACAGGTTGCCGCTGACATTGGTATGCACCAGCATCGTGTAGCGCGTGCCCGCGACCAGCGCCATGAAGAACTGGCGCGCGGGCACGTTGTTCATGGCGACATCGATGCGCGGCTCGTTCGGGTCGGATACGGTTGGCGGCACCGGCGCCGGCACGGCTTCCGGGGCCGGCATTGCGGCGACGGATTCGGGCAGTGACGCCGGCGGCGCGGGTGCCGGCTCCGGCTGCGCGAGCGCCTCCGCAATGTGGGTGCTCTTCGGCAGCGATGCCGGGGGCGTGGCGGCGCAGCCGGTGATGGCCAGCGCGACGAAGGCGCACAGGGAGCGTTTTGGCAGGGAGTGGTTCACGGTCATTCCTTCATTGTTCGGCCGGCGCCGACAGCGGCAGCGTGCGCGGTCCGTTCGGGGTCATCAGCACGACGGCGTCATTCAGTATTTGCAGCAGCTTCAGGGCACGGATCTCGTCGCCTTCGGCCAGCAATTCGCCATCGATCACCGCATAGCGCCGCGCACCGCCCACCAGCACGAGCTGCAGTTCCGGCAGCACGGCGGGCACGACTGCGCGCGGTGTGCCGGCCGGCGTCGCGCCGGCGCGTACGGTGGCGGCGAGCGGCCGGGTGGGGTCGCGCAGCTTGCCGGCGGCGCTCGCGGGTGCGCACAGCAGCGCGGCGATCAGGATGAGCAGTGTCTTCATTCGAGCGGCGTGGTCTTCTGCTCGGAGAGCGTGGTGATGGTCAGGTGCAGCCTGGAGTCCGGATACTTCACCACCTCCAGCGCCGCGCTGGTCCAGAACAGCCGCTTCGGGTAGCGCCGCAGCTTTGCCATGTAGGGCAGCAGCGCGAGGTAATTGCCCTGGATGACGATCTCGACGCCATGCTGGAAGACCGCGACCGGCGGCGGTTCGGGTGTCGCCTTTGCGCTGCCCGTCATTGGCGGCGAGGGCTTCAGCTCGCTGCCGTCGGCCGCCTTCGGGCCGGTGCGTGGCAGCAGCGGCGTGACCGGCAGCGTCTTGAGCGACATCAGCTGCAGCCCCGGGGTGGTGCGCAGCATCGACTCGAGCAGCGCGGACAGCCGCAGCGAACTGCCGTCGTCCTCCGACAGCAGCGCATCGGCCTCGGCGATGATGCGCTTGAGCTCATCGAGTTCGGCCTGGCGGCTGGCGTCGTTGTTTTTGGCGAGCTTCGCGGAGAGCGTTGCCACGTCCGCATTCACGCGCTGCAGCTCGGCCTGCTTCGTGTCCGCCTCGGCGACGAACTGGCGCAGCAGCTGCTGTTGCGGCCGCAACAGGGTCGCGTCGGCGACGAAATACAGCAGCGCGCCGACGGCGGCGACCATCAGCAGGCGCTCGCGTGGCGCCCGGGCGTCGAAGCTGGAACACAGGGGCTGCAGCAGGGGTTGCAGCAGCGATTGCAGCGGCAGGCTCAGGGAGGGCAGTTTCATGTTGCGGGCTCAGTAAAGCTTGAAGGTCCACACGGGCGCGTCCGACAGGTCCTCGTCCGGCGTCTGCTGCATCGGCGCGACCTCGACATCCTTCAGCGCAATGCCGAATTTCGCCAGCGCCGCATTCAGCGCCGCCGCGTAGGGCAGGATCTGCTCCTTGCGCAGTGCGCGCCCCTCGACGCGCAGCGAGCGCCCGGCGTTCGTCACCGTCACCAGCGTGACCCACGCGCCGTTTTGCGGCACGCGCGCGAACTCGGTCAGCTGGCGGCCATAGCCGTCGAGGCTGCCGAGCTCGCCGTTCTTCAGGCGCTCCAGCAGGTCTTTCGACACCCGCGTCTGCGGCTCGAGCGCGGCGATCTGTGCCGCGAGGTCGTGCGGCTCGGCGCCGTCGCCCAGGCGCTTCTGCAGCGCCTGCAGCAGCGCCTGTTGCGACTGCAGCTCGGCGGCGACCTGGCTGGCGCGCAGGCGCGCGGCGTCCACGTCGCGGCTGCCCGACCAGGCGAACAGCCCCAGCAACGCGCACCAAAGCGCCAGCGCGGCCGCCGCGTTCGGCGCCGACAGCAGCGGCTTTTTCGGCGGTTTCGGCAGCAGGTTGATGTGCTGGCTCATGCGCTGCCCTCCCGGTCGCGCAGCGCGACGCCGAGCGCATGGAAGTACTGCATGAAGGTGCGCGGCTCGCGCAGCTGCGGCGCGCGCTCGAGGTCGAACAGCAAATCGGGATCGAGCGCTTCGACCGGATCGAACATCGTCGACCCGAGCAGTTCGATGAAGCCTTCCGGCGCATCGGCCACGACGATGCGTGCGGCCTGCATGAACGGATGGCTGGCGCGCACCGCGTCGAGCGAACGCTGCAGCTGCGTGCGGATGCGCTCGCAGGCGGCCGCGCGCCGCTCCGGCGTTTCGTCATGCACGGACCGTTCCGCGATCAGCCGGTCCATGTAGAGCTCTTGCCGCCAGTTGAAGCTGATCCGGACCTCGTCGGCGCAGAAGGCCACCAGCACGAGCAGTTCGTCGTCGCGCTCGAGCAGCGCGGCGATGTTGCGCTGCGCGGTCTCGCGGATGTCGATTGCCTGCAAGTCCAGGCGGGCGGCGCGGAACAGCCCGGCCTGTGCCTGCACCACCGCGCCCGGCGCGGCGACCACGTACAGTTCGGGCGAGCGCTCCGGCTGCCATTCCTTTGTCGGTATCTTCAGGAAATCGACCGCCGCATCCTCGACCGGAAAATCGAGCGTGCTGGCGAGCTGCCAGCGCACGCTCTGCGCCAGCTCGGCCGGCGGCACGTCCGGCTCGGGCATCACGGCCAGCCGGTAGGCCTCGCGCGGCAGCAGCAGCGCCCAGCGCTGTTTGGTTGCCGGCAGCTGCTGCGCGAAGGCGACCAGCGCCTCGGTCGCGGGCAGCGCCTGTTCGAATTCCAGGACGGACGCATCGAGGACGGCGGGCCGCTGGCCGGCGGCAGCCGGTGCGACGGTCACCGCCAGCAGGCGCAATGCCTGCAGGTCGGCGACCGTCCAGGGCTGGCGGCGACGGCGCGCAATGGCGAGTTCGCCGAAGCGTGAGCGCAGGCGGGATAAATCAACGCGCATCAGAAAGGCTCCCACCAGTTATACGGTTGCATGAAACTCACCAGCCCGCGCGGCGTGGCCGGATCCACATTCTTCAGGCAGGCAAAGCCGGCCGCCCACTCGTCGGTGGTCGTGCCATCGACGGTGAAGCGGAAATCGGTCGGCACGCCGGTCGCGAACAGGCTGTCGACGCCGCCGGACGCCAGCGGCTTGTGCAGGTACCAGACCTCGGAATACATGTCATGGGTCAGCGACGGGAAGCGCTCCAGCAGCGTCATCGGCGCATTCGCCGCGCCGAAGCTGACCGAAGTCAGCGTGTCCGTCGCCGACTCCGACTTCGCGGAGAAGCCGAACACCAGCGTGTCGGCGCCCTTGCACCAGCCGGCCGTACCGGTCGCGCTGGTGCCCAGCGTCCGTCCGTCCTGCACCTGGCCGGCGACGGTGTTCGAGGTGCCCGCCGTGCCCTTGTTCTGCGCGCTCTTGTCGTCGGCATACGAGCCGAGGTAGGTCACGCCGGTCCCTTCGAAGATGGCGCCGGTGGCGACGAAGTTGCGGTCCAGCCCGAGGTTCTGGATCACGGTGTAGTCGCCGACCGTGGTGGTGGTCGCGATCACGCCGCGTCCGCCGACGGCCGGTATGCCCGAGCTCGACTGGATGCTCCAGCCTTGGGTGCAGGTGCCGCTGTAAATGCCGGTCTGGACGCAGCTGGTAGCCGAGGTGTTCGGGCCGCCCGCATCGTCCTTGCGGCGAAAGGCGAGGTTGCTGACCACGATCGAGTTTGGCTGGTAGGGCACGATGGTCTGCGAAATGTTGGTCGTATGTCCGCCGAAGCCGGCGACGCCCGCATTCGTCGGCGAGCAGTAGGCGATGTCGACGCTGACCGTGCGGCGGCTGGATCCGACGCTGCCCTGCGCCTCCCCGCGGCAGCCGCGCGCCAGCAGCGTGCCGTTGCAGCTGTTGGCGACCGCGATGTTCGTCACCGTTGCCGCCGACACCACCGAATAGCTGGCGCCGTCGAGCGTGCCGCCGGCGAAGCTGGCGACGTTGCAGGACATCGGGCCGGCCTTGCGCATTTTCGCGACCATGGCCTCGATGCCGCTGTCGGCGGCCAGCAGCGCTTTCACGCCTTGCTGGTGCGACATCGTTGCGCTGCTGTTCGATTCGGCCACCGCGAGCATGAAGCGCAGCGCGGCAGCGACCACGATCAGCAGCATCAGCACCGCGATGATCGCGAACGCGCCGCGCTGGCGTGCCGGTAGCCTGAAGGGCCGGCGCGTCATTTCGCTGCTCCCCAGGCGCCGTTGCGCAGCACCACGCGCGAGCGGTGGCTGACGGCCGGGCCGTCGTTCGGTGTCACGGACAGCGTGATGTCGATGAACGCGAGCTTGGTGCCGAATGCGGCGTCATTCAGCGCCAGCGCCACCGGCGTACCGCTGCCATGGCTCCAGTAATCGAAGCGCAGCGAACTGACGCGGTCGGCCAGCGTCCTCGGTCCGACTGCCGCGCAGCCGGGCCAGCTGACCTGGTCCAGCGTAGCCGTCGTGCCGGTGTGCCGCAGCGCGAGGCTGGCATGGGTCGCGCCGGCGGCACCGCCGACGCGGATGAAACACAGGCCGCTGCTGGCGCTGGACGTCCCGGCCAGCGGGGCCAGCGCGGCCAGCTGGAAGCCGCTGCCCTGGGCGTCATAGCGCACCTGCCGCAGCTCGCGCACCATGCGCTCGGTCGCGAAGCGCAGCGCGTCGATCGCGGCGAGGTTGCCGGCCACCTGCGAGCGCGCCTGCAGCGCGCGCACGACCGGCTGCATCGCGATGGCCGCCAGCAGCGCAGTCAGCACCATGGCGATCACCAGTTCCAGCATGCTGAAACCAGCCTGGCGGAGGCGGGCGCGGGTGACCATCTCAGTTATTCGCCAGCAAGGCCGCCAGCGAGGCGAGCTTGCGCCCGCCCTGCGTGACGGTGACCAGCACCTGTTTGCAGCCGTTCGCGGGATTCGGGCAGCTGCCGCCGGCCGAGACATCGGTGACCTGCACGCTGCGTACCAGCGACGTGCCGGTCACGGGATTTTCGATCGGGTAGGCGCAGCTGGCCGACAGGCTCGCACAGGTCGAGGACTGTACCGGCACATACGCATAGCCGCGCCCGGGGTTGCGCCGATCGGCCAGTACCGTCTCGACGCGTTCCTGCGCGTACTGCATCGCGCGCGCGCTCGCGTCGACCTCGGCGATGCGCTGCGCGGCATGGCGCGAGACCGACAGCAGCGCGACCAGCGAGCCGGAAAAGACCACGATCAGCAGCAGCAGCTCGATCAAAGTGAATCCCGCCGCGCGGGTGGGCAGGCGGCGCATCATTGCAGCACCGCCGTCGTGACGAATCCGGTGTCCGCGGCGACGCTGACGGTGGCGATCACCACGCCATTGGCGGACAGCTGGAAAGACATCGCGGCCGCGCTTTGCGGCCGCCCGAGCAGGTCGAATGCGATCGTTGCGGGACCGCTCAGGGTCACGCCATTCTCGAGCACGATGCAGAAAGGTCCGTGGTGGCCGGGATCGACCACCACGGACGTCGGATTGGGGCAGGCGCTGGCGGCCGGGGTGGCGTTGGCGCACTGCGAAGGGTCGGAGCAGCTGACTCGCCAGCTGCTGCCGTCGCTGCTGAACACCAGGGACTTGCCCCAGGCCATGGCCAGCAGGCGTGTGTGCCGCAGGTCGTCGGCCAGCCGCAGCGCCTGGTAACCGGCGCTGCTCTTGCCTGCCTGCGGCATCCACTTGCTGACTGCGCCGGCCGACATGATGCCGGCCAGCGCAATCGTCATCACCAGTTCAAGCTGGGTGAAGCCGCGCGCAAGCCTCCCCCGGAGGGGAGGCATTGCGCGGGGCTGCGTGTCCACGATGATGCTCTATCGGCCGCTGGATCAGCAGCCCGTCACCGTGACGGTGTACTGCGGTGCTGCGGTGGCCGTCGCCGCAACGTAGGTGACGTTGCACGAGGCCGGCGTGGTCGAGCCGGCATGCGAGATCACGTTCGCGGTCGCGGTGTTGAAGTCGGAAGCCGGCGACAGCGTCACGCACTTCAGCAGTTCGGTGGTGTCGGCGGCGTAGCCGTAGACGGTGGCAATGCCGGTGGTGTTGCAGGCGTTGACGGTGCCGGTCGCGCCGCCCTGGTTGTTGATCTGGGCTGCCGAATAGATCGCGGTATTGGCCGAAGCCAGGCTGCCGGTCACGCCCTTGACGGTGGCGGCACGGGCATTGCCGGCCAGGTCGGTCATCTTCGGCAGCGCGATGGCGGCCAGGATGCCGATGATCACAATCACGATAACCAGTTCGATCAGCGTGAAGCCCTGCTGGCGGGAATGAAGCTTGAGTCGGGTTTGCATGGAATTCTCCTGAAATGGCGCAATGCGGGTCGGCGCGTCGTTATTGCATTGCGCTTTCCTCAGCTTCAATTTACGGCCGGGGCTTCAGGAGAATTAGGCGAAACAGGCGGGGTAAAACCCGCCATTTCGTTGCCTAGCGGCATTGCCCCAATTCGGGGCGCAGAAATCGTTGGCGATCAGATAATGTCCAGGCCGGCGGTGTTCGCCGCCAGGTCGCGCCCTTGCGCATCCCGGCCCTGCAGCTTGATGGCGAGGCGCAGGTCATTCACCGAGTCGGCATTGCGCAGCGCATCCTCGATGCTGATGCGGTCGGCTTCGACGAGATCGAACAGCGCCTGGTCGAAAGTCTGCATGCCGAGTTCGCGCGATTTCTTCATCACTTCGCGGATCTCGTGCACCTGGCCCTTGAAGATCAGGTCCGACACCAGCGGCGAATTCAGCATCACCTCGACCGCCGCGCAGCGTCCGCTGCCGGACTTCAGCGGTATCAGCCGCTGCGAGATCATTGCGCGCAGGTTCAGCGACAGGTCCATCAGCAGTTGCTGGCGTCGTTCTTCGGGAAAGAAGTTGATGATGCGGTCGAGCGCCTGGTTGCTGTTGTTTGCATGCAGCGTCGCCAGGCACAGGTGGCCGGTCTCGGCGAAGGCGATCGCATGGTCCATCGTTTCGCGGTCGCGGATCTCGCCGATCAGGATCACGTCCGGCGCCTGCCGCAGCGTGTTCTTCAGCGCGGTGTGCCAGTCGGCGGTGTCGGTGCCGACCTCGCGCTGCGTGATGATGCAGTTGCGGTGCGGATGAACGAACTCGACCGGATCTTCAATGGTGATGATGTGGCCGTGGCTGCTGGCATTGCGGTGCCCGATCATCGCGGCCAGCGTGGTCGACTTGCCGGAACCGGTCGCGCCGACCATGATCACCAGCCCGCGCTTGCCCATCACGATCTCTTTCAGCTGCAGCGGCACGCCGAGCGACTCGAGTTCCGGAATTTCGGTGGTGATGGTGCGCGCCACCATGCCGGCCTTGCCCTGCTGGACAAAGGCCGACACGCGGAAGCGGCCGATGCCGTCGATGCCGATGGCAAAATTGCATTCATTCGTGTCATCGAATTCCTGCCGCTGCCGCTCGTTCATTGCCGAGCGCACCAGCGCGCGGCAATGCTCCGGTGACAGCGCGTCGGGCGCGACCGGTGTCATCCGGCCGTCGAGCTTGATCGCCGGCGCAAAGCCGGCGGTGATGAACAGGTCCGATGCACCGCGCGCCTTCATCAGCGCCAGCAGCTGCTGCACATTCGCTCCTGCCTGTATGTCGTCCATGCTCATCCCGGGAAGTTTTCCGGCATCTTCGCGGCGGCGCGTGCGGCCGCCGGCGTGATTCGATTGCGTTTCACCAGTTCCATCAGGCTCGCATCCAGCGTCTGCATGCCGACGCTGCTGCCGGTCTGGATCGCAGAGTACATCTGCGCGACCTTCGCTTCGCGGATCAGGTTGCGTATGGCCGGGGTGCCGAGCATGATCTCGTGCGCGGCGACGCGGCCATTGCCGTCGCGCGTCTTGATCAGCGTCTGCGAGATCACCGCCTGCAGCGATTCGGACAGCATCGCGCGCACCATTTCCTTTTCGTCGCCGGGGAATACGTCGATGATGCGGTCGACCGTCTTGGCTGCCGACACCGTATGCAGCGTGCCGAACACCAGGTGGCCGGTCTCGGCCGCAGTCAGCGCCAGCCGTATGGTTTCAAGGTCGCGCAGTTCGCCGACCAGCACCACGTCCGGATCCTCGCGCAACGCGGAGCGCAGCGCATTCGAAAAGGATTGCGTGTGCGGGCCGACCTCGCGCTGGTTGATCAGGCCCTTGCGCGATTCGTGCACGAATTCGATCGGGTCTTCGATCGTCAGGATGTGCGCATACTCGTTTTCATTCACATGGTTGACCATCGCCGCCAGCGTGGTCGACTTGCCGGAGCCGGTCGGCCCGGTGACCAGCACGAGACCGCGCGGCTTCAGCGCGAGCTCGGCAAAGATGCGCGGCGCGTTCAGGTCTTCCAGCGACAGGATCTTCGACGGGATGGTGCGCAGCACGGCCGCCGCGCCACGATCCTGGTTGAACGCATTCACGCGAAAGCGCGCGACGCCCGGCAGCTCGAACGAGAAATCGACCTCGAGGTGTTCCTCGTAGCGCTTGCGCAGGCCGTCGTTCATCACCTCGTAGATCATCGCGTGCACTTCCTTGTGCGACATCGGCGGCAGGTTGATGCGTCGTACGTCGCCGTGCACGCGGATCATCGGCGGCAGGCCGGCCGAAAGGTGCAGGTCGGATGCGTTGTTCCTGGCCGCGAAGGCCAGCAGTTCGGTAATGTCCATCGAGGGTTCGCGCGTTGGGTTCGCAGCCGCGCCAGTGGCGGCCTTGTCGCGCGATTATCTGGCCCGCGTCCGACGGGCCTCAAGCGGAACAGCGCGGAAAAACCGTGGCTGTTGCAGCGATGCGGCGAAACCGGCGCAAACGCCGGTCAGCCCAACACGATCCCGGCGAAGACGGCGGCGCCCAGCCAGTTGTTGTGGCGGAAGGCGGCGAAGCAGCGCATGCGGTCGCGATCGCGGATCAGCGTGTAGTGATAGACAGCGATGCCTGCGGCGACGAGCAGGCCGGCGAAGAAGGCGGGGCCGAGGCCGCGAGATGCACCGACGAATCCGATCAGCAGCAGGCTGGCGGCATAGCAGGCCATCACCGCCAGCACGTCAAAGCGGCCAAAGGTGATCGCCGATGTGCGTATGCCGATGCGCAGGTCGTCATCGCGATCGACCATCGCATATTCGGTGTCATAGGCCAGCGCCCAGAATACATTCGCCAGCAGCAGGATCCATGCCTCGGCCGGTACCGTGCCGAGCACGGCCGCATAGGCCATCGGTATGCCGAAGCCGAACGCGATGCCGAGATAGGCTTGCGGCAGCGCGAAGAAGCGCTTGAAGTAAGGATAGGTGCCGGCGACGATCACGGCCAGCACCGACAGCTGCAGTGTCAGCGCGTTCAGCGGCAGGATCAGCAGGAAGGACAGCAGCGCCAGCACCGCGGCGACCGCCACCGCTTCCCATGCGGCGATGCGGCCGGAGGTCAGCGGCCGTTCGGCGGTACGCTTCACGTGGCGATCGAAGTCGCGGTCGGCAAAATCATTGATCGCGCAGCCGGCCGAACGCATCAGCACGGTGCCGACAGTGAAGATCGCTACCAGCGACCAGTCCGGGCGGCCGTTCGACGCCAGCCACAGCGCGGACAGCGTGGGCCAGAGCAGCAGCAGGCTGCCGATCGGCTTGTCGAGCCGGACCAGGCGGGCATACAGCGCGAGGCGTTGCCGCAGCGGGGAAGCAGGGGGATTCATGGCGCGCAGTGTAGTGCGTCCGGCAAAGCGCCGCCAGCGTTGGCGCTGCGGGGCGCACCGGCATGTGGCTATTTTTCTTCGGTGACGGCGTCCGGCAGCATCTCCACGCCATGCAGGTGGCAGGACAGCACCGCCTGCCGCAGCGCCTCGATCGCGGCCTGCCGCGTGAAGCTCTTGCGCCACGCGATCACCACGCGGCGCGACGGCGCGGGAGTCTCGAAGGGCAGGTAGCGCAGCATGCTGTCCTTCGGCAGCGGATCCGGCACCGAGGCCTTCGGCAGCACCGTGATGCCGATGCCCGACGCGACCATGTGGCGTATGGTCTCCAGCGACGAGCCTTCGAAGGTGCGCGCGATGCCGCCGCCACCGGTCGAGAAGCGCGACATCTCCGGACAGACTTCCAGCACCTGGTCGCGGAAGCAGTGGCCGGCGCCCAGCAGCAGCATGGTTTCCTGCTTCAGTTCCTCGCTGCTGACGGCGCTGCGCTCGGCCCACTGGTGCTGGCGCGGCAGTGCGACCATGAACGGTTCGTCGTACAGCGGCCGCACCATCAGGCCCTGGTCATTGAAGGGCAGCGCCATGATGGCGGCATCGAGCTCGCCGACGCGCAGCAGCTCGATCAGTTTCACCGTGAAATTTTCCTGCAGCACCAGCGGCATCTGCGGCACGCGCTCGATCAGCGTCGGCATCAGTTGCGGCAGCAGGTAGGGAGCAATCGTATAAATGACACCGACGCGCAAGGGCCCGACCAGCGGGTCCTTGTTCTGCTTGGCGATGTTCTTGATGAAGGCGGTCTGCTCGAGCACATGCTCGGCCTGGGCGACGATCTGCGCGCCGATCGGCGTGACCGATATCTCGGAGCCGCCGCGCTCGAAGATCGAGACTCCCAGCTCGTCCTCGAGCTTCTTGATCGCCACTGACAGCGTGGGCTGCGCGACGAAACAGGCTTCGGCCGCACGACCGAAATGCTTCTCGCGTGCGACGGCCACGATGTATTTCAGTTCTGTCAATGTCATGGCGATAAGTGTCGCACAGTTGGGATGCCGGCGTTGAATTCAGACCGGTTCAGGCGCGCAGGAAGTCCTCGCGTGCGCCCAGCCAGCGCGCCAGGTGGGCTTCGGCCACGTCGGGGCGCTGCGCCAGCAGTTCCTGCGCGGCCTGCCGTGCGTGTTCGACCAGCCACTGGTCGGTGTCCAGATCGGCAAAACGCAGCATCGCCTGCCCGGACTGGCGCGCGCCGAGGAACTCGCCGGGGCCGCGGATATCGAGGTCGCGCCGCGCGATCTCGAAGCCGTCGGCGGTCTCGCGCATGATCGCCAGCCGCTCCTTCGCGACCGCGCCGAGCGGGCCCTGGAACATCAGCAGGCAGGCGCTGGCGGCGGCGCCGCGTCCGACCCGCCCGCGCAGCTGGTGCAGCTGCGACAGGCCGAAGCGCTCCGCATGCTCGATCACCATCAGCGAC
>CAZTIF010000074.1:0-17039 GCA_964613635.1 uncultured Bifidobacterium sp. | reverse complement strand
GACCTGCGCGATGGCGGCGCCGCCCACTTCGTCGAGTGCATCCGCCGCACGCGCGAACTGTCGCCGCAGACCCGCATCGAGATCCTGACGCCGGACTTCCGCGGCCGCATGGACCGCGCGCTGGAGATCCTGAAGGCCGCGCCGCCGGACGTGATGAACCACAACCTCGAGACCGTGCCGCGCCTGTACAAGGAGGCGCGCCCGGGCTCCGACTATGCGTACTCGCTGAGCCTGCTGAAGCGCTTCAAGGCGCTGCATCCGGAGGTGCCGACCAAGTCGGGACTGATGGTCGGCCTCGGCGAAACCGATGAGGAAATCCTTGACGTGATGCGCGACCTGCGCGCGCACGACGTCGACATGCTGACCATCGGGCAGTACCTGATGCCCAGCGGCGACCATCTGCCGGTGCGCCGCTATGTGCATCCGGACACGTTCAAAATGTTCGAAGAAGAAGCGACGAAGATGGGCTTCGTCCATGCGGCGGTCGGCGCGATGGTGCGCAGCTCGTATCACGCCGACCAGCAAGCCCACCAGGCCGGCGTGTCCATCGACGCTTGACCCGCCTGATCAGCGGCCGGGCGGGTGGATCGCCGGCTGCTGCAATCTGACACCCGTGCCGAGCCGCCGCTCCGCACGGGTTAGTTTTTTTCAAGAAACACCACAAGCATACAACCCGGCATCGAACCATTCCCCCGCCGAGACCACGGATCAAACACCGAGCGAAACGCTCGATATCCGAACATCCGTGCGATCTTTAGTACGCCGAAGGGGGCACCTCGATGGACAGCATTTCCCGCGGAACCAAGCGTTCGCTACCGGACGATGCCACGGCAGCGTCCGTACCCCGCGCAAAGCGCGCCCGTACGGCGGAAGAGCCGGGCGCCGCCGAGGCGCTGGCCCTGCTCAGCCATGGCCCGGCCACCCTGCTGCCGTTCGATGTGGTGCATGCGATCGGCATCATCAATACCACGCTGCTGAATGGCGAACGCTGGCTGGATCTGTCGTCCCTGCCGGCGGCGGCACTGGCCGGCATACCGGCCGACGCACTGGACGCGGCGATCGGCCGGATCGAGTCGCTGATGCTGCCTGAACAGCTGGTCGAGCTTCCGGCCTTTTGCAGTCGCATGCGGTCGCTGCAGATACTTCACCTGCGCGGCTACTGGGGCCGGCAGCTGGATCTGAGCGCCTTGCCTGCACTGACCCGCGTCGAGGGCCGGGCGCATTCGGTGCTGGACGAGATCTGGCTCAACGACCGCGCCGCGATCGCGCTGGCCGCGCCGGGACGGGTCAGCAAGATTCGCTGTTTCCGCATGCGCGACGGCATGATCGTCAGCCAGCATGCGCTGCCGGGCCATGCGTATTACAAGGCGCTGGCCGGCCGCAGCCTGCCCGACCTGCGCAACCTGAATCACTCGGCCTGCTTCGCCGGCACGCGGACACCGATCACCTGCTCGGATATCACGCAGTATGTGAACGAAGCCCTCCCCGGAAAAAGCGCACTGCCGAAGGACAGCTATCTCGGCATCACCGATCCGGCCAGCCTGACGGCGCTGACGGACAGCCAGACCCGCAGGAAGTTCTTCGAAGCGGTCACGACGAGCAGCGGCTATCACTACGTCGATGATATGAATTTCGGGCTGTGGGCCAGCGAGCAGCTGGCGCAGATGAAAGCCGCCACGGCAGCGCAGGCGGAAGCCGACTTGTCCGCATCCTCCACCCATGCGGCGATGGAGCCGCCGGGCGCCACCCGGATTTTTTACGCGCTCACCGGCAAACATGCGGTGTCGCTGGTGCTGCGCTACAAGCCGGGCGAACCGGAGAAGTTCGCCGCCATCCTGATGGATCCGAACCAGACCCTGACGCACAGGCGCATTGAAGAAAACCAGCTGGCTCGGGTGAATTCCACCACCGGCGGCTGGCAAATCAGCCGCCTGCTTCCCGACGGCGCGGCACCCCACTACCTGCCGCCCGCCGCCCGGCCGGCCTGGCTGTTCGTCGATGCGACAAGGCGGGCCGAAGGTGAGCGGCCGCAGGTCGACCTGAGCCATCTGGTGGAAATCAACGGGGATGTGCTGTATGCGCTGTCGCTCTGCGCACAGGGCGAGGGGATCGCTGCGGTGGGGCGGTGGATGCTGGAAGACTTCCGCAACGGCCGCACCGACGCCGCCAGCGTGTTCAGGGCACTGACCGCAGAGCGGCTGCTGGACACCCGCGAATCGCACTGTTTCGGCCTGCAGCTGATCCTGCATTCCGGCTATGCAGAAGCCGCCACCGCCTATGTGCAAGTGATCACCGACTTTGCCCGCGCCGTGCACGAGCGCGGCTGGGTGGACGTGGCCTGCGGACAGATCCCGGCCGATTTCTGCCATCACCTGCTGCGGCCGGGCGACGCTCCGTCGTTCAGCATCGCCGCGCTTTACCTGTCGCAGGCGTGCGGCCCGGCGGCCAAGCAGGCGAGCTTCCGCGCCTATGCGGAAGGCTTGAACACCCTGCTGGTCGAGCAACTGATCTCGACCGATGCCTGCGTCAGCTTGCTGATGGAAAGCTGGGCCTCATGGAATATCCTCGAGTGTGCGTTGCTGAAAGCGGACGCGGCCACGTTTTCCGCATTTGGCAGGCTGCTGATCCGCCTGCATCGGGATGGCGCGATCGATCTGGAGCAATGCCGCGAGATCCTCGGCGGCACACACGCGGCGCAGGAACCGATGCCGCTGCTGTGGACCGTCTGCGGCCAGGGCTGGTCTCCGGCGCTGCAGGCCTTCGCGGATCTTGTCAACGAGCTGGCGCTGCAGGAAAGGTTGCAGGAACCGGTCACCGACCTCATGGATTTTTTCGATACGGACACGGCGTTGCCGGCCGAAGAATCAGCCACGCGAATCTGCCGGGTGCTGCTGGACCCGCTGCTGTTCGGCGCGGACACGCAGCGCGCAGCGCGGGAGCTTGCCGTCAGGGCGCCGGCCGAACCGCCATTGCGGCCCGCACTGGTGCGGCTGGCGTCCTGCCTGCGCAACCGGTCGGCGCCGGTCAATTACGCTGTCGATATCCTGTCCGCCTGACGCTGCCGGACTGCGGGAATCAGGCCGCGAGTTCCTTCTCGATCAGCTGGTGCAGCGCCGGGAACTCGGGAATGCCGACATAGCGCTTGACGATGTTGCCCTGCTTGTCGATCAGGAAGGTGGTCGGCGTGAGCTTGACGTCGCCGAACGACCTCGCGGCACTGCCATCGTCCAGCGCGACCATGAACGGCAGTTCGCGCGTCTTCGCATAGTTCAGCACATAGCTCGGCGGATCGTAGTTCATCGCGACCGCGACGAGTTCAAGGCCGCGCTCGTTGTATTTCTTGTAGGTGTCGACCATTTGCGGCATCTCGGCGATGCAGGTGCTGCAGCTGGTCGCCCAGAAATTCACCAGCACCACCTTGCCGCGCAGCGCGTCCGTCGACACCTGCTGTCCGTCGATCATGCGAAAGGACACCGGCGGCGCCGATTCCTTCTTCAGCAGCGACAGCCCGAAGAACAGCGCAAAGCCGGCGGCGGCCAGCATGGCCATGATTTGGATGATCGTGAGGCCGCCCATGCGGCGGGGGAAATGCTTGGACATGGCGTGTTTTGCTGTTGCGATGTGAAACCGCGATTATAGGCCAGCGACGTGGCCGCACCGCAATCGAGGCAGGGGAAGGATGCCGCGTGCGCGGCATCCCGGGGAGGGTCGGCGCGGCAGGATCAGCGCGGCGTCTTTGTCGCAGGCTTCGCAGGCGGCTGCTTGGCCTGCATCTCCTGCAATTCGTCTTCCGAAATGTACTCGAACAGCTTGACGACCTTCTTGATGTTACCCGCCGCATTACGCGCGACATCGCCGGCCATCTTGCCCTCGCGCTGCGTGACGCGGCCCATCAGGTAGACGACGCTGCGATCGGTATGAACCAGGAAGGCATTCACGTACAGGTCCTTGGTATCGACGAATGCGGCCTTGACCTTGCTGGTGATGACGAGGTCGTTCGAACGCGAGCCGATGGTCGATACCGGCGCGATCGTCAGGTCGTTCTCGATGCCGGCCACGCCGTCGAGGGTCGCGATCTGCTGCTCGACATCGGCCTTCATCTTCTCGTCCGCCACCTCGCCGGTCAGCAGCGCGGTGCGGTTGTAGCTGGTGACGGATACACGACCGCGATCGCCGGTCACGCGCTTGGCACGACCTTCGCCGCGCAGCTCGATCGACCGGTCATCGGTCTGGGCGCCGAGGGTGCGCCGGTCGACGGCGGCCATCGTGCCGACGGCGGCCGCGCCGACGACCATCGGCACGCAGGCCTGCAGGCTGGCGGCCAGCGCGGCGCCGAGTGCGAGTGCGGCCAGCGGCCTGCGCATTGCAGTGACAAACGGGTACGTCATTCCAGCTCTCCTCCAAACAGCCCGACGTCGATGCCGTCGCACAGGCAATGAATGATCAATAAATGCACTTCCTGGATCCGTGCGGTCCGGTCGTGCGGCACACAAATATGCACATCGGCATCGGTCAGCATCCCTGCCATCGCGCCGCCGCCCTTGCCGGTCAGCGCCACCACGCGCATGTCCCGCTCGAGCGCCGCGTCGACGGCCGCCACCACGTTGGCGGAGCTGCCCGACGTGGATATCGCCAGCAGCACATCGCCGGCATGGCCCAGCGCCTGCACCTGCTTCGAGAAAATCTCCGCGAAGCTGTAATCATTGCCGATCGCGGTCAGGATCGACGAATCGGTCGACAGCGCAATCGCCGGCAACGGCAACCGCTCCCGCTCGAAACGCCCGACCAGCTCGGCGGCGAAATGCTGGCAGTCGGCTGCCGACCCGCCATTGCCGCAAGCGAGGATGCGATTGCCGTTGGCCAGCGCGGCGAACATCAGGTCGACCGCCTCGGCGATCGGCTGCGCGAGGACAGACGCTGCCTGTATCTTCAGTTCGGCGCTCGCGTGGAATTGATCGAGGATTCGTTGTGTGCTCATGGCGCCGCATTATACGGCCTGCCATGCCGCCCACTTGCCGTTCGCCGATGCTTCATCGTCGCGCGGGTGCCGCAGTCATCCGCGCCGCCCGCCTAGGATCGCCGCGCGGGCGACCGCGCCGACAGCGAAGTTACAAATGGATACGCACACCGGATGCCCGGCTCAGGCCACCAGGATGTGGCGCAGCCAGGTCATGGCGGTGCCATCGATGCAGACGGCGTCGAAGCGACAGGGCGGCGGCACCGGATAGCGGCACAGGAAGTGCTGCGCGCTGCGCCACAGCCGCGCCTGTTTCGTTGCGCCGATGCTGGCCGCCGCGCCGCCGAAGCGAGCGCTCGTGCGCTGCCTGACCTCGACGAACACCAGCGTGACGCCGTCACGCATGACGAGGTCGATCTCGCCGCGCCGGCTGCGTGCATTGCGCTCGACCAGACGCAATCCCTGCTGCTCCAGATAGGCCAGCGCGCGTTCTTCGGCGAGCCTGCCGGCTTCGGCGGCGTTGCGCTTCATCGCCGGCATGGCGCGTTTTGTACAATACGGCGCACAGCCCCGCACATTGCGCAGCACTTGCGCCCGCCACGACCCGCCATAAGCCCTCCCATGGAACAGCCCGACTCCCGCGACCTGACCTCCCTGCTCGCCTCGCTGGCCGACGATGCCTCTCGCCAGGCCTTCCCGGTCGGCGCATTGTATGTGGTGGCCACGCCGATAGGGAATGTCGCCGACATCAGCGTGCGCGCCCTGAAGGTGCTGGCCATTGCCGATGCGGTCGCCTGCGAGGACACGCGCAATACCGGCCAGTTGCTGGCGCGCTACGGCTTGTCGCGGCCGCTGCTGGCCGCGCACCAGCACAACGAACGCGAAGCGGCGCAGAAGATCATCCAGCGCCTGCAACAGGGCGAGCGGATTGCGCTGGTGTCGGATGCCGGCACGCCGGCCGTGTCCGATCCCGGCGCGCGGATTGTCGATGCGGTACGCGAAGCCGGGCTGCCCGTCATTCCGGTGGCCGGCGCCTCGGCGGCAATCGCCGCGCTGTCGGCCGGCGGATTTCTGTCGGAGCAGTTTCATTTCATCGGCTTCCTGCCGGCGAAGGACAGGCAGCGCGACCAGGCGCTGGCAGCGCTCGTCGCGTCTTCGGCGACGCTGGTGTTCTATGAAGCGCCGCACCGGATCGTCGGCACGGTGGATGCGCTGTTGCAGGCGTTCGGTCCGCAGCGGCGGGTGGTGATCGCGCGCGAACTGTCCAAGCTGTTCGAACAAATCCACCGCTGCGCGCTGGCCGATGCGCCCGCATGGCTGGCAGCGGATGCGAACCGGCAGCGCGGCGAATTCGTGTTGCTGGTCGAAGGTGCGCCGCAGGCCGGCGATGACATGGACGAAGCGAAGCGGCTGCTGGCGATCCTGCTTGAGGCATGCCCGCTCAGCCAGGCTGCTGCGCTGGCGGCGAAGATCACCGGGATCAAGAAGAATGTGCTGTACGCGCTGGCGCTGCAGATGACGCAGTCCGCAGCGGACTGAGTCCTCGCGCCAGGCTCAGCGCTGCACGACGGTGGACTGCAGCGATGACAGGCCGCGCAACTGCTGCGCGGCGTCGCTGGCCAGCTCGCGGCTGGCGTAGGGGCCGCTGTGCAGACGGAACAGTCCCTGCGACGACACGATCGCGGGCGGCGGCAGGGCAGCCGGCCAGTTGCGCATCAGCTGCTCGCGCGCCGCCTGTGCATTCGGCTCCTGCGCATAGGCGCCGAACTGAAGGAAAAAGCCGGACGACGCCGCCGCCACTGCCGGCGGCTCGCGCCGCGCCTGCCTGGCGGCCTGCATGCGCTGGATCTCATCCGGCAGCAGCCGCTCGACTTCGAGCTCGGCACTGCCGCCGCGCAGGACATCGAGCTTCAGCGCGGCGGTATAAGACAGGTCGATGATGCGCGACGAATGGAAAGGGCCGCGGTCATTGATGCGCACGATCACCTTGCGGCCATTGTTCAGGTTGGTCACGCGCGCATACGACGGAATCGGCAAGGTCGGATGGGCGGCTGTCATCTTGAACATGTCGTAAGGCTCGCCGGACGCGGTTTTCTGTCCGTGGAACTTCCTGCCGTACCAGCTGCCGATGCCGCGCTGCACGAAGGGGCGGGTATCCGTGATCGGCACATACGTTTTTTCGAAGACCTTGTAGGGCCGGCTCGGCCCTCGGGCGATCGGCTCGAGCCTGGGCTCGGCATCCGGCGTGTCGAGCAGGCCATCCGGGATCACGTCGGCGGGACCATCGTCCTGATAGTAGCCGCCGGAACGCTTCGGCGCCCCCAGGTTGGCGGCTCCGGCAGAAGGCGGCGGTGGCGACGGTGCTGCCGATGCCGATGGCGCCGAAGGCACCTGTGCCGGCGTGGCACCCGCAGCCGGTGCCGGTGCCGACCGCGCCGACTGTGCCTCCGAGCCAGCGCGCGGCGTGACCGTGGAGCAGGCCGACAGCACCAGCGCAATGGCCAGTACCGGCAGCAAGCGTAGCGATGCGCGCGCGCCGTTCATCTCAGGTCTGCACCAGCTTGCGATGCCGATGGATGCTCATCAGCGTGCCGACCGCCAGCGACAGCGTGACGAATGCGGTGCCGCCGTAGCTGACGAAGGGCAGGGGCACGCCAACCACCGGCAGGATGCCGCTGACCATGCCCATGTTCACGAACGCATAGACAAACAGCGCCAGCGTGATCGCGCCAGCCAGCAGCCGCGAGAACAGGGTCGGCGCATTCGCCGCAATGATCAGTCCGCGGCCGATCAGCAGCAGGTACAGCGCCAGCAGCACGCCGTTGCCGAGCAGGCCGAACTCCTCGGAATACACTGCGAAAATGAAATCGGTGGTGCGCTCGGGGATGAATTCGAGGTGTGACTGGGTGCCGTTCAGCCAGCCCTTGCCGAACACTCCGCCGGAGCCGATCGCGATGGTCGACTGGATGATGTGGAAGCCCTTGCCGAGCGGATCGGACGTGGGGTCGATCAGCGTCATCACCCGGTTGCGCTGGTAATCATGCAGCATCGACCACACCAGCGGCAGGCTGGCCAGACCGGCCACGCCGAGGCCGATGATGAAGCGCCACGACAGGCCGGCCAGGAAGATCACGAAAAATCCTGAAGCGGCAACCAGCGAGGCCGTGCCCAGGTCGGGCTGGCGGAGGATCAGCACGACCGGCACCAGCGTGATGAGGGCAGCCAGCACGAAGTCACGCCAGCGGATCATGCCTTCGCGCTTCTGGAAGAACCAGGCGAGCATCAGGGGCAGTGCCAGTTTCATGATCTCGGATGGCTGGATGATCACGCCGATGTTGAGCCAGCGGCGCGAACCGTTCTTCACCAGTCCGAACAGGGCGACCGCAATCAGCAGCGCCATGCCGATCGCATAGACCGGTACCGCCAACCGCATCAGCTTCTGCGGCGGAATCATGGCTGCGAACCACATCACGAAGACACCGACGGCGATATTGCGCAGGTGACCTTCGAAGCGTCCGGGGAAGTCCATTGCCGCCGACGACACGGCAAGGCAGCCGACCAGCAGGATCAGGCCGACGATGATGGTCAGCGAGCGGTCGAAAATGAACAGGCGGCGCTTGATCCAGTCCAGGACCATTCCGGGTCCGACGATGGCGACAGGCGACATCATGGGGTATTCCTCTCTTCCGTCTTTTGCGGAGCCGGCCGCACGGTTGCCGCTTTCGGTGCGGCCGGCAAGGCGGCGGCCGGCGGGGCAGCAGGCTTGCTCGGTGGCGGCGGCGTTGGCGGCGCAGCCGGCTTGGCATTGGCGGGAGCCGGTGCGGGCTTGCCCGGGATCGACGGCTGTGCCGGCACGGGCGTTGCGCCTGCCGGTGCGGGCTTGCCCGGGATCGACGGCTGTGCCGGCACGGGCGTTGCGCCTGCCGGTGCGGGCTTGCCCGGGATCGACGGCTGTGCCGGTGCGGGCGTTGCGCCTGCCGGTGCGGGCTTGCCCGGAGCCGGCGGCTGCGCCGGCGCCGCCGGGGTTTCCGGCTCGGCCGACGGACTCACCGGCACTTCCGTACTGCCATCGACCTTCGCGACGGGCTCGTCCGGACGCTTGCCCAGCAGGTAGTAGTCGATCGCCAGCCGTGCGATCGGCGCCGCCGCGGCCGCGCCGAAACCGGCGTTTTCGACGATTACCGCAAGCGCAATCTTCGGCTTGTCGGCCGGTGCGAACGCGACATACAGCGAATGGTCGCGCAGCCGCTCGGCGATCTTGCTCGCGTCATACTTCACGGTCTTGCTCATCGCCGCTGCCTGCGCGGTGCCGGTCTTGCCGCCCGAGGTGTACGGAGCATTCGCGAACGAGCGCGCCGACGTGCCCTCCTTGGTGACACCGATCATCGCGTCCTTGATGACCTCGATGTTCTCCGGCTTCAGCGGTATCCGGTAGCTCTCCTTCGGCACGGTCAGCTTGCGCACCTTCGACACCGGGTCTTCGACCGACTTCACCAGGTGCGGCTTCATCACGACACCGTTGTTCGACAGGTTCGCCACCGCATGCGCGAGCTGCATTGGCGTGAAGGAGTTGTAGCCCTGTCCGATGCCGACCGAGATGGTCTCGCCGGCGTACCACTTCTGCAGCTCCGGTCGCTTGAAGGTCTTGCGCTTCCATTCGGTCGAAGGCAGCACGCCGCGACGCTCGTTCTCGAGGTCGATGCCGGTCACCTGACCGAAACCGAACGGCTTCATGAAATCGTGGATGGCATCGATGCCGAGGTCATTGCCGAGCACGTAGTAGTAGGTGTTGCAGGACTGGACGATCGAGCGATACATGTCGACCCGCCCGTGGCCGCCTTCCTTGTCGTCGCGGAACTTGTTGTTGCCGAACCAGAAGTAGCCGGGATCGGAAATCGCCATCTCCGGCGTCCGCTTGCCCAGTTCGAGCGCGGCCAGCGCCATGTAGGGCTTGAAGGTCGAGCCGGGCGGATAGGTGCCGATCAGGGGACGGTTCAGCAGCGGCTTGTCGAGCGAGGTGTTCAGGTCTTCCCAGTTCTTCGCGTCGATGCCGTCGACGAACAGGTTGGGGTCGAAGGTCGGCATGGACACATAGGCGAGGATGTCGCCGGTTTCCGGCTCGATGGCCACCAGCGCGCCACGGCGGTCGCCGAAGGCCTTCTCGACGATCTTCTGCAGTTCGATGTCGACCGACAGGATCAGGTTCTGGCCCGACACCGGCGCATGCCGCGACAGCGTGCGCACCGCGCGCCCGCCGGCCGAGACCTCGATCTCGTCATAGCCGGTGATGCCGTGCAGGTTGCGCTCGTAGCTCTTTTCCAGGCCTTCCTTGCCGATGTACTCGGTGCCGCGGTAGTTCGCCGCGTCTTCGGATTCCTCGAGCCGCTCGGCCTCGCGCTTGTTGACGCGCCCGATGTAGCCAATCATGTGCGACGCGGTCTGCCCGAGCGGATACTGGCGGAACAGGCGCGCCTGGATGTCGACGCCGGGGAAGCGGTATTGCTGGGCGGCGAAGCGCGCGACTTCCTCGTCGGTCAGCCGGGTGCGGATCGGCAGGCTCTCGAAGGACTTCGATTCCTCCATCTGCCGCTTGAAGCGGCGGCGGTCGCGCTGCTGGATATCGACGATCTTCGCGAGTTCGTCGATCACGGTTTCAAGCGGCCGGTTGATCTTCGACGGCGTGATTTCCAGCGTGTATGCCGAGTAGTTGCGCGCAAGGACGACGCCGTTGCGATCGATGATCAGGCCGCGGTTCGGCACCGCCGGCACCACCGAGATGCGGTTGCTCTCGGCGCGCTCGTAATATTCGCTGTGGCGGATGCCCTGCAGCCAGACGAAGCGCAGCAGCAGCACGCCGAAGCAGGCGAGGATGAACACGCCGGCGACGGACAGGCGCAGCCGGAACAGCTGTATTTCGCGTTCTGTGTCTTTTATCTCGGTCACGGATACGGCTCTTCAACGATCTGCCGAAGCAGGCCTGCAAGGATCAAATCGGGCGCGTGTCGTCGCGGTCGACCGCGCGGCGCTGCGGCGCAAGCAGCAGCCAGCAAACCACCGGCCACAGGGCCACGGCGACGAAGCTCTGTGCGAAATAGGCCCAGTCGGGCAGCTTGCCGCTGACGGCCAGCTGCACCAGCACCTGCACCACCTGCATCAGCACCAGCAGCGGCAGCACGTGCAGCGCCTGCACCGGCGGGCGGAACCACAGCACGCGGCGGTGGATGGTGATCGCGAAATACGAAAGCAGCGTGTAGGCCAGCGCATTCTGGCCGAGCAGCGCGGCGCCGTGCACGTCCATCACCAGCCCCATCAGGAAGGCGATGCCGATGCCGACCTTGCGCGGCTGGTAGACGCTCCAGAACACCAGGGTCAGCGCGACGAAGTCGGGCACCCAGCCCCAGTCGCCCCAGGGCAGCAGGTTCAGCAGAAACGCCGCCGCCAGGCTGAAGGCGATGAACGCCGGGTTTACCGGCAACAGGATGCTGTCACGATCCATTATTCGCCACCCTCCTTGCGTGCCGGCTTGACGATATCTCCCTCGGACGGAGCGATGGCCTGCGGCGGCGGCGCAGCGGGAGCGCCGAGCAGCACCAGCAGCTGCCGGTGGCGCGATACGCCGGCGCTCGGCTTGCACAGGATGCGCGCGAACGCATCCGAGGTCTTGGTATCGACCGAGGTCACGGTGGCCACCGCCAGTCCGGCCGGATAGATGCCGTCGATGCCGGACGTGGTCAGCACATCGCCTTTCTGGATGTCGGCGTTCGACGCCATGAAGCGCAGCTCGAGCTCGCCGGTCTGGCCGCGGCCATAGGCGACGCCGCGCACGCCGCTGCGCAGCACCTGCACGGGGATCGCATGATCCTTGTCGGTCAGCAGCGTCACTTCGGAGGTGAACGGATAGGTGCGCGTGACCTGGCCGACCACGCCGAGCTCGTCGATCACGGGCTGCCCGGCCAGCAGGCCGTTGCGGGCGCCGCGGTCGATGATCACCTTGCGCGAGAAAGGATCACGTGCGTCGTACAGGATCTCGCTCATCACCGTCTTCAGCTGCACGCGCTGGGCCGCATCGAGCAGCTGGCGCAGGTAGGCATTCTCGGCCATCAGCTGGCCGGTCTGCTGCAACTGCTGCGCGCTGCGCACCTGCTGCTCGCGCAGGCGTCGGTTCTCTTCCCGCAGCGTGGACAGGGTCGTGACATAGTCGGCCGTCGCAAACAGCGCATCGCGCGGCAGCAGCGCGGCTGCCTGCAGCGGATAGAGCGCGATGCCGACGCCCTGGCGAATCAGCGCCAGCGCATGCAGGCGCGCGTCCGCCAGCAACAGCGCAACCGCGAGCAGGGCGAACAACAGCATCTTGGCGCGCGCCGACGCGCCTTGCTTGAAGAGTGGCGGCGGACTGTATTCCATTAAACGCTACTGCCGTTCCAGGTGGGCCGGCCGGCGCATCGTGCACGGCGGCGGCGTTGGGGCGAGAGGTGAAGGGCGGGCCGCACGATGTCCACTGCAGCGCGCCTCCGGTGTGTTTACTCGTAGGAGAACAGGGACCCGAGCTTGTCCATGCGCTCCAGCGCCATGCCGGAACCGCGCACCACGCAGGTCAGCGGATCTTCGGCTACCAGCACCGGCAGCCCGGTCTCTTCCATCAGCAGGCGGTCGAGGTCGCGCAGCAGCGCGCCGCCACCGGTCAGCATCATGCCCTTCTCGGCGATGTCGGCGCCCAGTTCCGGCGGGGTCTGCTCGAGGGCGTTCTTGACGGCCGATACGATGCTGTTGAGCGGATCGGTCAGCGCTTCCAGCACTTCGTTGCTGGAGATCGTGAACGAACGCGGGATACCTTCGGACAGGTTGCGGCCCTTGACTTCCATCTCGCGCACTTCGGTGCCCGGGAAGGCGGAACCAATCTGCTTCTTGATGGTCTCGGCGGTCTGTTCGCCGATCAGCATGCCGTAGTTGCGACGGATGTAGTTGACGATGGCTTCGTCGAACTTGTCGCCGCCGACGCGGACCGAACCCTTGTACACCATGCCGCCCAGCGAGATGATGCCCACTTCCGTGGTGCCGCCGCCGATGTCGACGACCATCGAGCCGGTGGCTTCGGACACCGGCAGGCCGGCGCCGATCGCAGCGGCCATCGGCTCTTCGATCAGGAACACCTGCGATGCGCCGGCGCCCAGCGCCGATTCACGGATCGCGCGGCGCTCGACCTGGGTCGAACCGCAGGGCACGCAGATGATGATGCGCGGCGAGGGCTTGAACAGCTTGGTGTCGTGCACCATGCGGATGAACTGCTTGAGCATCTGCTCGGTCACGGTGAAGTCGGCGATCACGCCGTCCTTCATCGGGCGGATCGCCTCGATGTTGCCGGGCACCTTGCCGAGCATCTGCTTGGCTTCCTTGCCGACGGCCTGGATGTTCTTCTTCGCGTTCGGGCCGCCCTGCTGGCGGATCGCAACCACCGACGGTTCGTCGAGCACGATGCCGAGGCCGCGCACGTAGATCAGCGTGTTCGCGGTGCCCAGGTCGATCGCGAGGTCATTGGAGAAATAGCTGCGAAGAAATGAAAACATGAAAGTGGATCCTCTAGCGCCGGACAATGCGCGCCCGGCAAAAATACGAAACTCGACGTGAAAAATGGCGCGGCGCAAAGGGCGGCCATGGCGACCATTAACCTGACATTCTACCTTATAATCCTTAGCAGATTGGCTGTCAGAAACGCGAAAAACCCTGCGTTTCCCTACTTTTCCCGGCAAGTACGCAGCATCTGCAACTTTTGCCGTTTTTGAATCATTGACCCGGGCGAACCCGCCCGCAATCCCGATGTCACTGTCCCTGAACGATATCGCGCGACTGGCCAAGCTCGCGCAACTCGACTTGTCCGAACAGCAAGCCAACGATACGCTGGCCAAGCTGAACGACATTTTCGCGCTGGTCGAGCAGATGAAAGCCGTCGACACGACCGGCGTCGAACCGCTGTCCCACCCGGTCGCCGCCTGGCGCAACGACCTGGCGATGCGACTGCGTGACGACCAAATTACCGAGCCGAACCGCCGCGACGACTACCAGCAGCCGGCCCCGATGGTGCAGGACGGCCTGTACCTCGTGCCGAAAGTGATCGAATAAACCCCGTGGCGCCCGGCCCGGGCCCGCGCATTCCTTCCCATGCAAACACTCAAGCAACTGTCAGCTCAGCTGAAGAACAAACAGGTGTCGGCCACCGAGCTGGCCCAGTCCTACCTCGACCGCATCGCCGCCAGCGACCTGAATGCGTACACCGGCGTCGATCCCGAACTGACGCTCGCGCAGGCCAAAGCCGCCGACGCGCGCATTGCGGCCGGCGACGCCGGCGAACTGACCGGACTGCCGATCGCGCACAAGGACATTTTCGTCACGCGCGGCTGGCCATCGACCGCCGGTTCGAAGATGCTCTCAGGCTACAACAGCCCCTTTGATGCCAGTGTGGTGGAACAGTTCCGCACGGCAGGCATGGTCACGCTCGGAAAACTGAACTGTGATGAATTCGCCATGGGTTCATCGAACGAGAACTCATTCTTCGGCGCGGTGAAGAATCCGTGGGACAAGACTGCCGTTCCGGGCGGCTCCAGCGGCGGCTCGGCCGCAGCCGTGGCCGGCGGCCTGACGCCGGCGGCGACCGGCACCGACACCGGCGGCTCGATCCGCCAGCCGGCGGCGCTGTGTGGCATTACCGGCATCAAGCCGACCTATGGCCGCGTGTCGCGCTTCGGCATGATCGCTTTTGCATCGTCGCTCGACCAGGGCGGCCCGATGGCCTGGACCGCGGAAGACTGCGCGATGCTGCTGAACGGCATGACGCAGTTCGATCCGCGCGATTCCACCAGCATCGAGCGCGAGCCGGAAGATTTCACGCGCCACCTCGGCGATTCGCTCGCCGGCCTGAAGATCGGCGTGCCAAAAGAGTACTTCGGCGAAGGACTCGCGGCCGACGTGCAGGCTGCAATCCAGGCCGCGCTGAAGGAATATGAAAAGCTCGGCGCCACGCTGGTCGAGATATCGCTGCCGAAGACGTCGATGTCGATTCCGGCGTACTACGTGATCGCACCGGCCGAGGCATCGAGCAACCTGTCGCGCTTCGACGGCGTGCGCTACGGCCATCGCGCGAAAGATTACGCGGATCTTGGCGACATGTACCGCAAGACCCGCGCCGAGGGCTTCGGCGACGAGGTCAAGCGCCGCATCCTGGTCGGCGCCTATGTGCTGTCGCATGGCTATTACGACGCGTACTACCTGCAAGCGCAGAAGATCCGCCGGCTGATCGCCAACGACTTCCAGCAGGCCTTCCAGTCCTGTGACGTGATCATGGGCCCGGTCGCACCGACCGTCGCGTGGGATATCGGCTCAAAAGCAAATGATCCGGTGGCGAACTACCTGGCCGACATCTACACGCTGTCGACCAGCCTCGCCGGCCTGCCCGGCATGTCGATTCCGGTCGGTTTCGGCCAGGGCGACAAGCATGCGAAGCGCCCGGTCGGCCTGCAGCTGATCGGCAACTACTTCAACGAAGCGAAGCTGCTGAACGTCGCGCACCAGTTCCAGCGCGCGACTGACTGGCACACCCGCCGTCCGCAAGTTTGAAAGAGGTTTGATGATGCAATGGGAAGTCGTGATCGGCCTTGAGACGCATGCGCAGCTCACCACCGAATCGAAAATCTTCAGCGGCGCGCCGATCGCGTTCGGCGCCGAACCCAACACGCAAGCCTGCCCGGTCGACCTCGCGCTGCCGGGCGTTCTGCCGGTGCTGAACAAGGGCGCGGTCGAGCGCGCGATCCAGTTTGGTCTCGCGATTGGCGCGACGATTGCGCCGCGCTCGATCTTTGCGCGCAAGAACTACTTCTACCCTGACCTGCCGAAGGGCTACCAGATCAGCCAGTTCGAGATTCCGGTGGTGCAGGGCGGCACGATCTCGTTCGCCGTCGAGAAGGATGGCAAGGCCGAGATGAAGACCGTGCAGCTGACGCGCGCGCACCTTGAAGAAGATGCCGGCAAGTCGCTGCACGAGGACTATCACGGCATGACCGGCATCGACCTCAACCGTGCCGGCACGCCGCTGCTGGAGATCGTCACCGAGCCCGACATGCGCAGCGCCGCCGAGGCAGTCGCGTATGCGAAGGCGCTGCACGCGCTGGTCGTGTGGCTGGGCGTCTGCGACGGCAACATGCAGGAAGGCTCGTTCCGCTGCGACGCGAACGTGTCGGTACGCCCGGTCGGCCAGCAGGAATTCGGCACGCGCTGCGAGATCAAGAACCTGAATTCGTTCCGCTTCCTCGAAGAGGCGATCAACTACGAAGTGCGCCGCCAGATCGAGCTGATCGAGGACGGCGGCAGGGTGGTGCAGGAGACCCGCCTGTACGATCCGGACAGGAAGGAAACCCGCTCGATGCGCAGCAAGGAAGATGCGATGGACTATCGCTACTTCCCCGATCCCGACCTGCCGCCGCTGGCGATCGCGCAGGAATGGATCGACCGCGTGAAGGCCGCGCTGCCGGAGCTGCCGGGCGCGATGCGCGAGCGCTTCGTCAACGACTACCAGCTGCCTGAATACGATGCGATGGTGCTCACGCAATCGAAGGCAATGGCTGCGTATTTCGAGGCGGTTGTCGCGGCTGCTGGAAAAGAGCAAGCGAAGCCTGCAGCCAACTGGCTGATGGGCGACGTGTCGTCGACGCTGAACCGCGAAGGCATCGATGTCGCTTCGTCGCCGGTGTCGGCCGAACAGCTGGCGCTGCTGTTGAAGCGCATCGCCGACGGCACCATCTCGAACAAGATCGCGAAGGAAGTCTTCGCCGGCATGTGGGAAGCGAAGTCCGCATCGGCAATGCTGGCCGACGAGATCATCGAAGCCAAGGGCCTGAAGCAGATCTCGGACACCGGCGCGCTCGAAAAGATCGTCGACGAAGTGCTGGCGGCGAACGCGAAATCGGTCGAGGAATACCGCGCCGGCAAGGAGAAGGCGTTCAACGCGCTGATCGGGCAGGCGATGAAGGCGACCAAGGGCAAGGCCAACCCGGCGCAGCTGACCGAACTGCTGAAGCAGAAGCTCGGCTGAACG
>CAZTIF010000073.1:0-17313 GCA_964613635.1 uncultured Bifidobacterium sp. | reverse complement strand
CGTTGTCGATGTCGAGCAGGTCGCCGACCTTCAGGTTGCGCGCCGGCTTGCAGCGCTCGTCGTTGAGCTTCACGCGGCCGCGTTCGACTGCGTCGGTGGCGAGCGAGCGCGTCTTGAAGAAGCGCGCGGCCCACAGCCATTTGTCGATCCGGATAGAGTCCATGGCCGTGATTTTAGCCGCGCCCGGCATGCGCCGCATTCAACGACGTGCTTGTTCAGCGGGTATAGCTGCCGAGCGTGAGCACCTGCAGTACCGCGCGGTACAGTCCGTACGCGAAGCGGTTCCACGCGCGGCGCGGCAGGGACAGCTGCGCGACATCGGCCGAACTGATCGCCACGCCTTCGGCCACGCCGCGCAGGATGTATTCACGCAATGACGCCGCGAACTCCCGGTCGCGCACGATGATGTTGGCCTCGTGGTTGACGAACAGCGACAGGCCGTCGAAGTTGCTCGAGCCGACCGTCGCCCAGTCTTCGTCGACGACCGCAACCTTGCCGTGCAGCTGCGTGCGACGGTACTCGACGATGCGCACGCCGGCGCGCACCAGCCGCGGGTAGAAGGATTGCGCGACCGCGTCCTGCATCGCGAACTGGCCGACGCCGATCAGCAGCGTCACCTCGACGCCGCGCTGCGCCGCCATGATCATCGCCTTGCGCAGCTTGCGCCCGGGCGCGAAATACGGCGTGACCAGCAGCGCGCTGCGGCTGGCCCGGCCGAGCGCCTGCAGCAGCGCGCGCTGTATCGTGCGCCGGTTGCGCAGGTTGTCGCGCACCACCAGCGCGGCTTCCTCGACCTTCACTGCGCGCAGCGGACGCGCGCGCACCATGTAATCGCGCAGGCTCTCGATGCGCGTGCGCAGCGGCCGGCGCGCCAGCCGCTGCCACTGCGCGCACACTTCGGCATGGATCGCCTGAACCAGCGGGCCGGCGATGCTGACCGCAAAATCCCAGCGCGGCGCCGGCAGCGGGGTGCGGCTTTCGTCATCGGACAGCATGTCATCGTTGATGTTCAGCCCGCCCAGGAAGGCCACGCGCCTGTCGATCACCACGATCTTGCGGTGCGTGCGCACCACGCCGCGCCGGAACCATGGGTTGAACGCGGCGAAGCGCACGCCGGCGGCCTCGAATTCGGCCTGCAGCCGGGCCGATTCGGCGCGCCCGGTGCCGAGCCAGTCGACCATCACATGCACGGCCACGCCGCGCGCGGCCGCGCGCAGCAGCGCCGCCTTCACCTGTTCGCCGGTCGCGTCGGACGCGAAGATGTAGGTCTCGATGAAGATCTCATCGTCGGCCGCGTCGCAGGCAGCGATCAGCGCGGGAAAGAATTCGGCGCCCCGGTGCAGCAGGGACAGGTGGTTGCCGTGGCTGTAGCTAACCGTGCGCATGCTCGGCCTCGCGCTCCACCGCCGCCGCGACCGGAACGAGTTCCAGCTCGGCGACAATGGGCGCATGGTCGGACAGCCTGGCCCAGCTCGCGCCATGCAGCACGTTCGCGCCCTGCACGCGGAAGCCGCGCACATAGATGCGGTCAAGCTGCAGGAAGGGCATCGCCGCCGGGAAGGTGCGTGCCGGCGCCTGCTTCGGGCCGCGGCCGGCGAGCCGGCGCAGGTAGCTGCCGAAGCGCGTCGATGGCAGGTGCTCGTCGAAGACCTCGGCCACGCGCAGCCGCTCGCGCAGCGCATCGGACAGCGCATTGCTCCAGTCATTGAAATCGCCGGCGATCAGCAGCGGCGCATCGGGCGGCGCGGTCGACTGCACTGCCTCGATCAGCGCATCGGTCTGGCGCAGGCGGCTGCCGGCGAACAGGCCGAGGTGCACCACGTAGCAATGGACTTCGGCGGGCCCGAGCGCCAGCACGCAGTGCAGGATGCCGCGCGACTCGAACGCATGGTCCGACACGTCATGATTGTGCGCCGACGCGATCGGAAAGCCCGACAGCAGCGCATTGCCGTGATGACCGTGGTCATACACCGCGTTCATGCCGTACGCGCTGTGCTGGGTCTCGCCGGCAAGGAATTCATGCTGCGCCTGCGCCGGCCAGCTCGCATGCTTGAGCGCCAGCAGGTCGTGCCGTCCCTGCACCTCCTGCAGGAAGACGACGTCGGCAGCCATGCCGGCCAGCGCCTGCTTGATGCCATGCACGCGCGGACGCTTGCCGAGCGCACTGACGCCCTTGTGGATGTTCCAGGTCGCAATCCGCAGTTTCATCTCAGGCGGCTTCGGATTCGGCGTGGCGCGGCAGCTGCAATATCGCTTCCGCATTCGATGGCGAGAAGCAGAGGTCGGCCGCCTCGCGCCACGGCAGCCAGCGGTGCTGCAGGTGTTCGCGCGGCGCCAGCGTGACGGCGATGTCGCGCGGCACCTGCAGGCCGAACACATGCTCGGTGTTGCGCGTCACGCCAGGCGCATAGCGATGGCGCCAGACCGGATAGATTTCGTAGACGTTGGACAGCTGCCAGTCGCGCAGATTGGCCATTGGCACGCGCTCGCTGCCGATGCGGATGCCGGTCTCCTCGAACACTTCGCGCACGGCGGTGTCGAGCAGCGGCTCGTCGATCGCATCCTTCGACCCCGTCACCGACTGCCAGAAGCCGGGCTTGTCCGCGCGCTCGATCAGCAGTACCTGCAGGTCGGCGCTGTGGATCACGACGAGGACGGATTCGGGAATTTTGTAGTTGGGCATCGCAGGTCCGCACTAAAGCACAGAAAGATTATGCCCTGTTTGCGGGCAAGGGTCGCCGCCGCAAAACAGCATGAAAAAACCGGCCGGGGACGATGTCCTCCGGCCGGTTTCATTCGGGACGAAATGCGCGTCAGGCCTTGACGGCCGGCTCCGTCGCACGCAGGCGAATATGCAGTTCGCGCAGCTGCTTCTCGTCGACTTCGCTCGGCGCCTGCGTCAGCAGGCACTGCGCGCGCTGGGTCTTCGGGAAGGCGATCACGTCGCGGATCGACTCGGCGCCGGTCATCATCGTGACCAGGCGGTCGAGGCCGAACGCGAGGCCGCCGTGCGGCGGCGCGCCATACTGCAGCGCGTCGAGCAGGAAGCCGAACTTGATGCGCGCCTCTTCATCGTCGATGTTGAGCGCCTTGAACACCTTGCTCTGCACGTCGGCGCGATGGATACGGACCGAACCACCGCCCAGTTCCCAGCCGTTGAGCACCATGTCGTAGGCCTGGGCAATCGCCTTGCCCGGTGCCGTCTCGATGAAGTCTTCGTGACCGGCCTTGGGCGCGGTGAACGGGTGGTGCAGCGCGTTCCAGCGATTCTCGCCGTCGTCGTACTCGAACATCGGGAAATCGACGACCCACAGCGGACGCCAGTCGTCGTCGAACAGGCCGTTCTTGCGACCGAAGTCGCTGTGGCCGATCTTCACGCGCAGCGCGCCGATCGCGTCGTTGACCACCTTCGCCTTGTCGGCGCCGAAGAAGATCAGGTCGCCGTCCTGCGCGCCGGTGCGCTCGAGGATCTGCGCCAGTGCGGCGTCATGGATGTTCTTGACGATCGGCGACTGCAGGCCGTCACGGCCCTTGGCCTTTTCATTGACCTTGATGTACGCAAGGCCCTTGGCGCCGTAGATCGCGACGAACTGCGTGTACGCATCGATCTCGGAGCGCGGCATGCCGCCGTTCTCTTTCGCGCCGCCCGGCACGCGCAGGCCGACCACGCGGCCGTTCTCCATGTTGGCGGCACCGGAGAAGACCTTGAAGTCGACGTCCTTCATCACGTCGGTCAGCTCGGTGAACTCGAGCTTGACGCGCATGTCCGGCTTGTCCGAACCATACATGCCCATCGCGGTCGCGAAGTCCATCACCGGGAAGGGGTTCGGCAGGTCGACGTTCAGCACGTTTTTGAACACGCCGCGGATCATGCCTTCGAACATGTCGCGGATTTCCTGCTCGCCCATGAACGACGTCTCGCAGTCGATCTGCGTGAATTCCGGCTGGCGGTCGGCGCGCAGGTCTTCGTCGCGGAAGCACTTGGTGATCTGGTAGTAGCGGTCGAAGTTGGCGACCATCAGCAGCTGCTTGAACAGCTGCGGCGACTGCGGCAGCGCGAAGAAGTTGCCGGCGTTGACACGCGACGGCACCAGGTAGTCGCGCGCGCCTTCGGGCGTCGACTTGGTCAGCATCGGCGTCTCGATGTCGATGAAGCCGTTCGAGTCGAGGAACTTGCGCACTTCCATCGAGACGCGGTAGCGCAGGCGCAGGTTGTTCTGCATCTGCGGGCGGCGCAGGTCGAGCACACGGTGCGTGAGGCGCGTGGTCTCGGACAGGTTGTCGTCGTCGAGCTGGAACGGCGGCGTCACCGACGGGTTCAGCACTTCCAGTTCATGGCACAGCACCTCGATCTTGCCCGAGGTCAGGCCGGCGTTCTCGGTGCCGGCCGGGCGCGCGCGCACGAGGCCGGTGATGCGCAGGCAGAATTCATTGCGGACCGACTCGGCGGCCTTGAACATGTCGGCGCGATCGGGGTCGCAGACCACCTGCACCAGGCCTTCGCGGTCGCGCAGGTCGATGAAGATCACGCCGCCATGGTCGCGGCGGCGGTGCACCCAGCCGCACAGGCTGACGGTCTGTCCCAGCTGCGCCTCGGTGGTCAGGCCACAGTAATTTGTTCGCATTGACATGTTTTCAGTCTCGAAAGATCAGGATTGTTGGGGGTTGTCGGGCGACAGCAGCGCCGCGGACTTCTTCTGCGGCGGCGCGACCACGCCCATGGACACGATGTACTTCAGCGCCTCGTCGACGCTCATGTCGAGCTCGATGACATCGGAGCGCCGGTACATCAGGAAAAAGCCGGAGGTCGGGTTCGGCGTGGTCGGCACATACACGCTGACATACTCGCCCTGCAGGTGGTTCTTCACGTCGCCGCCGGGCACGCCGGTCTGGAACGCGATGGTCCACGCGCCCTCGCGCGGGTACTGCACCAGCAGCGCCTTGCGGAATGCATTGCCGGACGACGAGAACAGCGTGTCCGACACCTGCTTGACGCTGGAATAGATCGAATTCACCACCGGGATGCGCTGCAGCAGCAGCTCCCACAGGATCAGCAGGCGGTTGCCGATGATGTTGCGGGTGACCAGGCCGGTCAGGAACACGATCAGCAGGGTCACCACGGTGCCGAAGCCCGGCAGGTGGAAGCCGAACAGCGTCTCCGGCTGCATTTCCAGCGGCAGCAGCAACAGCGAGCGGTCCAGCGTGCTGATGATCAGGTTCAGCACCCACAGCGTGATGACCAGCGGCACGAGGACCAGCAGGCCGGTGATGAAGTATTTGCGCATGGTGACTTTCGTTCAGGCGGCCGCGGCAGGCTTGCTGTCGCCGGAGGATGCGGCGGATGACGCGCTGTCCGCGCCGGACGAGGCGCCGCTGCCGGCATCGGCCTTGGCGCTCGCCGGCGCGCTGGTGCCGCCCGAGCCGCCGCGAAAATCGGTGACGTACCAGCCGGAGCCCTTCAACTGGAAGCCAGCCGCGGTCAGCTGCTTCCTGAACGACGACTTGCCGCATTCAGGGCAATCGGTCAGCGGCGCATCCGAGATTTTCTGCAGTACGTCCTTGGCGAAGCCGCATGCTTCGCAGCGATAAGCGTAGATAGGCATAGTGCTCCCTCCCTGCAAAATTTTGAAAACCTTGGATTATAAAGGGTTTCCCAGGGAGATCTTGCTTCAGTGACCGGCCTGCGCCGCAGGCACCTCGGCATGGCGGTGCCATTGCGGCAACAGCGATCCGGCCAGCAGGCCGCCGAGGCTGCACAGCACGCCGACCAGTTGCGGCGGGAACAGCCCCTCGGGCGCGACGATCTCGCAGCTGACCCAGCTGCCGACGCCGAGCAGCACCGCTGCCAGCGCGCCCTGCGCAGTCGCGCGGCGCCAGTACAGCCCGAACACCAGCGGCACGAAGGCGGCCACCAGCGTGACCTTGTACGCGTTCTCGACCATCTTGTAGATGCTGGCCTCGGTGTTCAGCGCGAACAGGGTGACGAAGGTGGTAAACACCAGCACCACCACGCGCATGCTGAACAGGAACTGGCGGTCGCTCTGCTTCGGAAGCATGCCCTTGAGGATGTTCTCGGTGAAGGTGACCGACGGCGCCAGCAGCGTCGCGCTGGCGCAGCTCTTGATCGCCGACAGCAGCGCGCCGAAGAACATGATCTGCGCCAGCACCGGCATCTTGGTCATGATCAGCGTCGGCAGGATCTTCTGCGGGTCGGAATCGATCAGGGACGCGACCATCGCCGGATCGATCAGCGTTGCCGAATAGGCAAGGAACATCGGAATGAAGGCGAACAGGAAGTACAGCACGCCGCCCAGCACCGACGCGTTGCCGGCGATCTGCTCGTTACGCGACGACGACACCCGCTGGAACACGTCCTGCTGCGGTATCGAGCCGAGCATCATCGTGATCCACGCGGCGAAGAACCACAGCATCTCGCGCGCGGTCGGCTGCGGCCAGAAGTCCAGCTTGCCGGCTTCGGCCGCATGCGCGATCACGACACCGGCGCCGCCGACCATGCCGGACACTTCCCAGCCGATGTAGAGCATGCCGACGACGATGATGATCATCTGCAGGAAGTCGGTGATCGCGACCGACCACATGCCGCCCATCAGCGTATACACCAGCACGCTGCCCGCGCCGATCAGCATGCCGACTTCAGGGGAAATGAAGCCGCCGGAGACGACCGAGAACACCAGGCCGAGCGCCTTGATCTGCGCCGCCACCCAGCCGAGGTACGACACCACGATGCCGAGGGTGACCAGCACCTCGACCGTGCGGCCGAAACGCTGGCGGTAATAGTCGCCGATGGTGAGCAGGTTCATCCGGTACAGCTTGCGCGCGAAGAACAGGCCGACCAGCACCAGGCACAGCGACGAGCCGAACGGATCGGCCACCACGCCGCCGAGGCCCTCCTGGATGAAGGTCGCCGGAATGCCCAGCACCGTCTCGGAGCCGAACCAGGTCGCGAACACGGTCGCGGTGACGACGGACATCGGCAGCGAGCGTCCGGCCAGCGCGAAGTCACTGGACGAACTCACATAGCGTGCCGCATACAGGCCGATACCAACCGAGATCACCCAGTAAAGGATGACGAACCAGAGCAGTGTATTCATGAGGAGCGGGCAAGGCAGTGGACGGCACCCCGGGGGGCTGCAAACTGCGGGCGATTATAGTGGAAGACCCGCGTTGCAAGTGCCGCGCCTGCCGGCCGGGGGCGCACGGCAGAGGCCGGCTCAGTAAAGCTCGAGCAGCTGCGGCGCCAGCAACAGCCCGATCAGCAGGCCGGCGCCGAAGTACAGCAAGATGCCGAGCACCTTTTGGGTGCGCCTTTGCTCCGCGATGAGGCGCCGCAGCAGCTCGTCGTCCTCGCTGCGCGGCTGCGCCTGCGCGAGCAGTGCCTGCTGCAGCAGCCGCGGCAGCTGCGGCAGGATGTGCGCATAGTGCGGCGCTTCGATCTTCAGCCGGTCGACGAAGCCGCGCCAGCCGATCTGCTCCTGCATCCATTGCTCGAGGATGGGCTTGGCGGTCTGCCACAGGTCGAGTTCGGGGTCGAGCTGGCGGCCGAGGCCCTCGATGTTGAGCAGGGTCTTCTGCAGCAGCACCAGCTGCGGCTGCACTTCGATGTTGAAGCGGCGCGAGGTCTGGAACAACCGCAACAGCACCTGGCCGAACGAGATCTGCGCCAGCGGCCGGTCGAAGATGGGTTCGCAGCAGGCGCGCACCGCCGCCTCGAGCTCATCGACCCGGGTCTGCTTCGGCGCCCAGCCGGATTCGATGTGCGCGGCGGCGACGCGCTTGTAATCGCGACGGAAGAACGCGAGGAAGTTCTGCGACAGGTAATCCTTGTCGACGTCGTCGAGCGTGCCGACGATGCCGAAGTCGAGCGCGATGTAGCGGCCGAAGGTCTTCGGGTCGGTCGACACGAGGATGTTCCCGGGGTGCATGTCCGCATGGAAGAAGCCGTGCCGGAATACCTGCGTGAAGAAGATCTCGACGCCGTCGCGCGACAGCTGCTTCAGGTCGACGCCGGCCTCGAGCAGACGCGCGGTCTGCGAGATCGGGATGCCGTGCATGCGCTCCATCACGATTACGGACTCGGCGCAGTAATCCCAGACCATCTCCGGCACCAGCAGCAGCCGCGAATCCTCGAAGTTGCGGCGCAGCTGGCTGGCGTTGGCGGCCTCGCGCATCAGGTCGAGTTCGTCGTGCAGGTACTTGTCGAATTCGGCGACCACCTCGCGCGGCCGCAGCCGGCGGCCGTCGGCGGACCAGCGGTGCACCCAGCCGGCGATGATGTGCATCAGCGCGATGTCGCTGTCGATCGCGCGACGCATGCCGGGCCGCAGCACCTTCACCGCGACGTCGGTGCCGTCTTTCAGCGTCGCGAAATGCACCTGCGCGACCGACGCAGACGCGACCGGCTCGCGCGAGAAGCTGGCGAACAGCTGGTCGGGATGCTGGCCGAGCGAGCGCGTGATCTCGGCGATCGCCAGTTCGGACGGGAACGGCGGCACGCGGTCCTGCAGCAGCGCGAGTTCGTTCGCCAGATCGGGCGGCATCAGGTCGCGCCGGGTCGACAGCACCTGCCCGAATTTCACGAAGATCGGGCCCAGCTCCTCGAGCGCGCGGCGCAGCCGCACGCCGCGTGGCGCGGAGATGTCGCGCCAGAACAGCAGGCCGGACAGCAGCCGCAGCGGCGCGGGCGCCTTCACGCTGCTCAGGATGATCTCGTCGAGCCCGTAGCGCAGCGCGACGCGGGTGATCTTCAGCACCCGCAGCAGGCGGCCGATCATGCGGCGGCCCCGGCGGCTTTTTCGAGCAGCGCGATGCGCTTGGCCATCCGTTCGACATCGTCGCGCAGCGTGGCGACGGACGTCGCGAAGTCATCGCCGGCGCGGCGGTACAGCAGCGTCGGGTTTTCTTCGAGCAGGTATTCGGCGAGGTTCTCGACCAGCTTGCGGCCGCCGGCCTTCGCCGTCGCGGCCGCATCGCGCGCGGCCTGCGCAACGCGCACTGCGGCGATGTCGCCGACGAAGGGCGCGAGATCTTCCTCGGCGTCCCAGCGCAGGCCCTGCGCGACTTCGGACAGGGTGCGCGCGAAGTCGGCGTCGCCGCTCAGGGTCACGTAGGAGAACGCGCGCTCGCGGTTGGCGAGGATCTGCGGCAGGTCGGACGCGTCGATGCGGATGGTGACGCTGGCGGCCGCCTCGCCGGCCGGCTGCAGCAGGCCGTCGGCCGCGACCGCCTGCTGCAGCCGCAGGCCGCCGGCGTCAATGCAGGCGACCTTGCCGGCGTGCGCGGCGAGCTTCTCGCGCAGCGAGGGCTGGCGCGACAGCAGGTGGTTCAGGGTGGCGGAGAGGGAGCGGTCTAGCGTGGTCATGTTGTTGGAAGTCGCTGGGTTCCGGCCTGCGCCCATTACCAGCCGGTCAAGGGCAAAGATTTTCGAGGTTAACCAAGTAAGTCGCTGGGTCCCTGCCTGCAGCCCGCGCATCGGCAAATACGTCGATGCCGTTCAGCGGGCAGAGCGCATGCGCTCTGAAACTCCCGCATCTCCCTGCACCGGGGTGACTCTTTCAAATCTGATAGCTTGTAGAACGTCGTCCCAGCGAAAGCTGGGACCCATGCTCGCACCGGCCAGAACATTGCCATGGGATTAGCGACGATGGGTCCCAGCTTTCGCTGGGACGACGTTTTAAGCATCGACAGCCCCCGAATCGGCGTCCCGGCGCAGGCCGGAACCCCGTGTCTTTGTCCAGCCAATCAGCAGCCGCCCGCATCACAGCTTCACCCCCACATGCAGCGCAGCCACGCCCGCCGTGAGATTGAAGTACTCGACGCGCTCCAGCCCGGCGTCCTGCATCATCGTCTTCAGGGTTTCCTGGTCCGGGTGCATGCGGATCGACTCGGCGAGGTAGCGATAGCTCTCCGCATCGCTGGCGATCTTCTGCCCCAGCCACGGCAGCACCTTGAACGAATACACGTCATACGGCTTCTGCAAGGCGCCTGCGACCTTCGAGAATTCCAGCACCAGCAGCTTGCCGCCCGGCTTCAGCACGCGGCGCATCTCGGCCAGCGCCGCGTCCTTGTGCGTCATGTTGCGCAGGCCGAAGGCGACCGACACGCGATCGAAATAATTGTCCGGGAAGGGCAGCTTCTCGGCGTCGCAGATCAGCGTCGGCAGCAGCAGTCCCTGGTTGATCATGCGGTCGCGGCCGACACGCAGCATCGATTCATTGATATCGGTATGCCAGACCTCGCCGGTCGGGCCGGCACGCTTCGCAAAGGCCTTGGTCAGGTCGCCGGTGCCGGCGGCAATGTCGAGCACCCTGAAGCCGGGGCGGATGCCCGCCTGCGCAACGGTGAAGGCCTTCCAGATCCGGTGCAGGCCGGCCGACATCAGGTCGTTCATCACGTCGTATTTCGCCGCGACGGAATGGAAGACTTCGGCGACCTTCTTTACCTTCTGTTCTTCGGGGACTTGCTGGAAGCCGAAATGGGTCTGGGTCATGGGGATTTCTGCGGCTGGGGAATCCCCCGGATTATACAAGCCACCCACCCCCGCGATGCCCGGCCGGAACACACTCCGGCAATCAAGGCGCGTCAGCTGGCGGCATGAACCAAATTCGGCAAGTCCCTACTCAACACGGCTTGCGGGTACTGGCCCGCGCCAGCCACCGAGAACAAGGACTTCCATGGACAATTTCAATTCAAACCGCGCGCACGGTTCGCCGCTTCCCTTCAGCCCGTCCGATATCTTTTCCTTCGGCTCGGAAACTTCCGATTCGCAGGACGACGACGGCTCGCCCGCCACGTCCACCGGCGAACAGCAGTCGCCGCCGCGCATGCGGCAACCGCAGCCGGAGGAAGACGCCATGCAGGTGGACGTCGCCGAGGATGACTTGCCGAGCACCAGCGCTGCAAGCACGTCAGGCGGCAACGTCACCCGCCACGGCCTGAAACGCAGCTGGCAAGCAGTCCATGCCCAGAGTGGAGAGGGCCCGCAAGAGGCGTCGAGCGAGCCGCGCAAGCGCCAGCGCACGGCGTCGTCGAACCGCGCGCCCGGCTCGCCGGAGCCGGAGCCGATGCCTGCCAGCGCGGCCACCCTGACTTGCGACGTCGTGCAGGACGCGGCTTTCATCGAGCTGATCCTGCGCCACGGCGGCAGCAGGACCGGCGAAGCCAGCGGCCATGCCATCGGGCTTCGCCTGCCAGCGAGGCCCAGCCTCGAATTCAGGGTCGCGCTGCTCTGCCTGCAGATGCTCAAGCTGAGCCTGAGGCAGCCCTTCCCCGGCAAGGAAGCCTTCATTCCCAACGCCTATGCGGAGTTTTACCATTGCCTGCAAGCGGCGAGCGCGGCCGACGAGGCCGGGCTGCTGCGCCAATTGCTCGACACCGGCCTGCCGACACCGCCGGAGCTGATCGCGCCGCTGCTGGCGGCCGCCACCGACGCCGGCGCGCACGCGGCGGCCGACGTCCTGCGCGCCGCCGGTGACACGCCGTCCGGTGCCAGTGCCGTGACGCAGCCCGCCCCGCCCGGTAGTACGCAGGGCTTGCCGCCGCCGGGCTGGCAACGGCAGGTCCAGCAGAACCTGCCCAAGGCGGTGCTCGATCAGGTGCTCGCCTGCTTCGCGCCCGGCGGCGACCGCGAACGCGGACTGGCACTGCTGTTCGGGCCGCACGACAAGCGCCCCGCCGGCCAGTTCTGCATACGACTGGTCGGAATCTACACTCTGCCTGCCAAGACACTCATGATCGCCTGCGGCGCGCTCGAACTCAGCGACAGCGACATCGACACTTCAGACAGAAAGGTTTGCCTGCATGCCGGCGACTTCGACCGCGAACGCTTCAAGGCGGGACTGCTTGACCTGCAGCGGCAGGAGGGCGGGGACGACGAGGCATTCACCACCCTGATGTTTGCAGCCCAGTGGGGTGATCTCGATATCGTGCGTGCGCTGCTTGAGAACGGGGCACAGCCAGACGCACGTACCAGGAATGGATTGACTGCCTTGCAGCTGGCAGCCGCTTCCGGCAATGCCAGCATCGTCGAACTGCTCATCCGTTACCTTTACACGGGGAACGCCTTGCTGCCGCAACATGTGCTGCGACCCGCACACCTTCTCGCGCAGCTGAATGCACTGACCGAGAATGGTCAATCGGCGCTGTCCATGGCCGCCGCGAGCGGGCACTACCAGGTGTGTGCGCTGTTGCTGGAGGCGGGCGCCACCGCCACTGCAGCTGCCGCTGCAGAGGACGACGAAGATTCCGATGACGAGTCCCGCGTTGACACGGAGCCCCTGTTGAACGCTGCCCGCAATGGCGACGCCGCCATCTGCACCTTGCTTATCCGGCACGGCGCCGACGTCAACTTGCAGAAACCGGGCGATTCCGCGCCGCTCATCTATGCCGCCCTGTCCGGCGACCTGGCCACCTGCAAGGCACTGGTGGCGCACAACGCCAAACTGGATATCGTGGATGCAAACGGCAATTCGCCGCTCTCGGCGGCAAGTTCGTTTGGACACCTGCACATCGTGGAGTATTTGCTGCAGCAAGGTGCCCGTCCCAGCCAGGAATACGGCGCGCCCCTGACAGCGGCTGCGGCATTGGGGAACACGGACATCATGCGCGTCCTCCTGCGCCATGGCGCAGAAGTCAATCAGCGGAAACCATCCGGGGCGTTCCAGCAGACGGCCCTGATGGCAGCTTGCGCGCGCGGCTCCATCGAAGCTGTCAAGCTCCTGCTCGAGCACGGCGCCGACCCCAACCTGGTCATCAACGACACCGGGGATGGTCCCGCCTGTGCGCTGGAAATGTCCAATTCTGTCGAGATCATCAAACTTCTGGTCCAGCATGGCCTGCAGCTGCACGCCGGCACACCCGGAGGCCGACACGCAGTCAAGAAGCTGGCACGCGCAGCCGAGCATAATCAGATCGAGCTCGTTGAACTGCTGTTGAAGCTGGGCGCGCCTGCCGATCCGCTCGCGGTCGGACTGAAGCCGGCGCACAATCCTTTGCTGGCCCTCGATTTTTCCCGCTCGCAATCACTGGTCGAGGCCTGGAAGACCAAGCTCATTCTCCGCCTGCTGCTCGATCACGGCGCGCCGCTCCACCATGTCGAAAGCTCCGGATTCGACGCCCTGATGCTGGCATGCACCTTTGGGAACCTGGCTTTGGCAGACATCCTGCTCCGGCACGGCGCACGCATCGGACAATCGAGCGCCTTCGGGCGCAACGCCTTGCAGGCCGTGATCAAGATTATCCAGTCCGGACTGGAGAGCGATGACGCCTACCACGACGCCTTCGAGCTTCTCGCCTTGCTGCTCGTAAAAATGCACCGACAGGACGACTGGCTCACGCTAAGCAAGGATGCGCTGCAAATGGCGAAGCATCCGGTGGTTCGCGACATGCTCAAGGTCAGCTGGCTCTGGGCCAATCCCCAGGGCGCGTCATACGCATTGCAGTCCCCGATAAACGACGAGCGTTACCTCTCCGCGTCCCGGGCCTTGGGCGATTACCTCTGGAGCCCTGCGACACCGGAGCACCGGGAAACCCTGCTGGTACAACTGTCGCTTTGCGGCTTGACCCAGCCCGTGCTTGATCTGCTGATGCCTTATATCGATGTGGCGCCTGCGCTCATTCCTGCTCTGGTGGGAAACAAGGCAGCGTCGAAGGAGGCACTCACGCAGGCCATGTTGGAGGGCATCTTCGCGAACCTGGAGGCTGCGCTGGTGGCGCAAGACGCATGGAAGCCCTACAGCAGTTACCCTGTGCCCCCGGCGATAGCGCAGCCCCTCACCGCCGTCGCGCACGAACTGATCCGCCGCCTGATGCAATGCAACGACAACCATGAAACTGTCTTCACAGGCACTGCCATCTCTGAACTGTTCGAGCTCTGCGTGGGGCTGACGCCACAGCCATGGCTGGACAGCCAGGACTTGCCGGTCGCGCAGGCATTCGACCTGGACGAGATCAGCGGCCCGCTGATGCTATGCCGCATCTATGCGCCACTCGCCGAAAAGATCGCGGCGGCATGGGCCGCGGCGTGGAACAGCACGGCCTCCGCCACTGCCACGCACGCCGAAGCGGCTGGCTGGGGCTCGTCGACCGTATCCGGCACGTCGGGCGCCTTCTCGACTTCCTCGGCTTCTTCGACTTCCGCAGCGTCTTCGGACAGCCAGCATGGCGCGGCGCAATCCGGTGAGTACGCGTTTGACTGGATGACCAACCTCGATGACCTGTTCATCCTGGACGACAACCCCGATCAGTTGCCCTTCGCGGAAAACCCGGTACCGACGCCCACGATCGTGCCGCAACCCTTGCCGCAACCCGTGCCGCAGCCCGCGATCAGTTTCCACGACACGCCATGGGCAGCGGACATGCTCGCGGCCTTCCGTCGCGAGCTGCAGGCGCGCATCAATGCCCCGGGCACCGACATCCTGAAGATGCCCGGCGCCACGCTGGAGCGGCGCGCGCTGGACGTCGGGAGCATCAACTTGCAGCAGCCGGACCCGGCGCTCAAGCAGGCGCAGGGTGTCTACGCCGAGCTGATGTTGCGGCAGCTGCACATGCTGGCGCAGTTCATCAAGGGTGGGGAAGCGCCGGCCGGCGCTGCTGAAACGGCGCCCGCAAGCAGCGGGCAAGGCTGAGGCAGCAGGTCGACCGCGGCTGCGCTCGTGCGTCAGTGCGAGCCGCAGCCGCCGCCCTTGGCGACCATCGGCGCATCGCGGCCGGTCTCACGCGTGAAGCCGGCCGCTTCGAGTTGCTGCAGGTAGCCTTCCCACAGCCGGTCACGGTTCAGGCAGAAGTCGTGCAGCAGGTCCCAGGTATAGATGCCGCTGTCGTGCCCGTCCGAGAACACCGGACGAATCGCATAGTGGCCGACCGGCTCGACGCCCTTGATCTCGACCAGCCGCTTGCCGGTCTGCAGCGTCTCCTGCCCGGGGCCGTGGCCGCGCACTTCGGCCGATGGCGACAGCACGCGCAGGAATTCGTACGGCAGTTCATAACTATCGTCGCCGTAGCTCAGCTCGAGCGTGCGCGATGCGCGGTGCAGGGTGATGGCGGTGGGGATGGGGGTGTTGCTCAAAGCATTGTCCTTTTTATGCGGCGGTCCGGCGGAAATGCCGCGACCGGGGCTGGCTCAAAGATAAGTCTCCAGCCGCTGCCGCATTTTGGCACGCAGCGCGTCAAGCCGCTCGCGCCGCACCTGCAGCGACGCCGGCTGCGGCTGGCGTTGCGGCTGGCCCCAGACCGGCGCGGGGAAATGCACATCGTCGGTATAGCGCGGGATCACATGCCAGTGCAGGTGCGGCACCATGTTGCCGAAGCTGGCGAGGTTGACCTTCTCCGGCGCCATCACCTCGCGCACCACCAGCTCGACCTGCCACAGCACGTCCATCAGCAGCATGCGGTCGAGTTCGGGCAGGTCGGTCATTTCCTTCGCATGGTCGCGCCAGATCACGCGGCAGAAGCCCGGATAGTGCTCGTCATCGACCAGCACGACGCGAAACTGCGCGCCCTGGTGCAGCACCTCGCCGCCCGGTGCCTCGCACAGCTCGCAACCGTGGACCGTGGCGCTCATGATCAGACCAGCACCCGCTCGATGCCGCCGTCGTTGGCGCGCGCGACATAGTCCGGCAGCCAGTTCTCGCCGAGCAGGTGACGCGCGATCTCGACCACGATGTAGTCGGCCTCGGTGCCCGAGTCATCGTTGTAGCGCGACAGGCCCTGCAGGCAGGACGGGCAGGAAGTGAGGATCTTCACGTCGCCCTTGAAGCCGTCGGCGCGCAGCTTGTCCGCGCCCTTCACCATCTCGGACTCCTTGCGGAATCGCACCTGCGTCGAAATGTCGGGACGGGTCACGGCCAGCGTGCCGGACTCGCCGCAGCAGCGCTCGTTCTTCTCGATCTTCTGCGCATCGGCCGTGCTGATCAGGCTGTTCACCGTCTTCAGCGGATCCTGCTGCTTCATCGGGCTGTGGCAGGGGTCGTGGTACATGTAGCGCGTGCCGGTCACGCCCTCGAGCTTCACGCCCTTCTCGAGCAGGTACTCGTGGATGTCGACGATGCGGCAGCCCGGGAAGATCTTCTCGAATTCATAACCCTGCAGCTGGTCGTAGCAGGTGCCGCAGGACACCACGACGGTCTTGATGTCGAGGTAGTTCAGCGTGTTGGCCATGCGGTGGAACAGCACGCGGTTGTCGGTGATGATCTTCTCGGCCTTGTCGAAGTCGCCGCTGCCGCGCTGCGGATAGCCGCAGCACAGATACCCGGGCGGCAGCACGGTCTGCACGCCGGCATGCCACAGCATCGCCTGCGTGGCGAGGCCGACCTGCGAGAACAGCCGCTCCGAGCCGCAGCCCGGGAAGTAGAACACTGCCTCGCTGTCGACCGTGGTCGCCTTCGGGTTGCGAATGATCGGCACGAACTTGTCGTCTTCGATGTCGAGCAGCGCGCGCGCGGTCTTCTTCGGCAGGTTGCCCGGCATCTTCTTGTTGACGAAGTGGATCACCTGCTCGCGCACCGGCGGCTTGCCGACGGTGGCCGGCGGCAGCTTGGTCTGCTTCTTCGCGAATTTCCTGAACAGGTCGTTGGCCAAGCGCTGCGCCTTGTAGCCCCAGCCGATCATGACCTGCCGCGTCGCATTGATCGTCGCAGGGTCGGTCGCGTTGAGGAAGAACATCGACGCCGCCGTGCCCGGGTTGAACGACTTCTTGCCCATCTTGCGCAGCAGGTTGCGCATGTTCATCGACACGTCGCCGAAGTCGATGTCGACCGGGCACGGGTTCACGCACTTGTGGCAGACGGTGCAGTGCGCGCCGACGTCCTCGAATTCTTCCCAGTGGCGAATCGAGATGCCGCGCCGGGTCTGCTCTTCGTACAGGAAGGCTTCGATCAGCAGCGAAGTGGCGAGGATCTTGTTGCGCGGCGAGTAGAGCAGGTTCGCGCGCGGCACATGGGTCGCGCACACCGGCTTGCACTTGCCGCAACGCAGGCAGTCCTTCACGCTGGCGGCGATCGCGCCGATGTCGCTCTGCTGCATGATCAGCGACTCGTGGCCCATCAGGCCGAACGACGGCGTGTACGCATTGCGCAGGTCGGCGTCTTCGAGCAGCTTGCCCTTGTTGAAGCGGCCCTCGGGGTCGATGCGCTGCTTGTACGCGCGGAACTCGCCGATTTCCTCTTCGGTCAGGAACTCGAGCTTGGTGATGCCGATGCCGTGCTCGCCGGAGATCACGCCATTCAGCGAGCGCGCCAGCGCCATGATGCGCTCGACCGCCGCATGCGCGGTCTTCAGCATTTCATAGTCGTCGGAGTT
>CAZTIF010000072.1:0-17829 GCA_964613635.1 uncultured Bifidobacterium sp. | reverse complement strand
AACCGAACTGCTCGGTTTTTTCTGACCACGCTAATTTGGGATTGAATCGCTATTGATCCTCTTGGGTTTTTCGGGCAAGCGCGTCGGCACCGCTGCCGACCGCCTGCCGGAATAAGCAACGGGCGCTGTCAGCGCAGCGGCGGGCTGGCCAGGAAACGTTCTGCCAGCCTGACCCAGTAGCTCGCTCCTATCGGCAGCAAATCATCATTGAAATCATAACTCGGATTGTGCAGATTACACGGGCCGAGCCCGTGCCCGACATCCCGGTGAGCCCCATCGCCGTTGCCGATGAAGACATAGCAGCCCGGCTTCTCCAGCAGCATGAACGCAAAGTCTTCCGAGCCCATCGTCGGCTCGACATTCGTCAGCACGCCCGCCTCGCCGACAACTTCCTTCATCACCTCGGTCGCGAACTGCGTCTCGATGAGGTGATTGATCAGCGGGGGGTAATTCCGGGTAAAGCGGAATTCGACCGTTGCATTGAACGCTGCGGCAGTATGCTCTGCAATCTCGCGCATGCGACGCTCGATCATGTCCAGCACCGGGATCGTGAATGTGCGCACGGTGCCGATCATGTTTGCGGAATCCGGCACGATATTCGTCGCACTGCCCGCATGGATCTGGGTGATCGACAGTACGGCTGAATCGATCGGACTGGTATTGCGCGAGACGATGGTCTGCCAGCTCTGCGCTATCTGCACCGCCACCATGATCGGGTCGATGCTCATGTGCGGTTGGGCTGCGTGCGACCCCTTGCCCTTGATGATCAGTTCGAATTCGTTCGACGAAGCCATCATCGGTCCCGGCACCACACCCATGGAGCCGGCGCCGGCGCCCGGCCAGTTGTGCATGCCGAATACAGCCTCCATCGGGCATTGCTCGAACAGGCCGTCATCCATCATCGCTTTCGCGCCGCCAGCGCCTTCCTCGGCCGGTTGGAAAATCACGTAGACCGTACCGTCAAAATTCCGGTGCCTGGCGAGGTAATGCGCAGCGCCCAGCAGCATCGTCGTGTGGCCGTCATGTCCGCACGCGTGCATCTTGCCGTCATTCTTCGATTTGTGCGGGAAAGTATTGTGTTCCTGCAGCGGCAGAGCATCCATGTCCGCGCGCAGGCCGACGGCACGCGAACTGTCGCCGTTCCTGATCACGCCGACCACGCCGGTACCGCCCAAGCCGCGGACGACGGGAATTCCCCACTCGGTCAGCTTCTGCGCGACCAGCTCGGCGGTCTGCACTTCTTCATAAGACAGCTCAGGATTCGCATGAATCGCCCGCCGAATCTCCTTGAGCTCGGCGTGGAATTGAATGATGGGTTCAATCAGTTTCATGATGGTCTCTTCCGATCCTGTGCGCCTCTGCGGGGGCATAAGGTATAAATGGCTGACAACATACGCAGCCGCCTGTGTAATATTAACCTTAGCCTGTCCCGGCCGAAACTTCGCCGCGGCATTTAACCCTTTTTCTGTGTCGGAGTCGTAGATGAACACCCGGATCGTACATGCTGCCTGCCCCCATGATTGTCCTGACACTTGCGCGATGCTCGTGACGGTTCGCGATGGCAGGGCGACGGAGGTTCGGGGCGATCCGGATCACCCGAATACGGCTGGCGTACTCTGTACCAAAGTGTCCCGCTATGTCGAACGTGTGTACCACCCCGACCGATTGCTGTACCCGCTGAAGCGCATAGGCAGCAAGGGCGAAGGCCGGTTCGAGCGGATCAGCTGGGACGAGGCGCTGTCGACCATTGCAGCGCGCCTGAAGGCCATCGCGCAGCGCGATGCGCGCGCCATCCTTCCCTACAGCTATGCCGGCACGATGGGCGCAGTACAGGGCGAGTCCATGGCAATGCGTTTTTTCAACCGGCTCGGCGCGTCCCAACTGGACCGTACCATCTGTTCCACGGCAGGCGGCACCGGCTACAAATACACCATCGGCGCCAAGATCGGTACCGACACCGAGCAATACGAAAATGCGAAGGTGATCCTTATCTGGGGCGGCAACCCGATCGCCTCCAACCTGCATTTCTGGATGAAGGCGCAGGAGGCCAAGCGACGCGGCGCCATTCTTGTCGCCATCGATCCTTATCGCTCGCTCACCGCCGAAAAATGCCAGCACCACATTGCGCTGATGCCCGGCACGGATGCGGCGCTTGCGCTGGGGATGATGCACATCCTGGTGCGCGACGACCTGCTCGATCATGACTACATCGCCCGCTACACGCTGGGGTTCGAACAGCTCAAGGAACAGGTCGCGGCATGGACACCGCAACATACCGCCGACATCTGCGGCATCCCGGTCGCGCAGCTTGAAATGCTGGCAAGGCTGTACGGCGAGACTGCGATGCGCGGCGAAGCCGCAGCAATCCGGCTCAGCTATGGCGTGCAGCGTGTGCGCGGCGGCGGAATGGCGGCGCGCAATATCGCCTGCCTGCCTGCGCTGGTCGGCTCGTGGCGGCATCCGGCAGGCGGCGTGCTGTTGTCCTCGGGCGAAAGCTATCCCAAACAAACGGCCCGGATGGAGCGGCCCGACCTGATGCCGGCGGATCCGGCGCGGCCGCCGCGCACGATCAACATGAGCACGATCGGTGACGACCTGCTGCGGCCGGCGTCGGCAGCGTTCGGCCCGCAGGTCGAGGCCGTGATCGTCTACAACTCGAACCCGGTCGCGGTCGCCCCGGAGTCAGCCAAGGTGGCTCGGGGGTTCGCACGCGAGGACCTGTTCACCGTGGTGCTGGAGCACTTCCAGACCGACACCGTCGATTACGCCGACATCGTCCTGCCTGCCACCACCCAGCTCGAGCACACCGATGTCCATGCCAGTTACGGCCACCAGTACATCATTGCAAACAATGCCGCCATTGATCCGCTTGGCGAAGCCAAGCCGAACACCGAGATTTTCCGGCTGCTGGCGCAGCGTATGGGATTTGGCGAAGACTGTTTCCGGGACACGGATGACGAACTCGCAGCGCAGGCATTCGATGCCGAACACCCGCGAGCCCGGCAATTCGACTGGCCGCGGGTGAAGGAGCAAGGGTGGATGAAACTCGACATGCCTGCCGCGCCGTTTGCACACGGCGGCTTCCCCACGCCATCCGGCAAGTGCGAGTTCTACTCGGAGCAAATGCTGCGTGCCGGCCTCGATCCCCTGCCGTCCTACACGCCGCCCTACGAGTCGGTGGCCTCGGCACCGGAGCTGGCAAAAAACTATCCGCTGGCCATGATTTCGCCACCGCAAAGGAACTTTCTCAACACCACTTTCGTCAATGTGCAGAGCCTGCGTGCGACCGAAGGGGAGCCGCATCTCGATATTCATCCGGACGATGCTGCAGAGCGCGGGATTGCCGACGGCGACACGGTGCGCGTGTTCAACCAGCGAGGTGAAATGTTGGCCAGGGCGCGTGTCAGCGATGCGCCGCGCAAGGGACTCGTGGTGGCGCTGTCGATCTGGTGGAAAAAGCTGGCGTCAGATGGCAGGAATGCCAACGAGCTGACCAGCCAGCGCCTGACCGACATGGGGCGTGCGCCGACCTTCTACGACGTACTGGTCCAGATCGAGAAAGCGCGCCCATCCTGAACTGATCATAAAGACCCTGCAATGAAAAGAATCCTGACCGCCCTGTGCGGTGCCTTCCTGATGTGCCTGCTCTCAGGCTGTGCCCAGATGGGATACTACGCGCAGGCGATGCAGGGGCAGATGTCGCTGCTGGCCAGTGCGAAACCCATCGACACCTGGCTGGCCGATCCGAAGGTCGAGGATTCGCTCAAGACCCGCCTGCGGCAGACGCGCGAGATTCGTGCATTCGCCGCCAGGGAGCTGGGCCTGCCCGACAACGGCAGCTACAAGAGTTACGCCGACCTCAAGCGGCCCTATGTGATGTGGAACGTGGTCGCCACGCCGGAGTTGTCGCTCAAGCCGGTGCCGTGGTGCTTCCCGATCGCAGGGTGTGTGGACTATCGCGGCTACTACAGCCGCGAGGCCGCGCAGGCCTTCGCGGACGGCCTGCGCGCGCAAGGACTCGACGTGCGCGTGTCCGGCGTGCCGGCCTATTCGACGCTGGGCTGGTTCGACGATCCGGTGCTGTCCACTTTCATCGACTATCCCGAGGCTGAGATAGCGCGGCTGGTATTCCACGAGCTTGCCCATCAGGTTGCCTACGCGCCGGGTGATTCGCAATTCAACGAGTCCTTTGCGACGGCGGTCGAAGAGGTCGGCGTGGCGCGCTGGCTCGACCGCAACGGCGATGACGCGATGCGCGAGCGCTACCGCCAGTACCGGCAGCGCAAGGAGGATTTCCTCGCACTGCTGGCCCGCCACCGGGATCAGCTGGAGGACAACTTCAGCCGGCCGGCCACGGATGGCGAGAAGCGCGAGCGCAAGCAGCAGATCTTCGAAGCGATGAAGCGGGAATACGAGATCATGAAGGCCGGCCGCTGGGGCGGCTATGCAGGCTATGACCGCTGGTTTGGCGGCGACATGTCGAATGCCCACTTTGCGCTGGCCGCCACCTACCATGAGCTTGTGCCGGCCTTTCGTGGCCTCTATGCGAAGCTCGACGACTTCAGCCGTTTCTATTCCCGCGTGAAGGCGCTGGCAAAGCAGGGCAAGGAGCAGCGCCGGGCCCTGCTTGCCGGCTATGCGCCTGCGGACATCGTTCTCCCCGCACCGGCGACGCAGAGTGTTGCGGCGCGCTGAACAGACAATACCCGCGATTTCAGCTAGCATCCCTGACAGTCGGCGCAGCAGCCGGCAGGCGCCTGACGCATCCGCATGATGCGGCGTTGGCTTCCGCCACCCGCGCCCAAACCACAAGACAGGGGGCAGCATGGACAAGTTCTGGTTGCGTTCATACCCGGCCGGCGTGCCGGCGGAGATAGACCCGACGTGCTATCGCTCGCTGGTCCACCTGCTGGAAGAGGCCTTCGCGAAGCATGCCCGGCGCAATGCCTATGTCTGCATGGGGCGCTACCTCACCTATGCCGATGTCGATGCCATGTCGAGCCGCCTCGGGGCATGGCTGCAGGCGCAAGGCCTCGGACCGGGCGCGCGCGTTGCGCTGATGATGCCGAACGTGCTGCAGTACCCGGTCGCGCTGGCTGCCGTGCTGCGCGCCGGTTATGTGGTCGTGAACGTGAATCCCCTCTACACGCCGCGTGAGCTGGAGCACCAGCTGAAGGATTCCGGCGCCGAGGCCATCATCATCCTCGAGAATTTCGCACACACGCTGGAAAAGGTGATCGCCCATACGCGCGTCCGCATTGCGGTTGTCGCCAGCATGGGCGACCTGCTCGGCGCCGCGAAGGGACTGCTCGTCAACTTCGTGGTGCGCAACGTGAAGAAGATGGTGCCGGAGTTTTCACTGCCGCACGCGATACCCTTTAGCCGCGCGCTGAAAGAGGGCGGCACGATGCGGCTGCAGCCGCCGACGCTCGGCCACGCCGACATCGCCTTCCTGCAGTACACCGGCGGCACCACCGGCCTGTCCAAAGGCGCGATGCTCAGCCACCGCAACGTCATCTCCAACCTGCTGCAGAACGAAGCCTGGCTGCAGCCCGCTCTCGACAAGGAGCCCCGGGTCGATGCGCTGACATTTGTCTGTGCGCTGCCGCTCTATCACATCTTCGCGCTGACGGTCTGCTGCCTGATGGGCACGCGCCTGGGCGGCATGAACATCCTGATACCGAACCCGCGCGACATCCCGGGGCTGGTGAAGGAACTGGGCAAATACAGGTTCAACATGCTGCCGGCGGTGAACACCCTCTACAACGCGCTGCTGAACCATCCCGGTTTCGCCAGTCTCGATTTCTCCGCGCTCAAGCTCTGCAATGGCGGCGGCATGGCGGTGCAAAAGGCCGTCAACGACCGCTGGTTCGCTGCCACCGGGCGCAGCATTGTCGAGGGTTACGGCCTGTCCGAGACGTCGCCCGTCGCCACCGCCAATCCGGCCGACTCGAACGAATTCACCGGCACCATCGGACTGCCCTTGCCATCGACGGAGATCGCCATCCTCGACGAGCTCGGCACGGCGCTGTCGCCGGGGCAGGCCGGCGAGATCGCCATTCGCGGCCCGCAGGTGATGGAAGGCTACTGGCAGAATCCCGCCGAGACCGCGCGCGTAATGACGCGCGACGGCTACTTCCGTTCCGGCGACATCGGCGTGATGGACGAGCGCGGCTATGTGACCATCGTCGATCGCAAGAAGGACATGGTGCTGGTCTCCGGCTTCAACGTCTATCCGAGCGAAGTGGAGGTCGTGGTCGCGATGCATCCGGGCGTGCTCGAATGCGCCGTGGTGGGCGTGCCGGATGCGAACACCGGCGAGGCGGTCAAGCTGTACGTGGTGCGACGCGATCCTTCACTGACAGCCGAAGACCTGATGGCGTATTGCCACGAGCAGCTCACCGGCTACAAGCGGCCGAAGCTGATCGAATTTCGCGGGGAGCTGCCCAAGTCGAACGTCGGCAAGATCCTGCGGCGCGAATTGCGAGAGCAAGCGCCGACGCCGGCCTGAAGCTCATTGCGCCGGCAGCGGCGGCAGCGGCCGTGGCTTGCGATCGTCGCCGACGGCGACATAGGTCAGCGTTGCCTCGGTCACCTTGACGATCTCGGCCTGCAGCCGGTTGCGTTCCGCGAAGACCTCCACATTGACCGTGACCGACGTCGTGCCGGTCCTGACGATCTTGGCGTAAAACGACAGCAAGTCGCCGACGAACACCGGTTGCTTGAACACGAAGGAATTCACCGCCACCGTGCCGACGCGGCCGTTCGCGCGGCGCACTGCCGGCAGCGCACCGGCAATGTCCACCTGCGCCATGATCCAGCCGCCGAACACGTCGCCGTGCACGTTCGCGTCAGCCGGCATCGGCATGACGCGCAGGGTGGGCATGCCTTCCGGCAGGTCGGTCTTCGGGGTATCGCTCATGGTGGCTCGCTGATTCAGATGCCGCAGGCGGTAAAATCACCGGAGGCGGGCGCATCGAAGCATAACCCAGCCGCAATCTTCCTGCCCTATTCCCATGCGACGATACGCCAGCAATTATCCCGAAGCCCCAGCGAACCAGGACACCCGCAACGACTGGGCCACACTGAAGACCCTGTTCCCCTACCTATGGGAGTGGAAGTGGCGCGTGCTGCTGGCGCTGTCCTGCCTGGTGCTGGCCAAGGTGGCCAACGTCGCGGTGCCGCTGGTGCTCAAGGAACTGATCGACGGCCTGACCATCACGCCGGAACGCCCGGTATCGCTGCTGGCGCTGCCGGTCGGGCTGCTGGTCGCGTACGGCTTGCTGCGGCTGTCGACCACGGCCTTCACCGAGCTGCGCGAATTTTTCTTCGCCAAAGTGACGCAGCGGGCGGTACGAAACATCGCGCTGAAAGTGTTCCGTCACCTGCACGCGCTGTCGCTGCGATTCCACCTGAATCGGCAGACCGGCGGCGTCACGCGCGACATCGAGCGCGGCACCCGCGGCATTTCGTCGCTGGTGTCATACACCCTGTTCTCGATCCTGCCGACACTGGTGGAAATCTCGCTGGTGCTGGGCTACCTAGCGGCCCGGTACGACATCTGGTTTTCCGCGATAACGATCGTGGCACTGGTGCTCTACATCGCTTTCACCGTCGTCGTCACCGAGTGGCGCACGCATTTCCGGCGCACGATGAACGATCTGGATTCCAAAGCCAACGTGCGGGCGATCGATTCGCTGCTGAATTACGAGACCGTCAAGTACTTCGGCAATGAAGAATACGAGGCCAGGCGCTACGACGAAGGACTGCAGCGCTACGAAAGGGCGGCGGTGCGCTCGCAGAATTCACTGTCTCTGCTGAACACCGGGCAGTCGCTGATCATCGCGACGGCCGTCTCGATGATGCTGTGGCGCGCGACGCTGGGCGTGATCGACGGCAGCATGTCGCTTGGCGACCTGGTGCTGGTGAATGCCTTCATGATCCAGCTCTACATACCGCTGAACTTCCTTGGCGTGATCTACCGCGAGCTCAAGCAGAGCATGGCCGACATGGAGCGGATGTTTTCACTGCTCGACCAGCACCGCGAGGTAGCGGACGAGGCCGCCGCTGCGCCGCTGCAGATCGCCGGGCCCGAGCTGCGCTTCGAGCAGGTCGATTTCAGCTACGAGACCAAGCGGCAGATCCTGTTCGGCGTCGACTTCACCATGCCGGCCGGGACGACGACCGCCGTGGTCGGCCACAGCGGCTCAGGCAAGTCGACGCTGGCACGGCTGCTGTTCCGCTTTTACGACGTCAACAGCGGCGCTATCCGGATCGACGGACAGGACATCCGGCAGGTCACGCAGACATCGCTGCGCCAGTCGATCGGCATCGTTCCGCAGGATACGGTGCTGTTCAATGACACGATCGAATACAACATCGGCTATGGCCGTCCCGGTGCCAGCCATGAAGAAATCGTCGCCGCGGCGCGCGCCGCCTACATCCACGATTTCATCATGAGCCTGCCCGATGGCTACCAGACCACGGTGGGCGAGCGCGGGCTGAAGCTGTCCGGCGGCGAGAAGCAGCGCGTGGCGATCGCGCGCACCCTGCTGAAAGACCCCGCCATCCTGGTGTTCGATGAGGCGACCTCGGCGCTGGATTCGCAGGCCGAGCAGGCAATACAGGCGCAGCTGAAAGAAATCGCCCGCGACCGCACGACGCTGGTCATCGCGCACCGCCTGTCGACGATTGCGGATGCGCACCAGATCCTCGTCATGTCGCGTGGCCGCATTGCCGAGCGCGGCACGCATGCACAGTTGCTCGCCGCGCGCGGCCTGTACGCCGACATGTGGGAGCGCCAGCAGGCCCGCAAGGACGAAGCGGACGGCGCCGGGGAGGGCAGTCCGGCCGAGGCTGCGGCAATGCGCTGAGGCCGGCCAGCCACCGTCCTGTAAAATTTCAGGCTTTCCTTCACCAACGCCGCATTCCACGCCATGTCCAGCACTAACCCGATCACTTCGTCGATCACCCTCACGCGTCCCGATGACTGGCATGTGCACCTGCGCGACGGCGCCGTGCTGGCCGACGTGGTACCGCACACCGCGCGGCAATTCGGTCGCGCGATCGTGATGCCGAACCTGAAGCCGCCGGTCACCACCACCGCGATGGCCGCCGCCTACCGCGAACGCATTCTCGCGGCGCTGCCGGCGGGCATGCGCTTCGAGCCGCTGATGACGCTTTATCTGACCGACAACACCCGCGCCGACGAAATCCGTCGCGCGGTCGACAGCGGTTTTGTGAAGGCGGTGAAGTTGTATCCGGCCGGCGCGACCACCAACTCCGACGCCGGCGTCACCGACCTCAAGCGCTGCATGGGCGCGCTCGAGGCGATGCAGGAACTCGGGCTGCCGCTGTTGATCCACGGCGAGGTCACCGACGCCGACATCGACCTGTTCGACCGCGAGGCCGTGTTCATCGAGCGCATCCTGCAACCGCTGCGCAAGTCGCTGCCGGGCCTGCGCGTCGTGTTCGAGCACATCACGACCAAAGATGCAGCCGAGTACGTGCGTGATGCCGACGGCGACATCGGCGCGACCATCACCGCGCACCACCTGCTGTACAACCGCAACGCGATTTTCAAGGGCGGAATCCGGCCGCATTACTACTGCCTGCCCGTGCTCAAGCGCGAGACCCACCGACAGGCGCTGCTGGAGGCGGCCATCTCCGGCAATCCGCGCTTCTTCCTCGGCACCGATTCGGCGCCGCATCCGAAAGGCCTGAAAGAACATGCGTGCGGCTGCGCAGGCTGCTATACCGCGCTGCACGCGATGGAGCTGTATGCGCAGGCTTTCGAGTCCGCCGGCGCGCTCGATCGTCTGGAGGGCTTTGCCAGCTTCCACGGCGCGGACTTTTATCGCCTGCCGCGCAATGCCGACAAGGTCACGCTGGAGCGCACCGAATGGACCATTCCCGATGAAGTGCGCATGGGCGATGCAACGCTCGTGCCGCTCGACGCGGGACAGTCGCTCCACTGGAAATTCGCCTGAGCGGCGGCCGGAGGCCATGGCCTTCGAATCGATAGACTGGGAGCGGCCCTGGCTGGCATTCCTGCGCGAGCTGGGCGAGCCGCTGGCGCGGCGCGATGACTGGATCGCGCAGGCCGGCGAGCTGGCGGCCACGCGCGGACTGCAGAACCAGAACGGCCACGCCATCCGCTTCATCCCGCAGCAGCAACTGCCCGCCGGCACGCCCTATGAAGCGCACATCGCCGCCACCGGTGCCGTGCCAACGCGCGACAACCTGCATGATTTCTTCAACGCGCTGGCCTGGCTGCACATGCCGCGCATCAAGCGCGAACTGAATGCGCTGCATGCGCGCGCCTTCGCCGCTCCGGCAGCAGCCGGAACCCGCGGTCGGCAGCGCGACGCGGCGACACTGTTCGACGAAAATGCCGCGCTCGTCGTCAGCAGCGATCCGCCGTTGTTGCACGCGCTGCGCGAGCATGACTGGAAGAGCGTACTGCTGAAAAGCCCGGGCCGGTTCTCCGCCGATTGCGACGTGGTGCTGTTCGGCCATGCGCTCGTCGAAAAGCTGCTGGCTCCCTACAAGTCCATTACCGCGCATGCGTGGACCGTCGAGGTCGAGCCGGCGTGGTTTGAATTGTCTCCGCAGCAGCGGATCGCCGATCTCGACGGGCGCGTGGCGAGGCAGATCCGCGGCGGATTCAGCAGCGCGGATTTCTGTCACTTGCCCGTGCTCGGCGTGCCGGGCTGGTGGCCCGGACAAGATCTTGCGTTTTACGAAGACACCGAAGTCTTCCGACCCAGGCGACTCCGCAAGGAGGCGCTGCAGCCCTGAACGGCAGCCCGGCGCATGCGCCGGGCGCCATCCACACCTTCGTCAGAAGCCTTTCTGTATGCCCAGGATGACGGCGTTCGACGAGCCCGTTTGCGTCAGGGTCGGATCGGTTCCGGCATCGACATTGCCCGAATAGGAAGACGGTATGCCATCGGTCGCCCGGTTGAAGGCGGCGTAGAGATTGGTCGTCTTCGACAGTGAGTAGACGGCCGACAGGTTGATGATCTCCGGATTGCCCGCACCGTCATTGCGGGCGTAATTGATGCCCACGCTGGCGCTCGGGATCACCTTCATCTGCGCGCCGAGGATATAGGTACTGCTCGACTCGCCGATCGCCGGGTTGAAGCGCACATAGTTGGCAGCCAGCTTGATCGGCCCTATCGGCACGCTCGCGCCGACCAGATACTGCTTGTATTGCTCGTCGCGATCGGAGCCGGCAAGCACCACGTTCAGGTCGCCGAAGGCATACCCGAGGTTCGCTGACACGAAGCGGTTCTGGCGGGTCGCGCCGGGCACGCCGCCGAGCGCGTACATCACGCTGCCGGTCACGCCGGCGATCATTTCCGACGGCAAGCTGTAGGTGAATGAATTCGGTATGAAGAAGCCGCCCGTCGTGCCCAGGGAAGGATCGGCATCGGTGCCGCCGGGGAAGGCAGGAACCGGCGAGCCGGCGGTCGTGCCGGTGCCGCTGATCACGCTGCCGTCACGATGCATCAGCAATGCGGGCACATAGAAGTTGTTGCCCGCAAGGCCCAGTGTCGATGTATAGGCGGCGATGAAGGGCGACAGGTTCAGGCCGGCCGTCACCGAGCCGAACGGACCGCTGATGCCGGCATTGGCCATGCGGCTGAACATGCCGGTGGTACCGCCGTTCGCGATCGCGCCGGTGCCAGCGCTGAAGCCGCCCTCGAGCCGGAAGTGGGCCTTCATGCCGCCGCCAAGATCCTCGGTGCCCTTCAGTCCCCAGACCGATGGCGCCCAGTTGCCTTCGCCAAAGCTCAGCCGCCGGTCCGAGCCTTCACCTATGCCGGTGGCGTTCACCAGCGATGCATCGACATTGCCGTACAAGGTCAGCCCGGACTCCGCAATCGCCGATCCGCTCGACAGCAGCCCCAGGACAGCGGATGCAAGAAGCCTTTTGTTCATCGCATTTCTCCAGTGGTTGACAAAACTCTGACCAGTCTGGTGATGCGGGGTTTTTTCGCGGCTTCGCAAGACAAGCGCTCGATGCGAACCGTTTGTGTCGCCTCAATCGCGGTGAACTTTTCCGGCCCCGAGCGGCCACGATCCATGGCGTACAAACAAGAAAGCCACCCCGACGGGTGGCTTTCCGTACCGCTGCGGACTGCGTGCGCAATCCGTCGATCGTGCTGTCGACCGTCAGTGGTTGACCAGCCGCGCCGGCAGCCTCAGCACCAGCACGACGCTGATGAGCAGCATGCCGCCGAACAGGATCAGGCTGTTCTGCGAGTTGCCGGTGACGTCCGTGATCCAGCCCACCACCGAGGTGCTGACCATGCCGCCGATGTTGCCGACAGAGTTGATCAATGCGATGCCTGCGGCAGCAGCGGCGCCGTTCAGGAAGGTCGGCGGCACGCTCCAGAATGCCGCCTGCGTCGTTGACGCGGCCGCGGCGGTCACGGTAAGGATCAGCATGGTCAGGGCCAGGCTGTCGAAGTGCATGCCGGCGAGGGCAAGGCCGAGCGCCGTGACAGCGCAAGGCACGGCGGTGTGCCAGCGGCGCTCGCGGTGCTTGTCGGCCATCGAATTGTTGTAGATGGAAGCAATGATCGCCGCCAGATACGGGATGGCCGTCAGCAGGCCGATATGCACCGGGTCGGTGACGCCGTTCTGCTTGATCAGCGTGGGCAGCCAGAAGATCAGCACATACACGGCGCTGACGATGCAGAAGTACGCAGCCGTGAGCTGCCAGACGATGCCGCTCCTGAAGGCGCTGGCCATGCTCGAATGCGACTGGTTGCGCGAAGCTTCCTTCGCGATGTCGTCCGTCACGATGGCCGCTTCCTCGTCGCTCAGCCAGCGCGTGCCGGACGGCTTGTCGCTCAGCATGCGGATGACTGCATAGCCCAGCACCACCGAGGGAATGGTCTCGAGCAGGAACAGCCATTGCCATGCGCGCAGGCCGCCGACATCGGCGAACGAGGACAGGATCCACCCGGACAGCGGGCCGCCGATCACGCTCGACAAGGGCACGGCGGCCAGCAGCAGCGCAATCACCTTGCCGCGCCGCTCCGACGGGAACCAGCAGGACAGGAAGTACAGCACGCCGGGGATGAAACCGGCCTCGGCAACGCCGAGCAGGAAGCGCAGCACATAGAACTGCATCGGCGTGGTGACGAAGGCCATGCCCGCGCCGATCACCCCCCAGGTGATCATGATGCGGGCGATCCACAGGCGCGCGCCGACCTTGTGGAGGAAGACATTGCTCGGCACCTCGAACAGCACATAGCCGAGGAAGAAAATGCCGGCGCCGAATCCATAGACCGTGTTGCTGAACTTCAGGTCGTCGAGCATCTGCAATTTGGCGAAGCCGACATTGACCCGGTCAAGGTAGGCGGCGACCAGGCACAGGCAGAGCAGGGGCAGGAAGTGCAGCGCTATTTTTCGGTAAAGCGCGTCGCGCGCGGGATCGGCCGCCACGGCGGAATCGGAAAGGGCTTGCAAGGGGACTCCTCTTGTCTCGTATGACGTGTATTGATTTGTTTTATCGAGGCGCTTTCTTGCGCCGGAATCCACGGCATTTTCGTGGGCGCAGCGATGGTATCAGCGAAATACTTTGCAAAGTGCAGGACGGTGGACCAGGCCGTGAGGGCGCGCGGCCATACCGGGCCATGGCGCTACCCATGCGCTGGCCGTGAGATGCCTGCGGGCGCAGGTCTTTGCAAGGAGTTGTCGAGCGCCTCGAAGGAGCAAACAGCTCGGTAGCTCAGTCGTCCCCGTCCGGGATCACGGCATCGGCGACAGCCCCCACGGTCTTTGCGGCGACTTTCACGCCGGTAGCGGCGACGGTGATTGCGGCATCGGCGACAGCGATGACGGCGCAGCCGCCCAGGCTGCAGGCAAGTACCATCATCAGCAAAAGTGCATACGGGTTCATGGCGAGATCGTGCGGCGGGTATGGGGCGAGAAAACGGCCGTGGAAACAAAAAAACCTTGCCTCGCGCAAGGTGCGCAAACGGCAAGGTTTTGCAGAATCCATGCCAGTCATTCCAAGGGTCGCCCGAACGGGCCGGCACTGCAAGGAAAAACTGTGGAAGCAGGAAAGAAAATTGGTCGGGGTGAGAGGATTCGAACCTCCGGCCTCTACGTCCCGAACGTAGCGCTCTACCAGGCTAAGCTACACCCCGATCTTCCGGTTTTGCTTCTTTGCCCGTATCCGGGAAAAGCTGCGCAACCGCGAAAGCGCATGAGTATAACAAACTCCGGGCGATATGGCGATGCCTAATTTCAATTAATGGTTTCGGTCGACCGCGAAGTCTGCCAGCGCGAACAGGGCTTCGCAGAAAGTCCCCGGTGGCAGCGACGCCAGCGAGGCCTTGGCCCGGTCGCGCGCGCGGGCGGCTTGCTCGCGGGTGTACTGCAACGCGCCCGAGGTGGTGATCGCCGCGAGCACTTCGTCGAAGTGGGCTTCGTCCCCCGTGGAGATGCATTCACGAACGAGGTCGCGCTGTTGCGCCGTGCCGTGCTGCATCAGGTAGATCAGCGGCAGCGTCGGCTTGCCTTCGCGCAGATCGTCGCCGACATTCTTGCCGATGTCGGCGGCATTGCCGGAGTAGTCGAGCACGTCATCGATCAGCTGGAAGGCAGTGCCGAGGCTGCGGCCATACTCCGCCGCTGCGGCAATCGCCGCTTCCGGTGCGCCGGCAATCAGGCTGCCCAGCTCGGTGGCAGCCTCGAACAGCTTGGCCGTCTTCGACCGGATCACCTGCAGGTAGCGCTCTTCGGTGACATCCGGGTCATGCATATTCATCAGCTGCAGCACCTCGCCCTCGGCGATGACGTTGGTGGCGTCGGCCAGGATCTGCATCACGCGCATGCTGTTCACCGAGACCATCATCTGGAAAGCGCGCGAGTAGACGAAGTCGCCGACCAGTACCGATGCGGCATTGCCGAACATGGCGTTGGCAGTCTGCCTGCCGCGCCGCAGATCGGACTCGTCGACCACATCATCATGCAGCAAGGTCGCGGTATGAATGAATTCAACCACGGCCGCCAGCTTGTAGTGATCCTGACCCGAGTATCCCCAGGCATTCGCCATCAGCAGCACCAGCGCAGGGCGAATGCGCTTGCCGCCGGCGCTGATGATGTAGTCCGCGATCTGGCTGACCAGCGGGACATCCGAATGCAATTGGGAGCGTATGGCAGCGTCGACCGCCGTCATGTCGCTGGCGATCACGGACAAGGGGTGCTTCTCGGCAGGCTTCGGGGCGGACACGATGGTAGGCGGTTCGGTTAAAGGCCGGAATTATACGATGCGCCCGTGCGTCGGCAGCGCGTTGCGGCTGCTGCCTGCCGATCGGTCGGGGGGTGAAGCGGGTTTTGACTCGGTTCCTAAGTCCATGTATAATTTGAGGTTTTCCCTGTTTGGCAACTTCATTTGGCTGCCTGTCAGGGCGAAGCAGTATCCCGGTGGCGCAGGCTCCGGGCGTTTTCTCCAAACTCAATTGATGAGGTTCCCATGTACGCGGTCATAAAAACCGGCGGTAAGCAATACAAAGTTGCTGCTGGCGAAAAACTTAAAGTAGAACAGATACCGGCAGACATCGGCTCCGAAATCACCCTGGATCAGGTGCTCGCATTGGGCGCCGGCGATACGATCAAATTCGGTTCGCCGCTGGTTCAAGGTGCCAAGGTGCTGGCTACGGTAGTGGCGCACGGTCGCCATGACAAGGTGAAGATCTTCAAGATGCGTCGTCGCAAGCACTATCAGAAGCGTCAGGGCCATCGCCAGAACTACACCGAACTGCAAATCGTCTCGATCAACGGCTAAGGCAGCCGGGATCCACTACCGAATCAGGAGCATCAAATGGCACACAAAAAAGGCGGCGGTACTACCCGCAACGGCCGTGACTCAGAGTCGAAGCGACTTGGCGTGAAAGTCTACGGCGGCCAGTCGATCAACGCAGGCGGCATCATCGTTCGTCAGCGCGGCACCAAGCTGCATGCTGGCGAGAACGTCGGCATCGGCAAGGACCACACGCTGTTCGCGCTGATCGACGGCACCGTCAAGTTCGCGACCAAGGGCCTGCTCAAGCGCCACGTTGTGACGGTCGTTCCGGCCTGATAAGCTGACCCGTCCTGCGGGAAGAAGGGCTCTGCCGCAGGCAGGGCCTTTTTCATTTGAATTCTGGAATATCGAAGCGGCAAAATCATGAAGTTCATCGACGAAGCACGAATCGAGGTCGTGGCAGGTGACGGCGGCAACGGCGTGGCGTCGTTTTGCCGTGAGAAATTCCGTCCGTTCGGCGGTCCGGACGGCGGCGACGGCGGCAAGGGTGGCAGTATCTTTGCGATCGCCGATCGCAACATCAACACGCTGGTTGACTACCGCTATGCGAAGCTGCATCGCGCGAAGCGCGGCGAGAACGGGCGCGGTTCCGACTGCTACGGCAAGGGGGCGGACGACATCTACCTGCGCATGCCGGTCGGCACGCTGGTCACCGATCTGAACGACGGCGCCATCATCGCCGACCTGACCGAGCATGGCCAGGTTGCACTGCTGGCCAAGGGCGGCGAGGGTGGCTGGGGCAACATCCATTTCAAGTCATCGACCAACCGCGCACCGCGGCAAAAGACCGATGGCAAGGAAGGCGAACGTCGCGAACTGCAGCTCGAGCTGAAGGTTCTCGCAGACGTCGGCCTGCTCGGCATGCCGAATGCGGGCAAGTCGACCTTCATCGCATCGGTGTCGAATGCGCGTCCGAAGATTGCCGACTATCCGTTCACCACGCTGCATCCGAACCTCGGTGTCGTGCGCGTCAGCCACGAGAAGAGCTTCGTGATCGCCGACATCCCCGGCCTGATCGAGGGCGCGGCCGATGGCGCCGGTCTCGGCGTGCAGTTCCTGCGCCACCTGCAGCGCACGCGCCTGCTGCTGCACATCGTCGACCTGGCGCCGTTCGATGCGAACGTCGATCCGGTGAAAGAGGCCAAGGCGATCGTCAAGGAACTGAAGAAATACGACGATACGCTGTTCGACAAGCCGCGCTGGCTGGTGCTGAACAAGCTCGACATGGTGCCGGACGACGAGCGCGAGAAGCGCGTGAAGGACTTCATCAAGCGTTTCGGCTGGAAGGGGCAGGTATTCCGCATCTCGGGCCTGACGCGCGAAGGCTGCGACGACCTCGTCACCGAGATCTACGAGTACCTCGCCACGCAGCGCGAGCAGGAGCAGCGCGAACAGTCCGGCATTGCCGAAGAGGCGATCGGCATCGCCAGCATCGACGCCGACGATCCGCGCTTCAAATCGGCCGGCTGAGCGGGAACCCACAAGAACAACGACATCCAACGGGCATTCCGATGCAATCCGTCATCAAGCAAGCGCAGCGCGTGATCGTCAAGGTCGGCTCGTCGCTGGTCACCAACGAGGGCAAGGGGCTGGATCACGCCGCGATCGCGAAATGGGCAGACCAGATCGCGCAGCTGCGGCAGATGGGCAAGCAGGTCGTGCTGGTCAGTTCGGGCGCGATCGCCGAGGGCATGCAGCGGCTCGGTTTCGACAAGCGGCCGACCGGCATCCACGAACTGCAGGCCTGCGCCGCCGTCGGCCAGATGGGGCTGGCGCAGATCTACGAAACCAGCTTCCGCGAACACGGACTGCGTACCGCGCAGGTGCTGCTCACGCACGCCGACCTGGCCGACCGCGAGCGCTACCTGAATGCACGCTCGACGCTGTTCACGCTGCTGGGCCTGGGCGTGATCACCGTGATCAACGAGAACGACACCGTCGTCACCGACGAGATCAAGTTCGGCGACAACGACACGCTGGGCGCGCTGGTGGCCAACCTG
>CAZTIF010000071.1:5275-18060 GCA_964613635.1 uncultured Bifidobacterium sp. | reverse complement strand
TCCATGATGGTCTGGTTGAACGCATGGCCCATGTGCAGCGTGCCGGTCACGTTCGGCGGCGGCAGCTGGATGGAGAACGCGGGCTTGCCGGCGTCGAGGGTGGCGGCGTAATAGCCGCGCTGTTCCCACGTGTTGCGCCAGGTTTGCTCAATCGCGGACGGTTCGAAGGCCTTGGCTAGTTCCATGATTTGGCGGGATTCCAGAGAGATTTTCCAAACCCGACATTATAAGCGGGCGGCATCCGGCCACGCGCCGGAACTTGGCTCGAGGGATTCGCTACACACGGCGCTGTTTGCTCCGGGCTCGTCGGGGAACCGGAGCGTTGTTCGAACTTTTCAAATCTACAAGAAGCCCAAAGGAGCTGCCGCAATGAGCGACAGTCACAAACGCACCGGCCGCCGGTCGATGGACTATCCCGTTTTCACGAAGGACGAGAACGACCGCAGCGACGCCGGGCGTTCTCGCATGTCAGGCTCGCGCCGGGGCAATGGCTCCGGCGCGCAGGACAAAAAGCCGCAGCGTGCCAGCATGCAGGTGCGCCTGCCTTCGCAGTCGACCACGCGGGACGAGTGGAGCATCGCATCGACGGACGCGACCGCAAGGCACAGCGACGAGCTGGCGCGTCATGGCGACATGGAAGACCGCACGATCGTATTGCGCGCGTATTCGGAGCGTCGTGGTCATCGCAATTCGTTTCGCCTGGAAGAAGGCATTCCGGTGTTCGGCTATGAATCCTCCAGCGCGCGTAGCAGGCCTGCTGTCGCAGTCCCTGTGTTCGATCATGGTCGCTCGCTCAGGCAGCGCCTGGCGATACAGATCGGCGGGAACGACAAGGTGGCCATCGATCTGTCCCATCGCTGGGATACGCTCGATGCCGAGACCGGCGCACGCACGAAACTGATCCATGGCCTGCTGGTGGCCGGCAGCGACAAACTCATCCGTATCGATCTGTCGAATCATCGGGTAGCCGACCTGCGCGGCTGGTCCGAGGTGCGCGGCCGGCGCGGCTGGGCCGAAGAAGACCGGCGGCAGGCGGTGGCCGACAGGGAAGCGCCTGCGGTCGTCAAGGCGTTGAAGGCAGAAACCCTGCGCGCCATACGCGAGCAGCGCGAGATGCCCGCCTTCGAGCTGAGCTGCCGCGACCAGCCGCTGTCTTCGGTCGTGTTCCCGCTCGTGAAGCGGCTTGCCAAGGTGGCGGCGCTGGTCACCGGCTTGCGCACGCTCGACCTCAACCGCTACAGCCGCAGCGCGGAAGTGGGCGGTGCCGTCACGCCGGGCGATGCGAAGGCGGAGAAGCTCAACGCGCTGTTCGTCGCTGCACTGGCGCGCATCGTGTCGGGCAACCGCTCGCTGCAGTCGCTGGGCCTGCGCATGAACGGCATCGGCCCGCAGGGCCTGGTCGCCATCGCGATGGCGGCCAGGCGCAACACCAGCCTGAGCAAGCTGGACCTTTCGTGCAATCCGCTGTGCGAGCGCTTCGGCGAAGAACTGCCCGTGCTGGACGGCATGCTGGCGCTGAAGCGCATGCTGTCCACCAATACCACGATCACCGAGCTCAACCTGTCCTTCTGCGGCATCGATGAGGAAGGGGCCGACCTGCTGGCGCAAGCGCTTGACACGAACAAGTCGCTGCGGCGCGTGGTCTTGTCCGGCAACCCGATCGGCCGCGACCATCCGGTATTCCGCGACAGGCGTGTGCTGTTCAAGCGCGCCGACTGACGCGCACATTCGGGCAGGCATCGCCTGCCTGTCCCCAGCAAGGAGAGATCATGCTCAGCACGACCCGTACCGGAACAGCCGGCAAGCCCGCCACCGAAGCGCTCGACGACAGCGATGTGCTGGTGTGCAGCTCGGAAGAAGTCGAAAGTGGCCAAGTGTCGGCACCGAGGGCGCCGAGGATGGTCGTCGGCAGCGCGCGCGCCCACCTGTTTCATGAAGCGCCCGAAGATGTGCATTTCTACTTCATCGATCATTTCCTGCACGGCGAGACGCCACTTGAAACAGCCGAGATTCGCGGGCTGTATGCACGCATCAGCCAGGCGCACAACGCAGAGATGCTTGCGGATCGCCAGCGACCGGAGAATGCCTGGCTGAGCCGGGTGCGCAGCGCCGCGCTGATTCCCGCGATGGCCCGCCGCACCCGGCATGAGAAACATGCGCAGGCGAAGCTGGCCAGCGAGATCGATGCGCTGGTGAAGAGCCATGCGCAGATGGTGCTGCCCTTGTCCTTGCTGAAGTCGAAATCCGCGCAGGTGACGGTGCTGTACCGGGTGATGGTCGCCGGCGAGCCGAAGGAAGTGGTGATTGACTACAGCGCCCCGCTCAATCCCTGGAAGAGCAAGGACCCGTACTACATGCCCACGTACAGCGTTGCGGGATCGTGGCGGCACCAGCAGAAACTGCTGAAGCTGCTGCAAAGCATACCGCGCGCGGACAAGCGCGAACTCCGGATCGACCTGGTGCTGCGCAACCGACTGGTCGAACCCATGGTGCTGAAGACCTTGCGGGACGCAGGCGACAAGGTCTTGCGGGCCGTGCGCAAGCTGGACCTCGACGGCCTGCTGATCAGCCGCGTCGAGGATGAGTACCAGTACTCGGTGCGGCTCATCATGAGCCAGATCGCCGAAACGCTGAAGCACTCGCCGAAGCTGGAAGAATTTCGCCTGTGCGACTCCGTGATCGACAGCGGCATGCTGCAACTCCTGTGTGTCGGACTGAACGGGCACCAGCGCATGAAAGTGCTGGCGCTCGGCGGCAACCTGCTGTGCCGCACCTTCGGCGCGAACCAGAAGAACCTCCTCGGCTGGACCGCGCTGATGGCGGAAATCACCGGCATGCCGGCCCTGCGCGAGCTGGACCTGAGCCGCAACATGGTGGGCGACGAGGCGGCCAACATCCTGCTGACGACCTTGAAGCTGAACAAAAAGCTGCAGAAGGTTGACCTGCGCGGCAACCACATCAGCAAGGATCATCCGATCTGGCAGGACGCACGCGTGATCGGCGACTGATCTTTCCATTCTGTCAAAAGCCTGCCGGAACCTTGGGCCAGTTGATCCGGCGCGCGCCACCGACGCGCCGGGCTGGGCTATAATCTCGGGCACTGCCATCAGGCAGTAAAAACGCTAGGGGTCCTGGCTTCCTTCAAGCCGGGTGAGAAATACCCTCAGTGGAGGCGCCACAAGCCTCCCGACCTGATCTGGATAACGCCAGCGTAGGGAAGCGAAGAGCCCGGGCACCCTTCCCCACCTCCTGCTTCCTGCGCTGTTTTGAGCAAAGGAAGCCCATGAACGCCAATCCGCAGTTCCTCGCCGCCACCGCCTCGGTGGACGAAGCCGCCATCCAGCCGCTGCCGAACTCGCGCAAGATCCACGTGCAGGGCTCGCGTCCCGACATCCAGGTGCCGATGCGCGAAATCAGCCAGGCGGACACGCCGGCTTCGTTTGGCGCAGAAAAGAATCCGCCGGTCTTCGTGTACGACACCTCGGGCCCGTACACCGACCCGAACGTGAAGATCGACATCCGTTCCGGCCTGGCGCCGCTGCGCGCGAACTGGATCGCCGAGCGCAATGACACCGAAGAACTGGCCGGCCCGAGCTCGGCCTATGGCATCGAGCGGCTGAACGATGCCAAGCTCGCCGAGCTGCGCTTCAACCTGCACCGCAAGCCGCGTCGCGCCATCGCCGGCAAGAACGTCACGCAAATGCACTACGCGAGGCAGGGCATCATCACGCCCGAGATGGAATACATCGCGATCCGCGAGAACCTGCGCCGCCAGGACTACATCGCCAGCCTGAAGGCCTCCGGCCCGAATGGTGCCAAGCTCGCCGAGCTGATGGGCCGCCAGCATCCGGGCCAGTCCTTCGGTGCAGCCATCCCGGCCGAGATCACGCCGGAATTCGTGCGCGAAGAAATCGCGCGCGGCCGCGCAATCATCCCGGCCAACATCAACCACCCGGAATCCGAGCCGATGATCATCGGCCGCAACTTCCTCGTGAAGATCAACGCCAACATCGGCAACTCGGCCGTGACCTCGTCGATCGGCGAAGAAGTCGAGAAGATGACCTGGGCGATCCGCTGGGGCGGCGATACCGTGATGGACCTGTCCACCGGCAAGCACATTCATGAAACGCGCGAATGGATCATCCGCAATTCGCCGGTGTCGATCGGCACGGTGCCGATCTATCAGGCGCTGGAGAAGGTGAACGGCAAGGCCGAAGACCTGACTTGGGAAATCTTCCGCGACACGCTGATCGAGCAGGCCGAGCAGGGCGTCGATTACTTCACCATCCATGCAGGCGTGCTGCTGCGCTATGTGCCGCTGACGGCCAAGCGCATGACCGGCATCGTCTCGCGCGGCGGCTCGATCATGGCCAAGTGGTGCCTCGCGCATCACAAGGAATCCTTCCTGTACGAGCACTTCGAAGACATCTGCGAGATCATGAAGGCCTATGACGTGTCGTTCTCGCTCGGCGACGGACTGCGCCCCGGCTCGATCTACGACGCGAACGACGAGGCGCAGCTGGGCGAGCTGAAGACGCTCGGCGAACTGACGCAAATCGCGTGGAAGCATGACGTGCAGGTAATGATCGAAGGCCCCGGCCATGTGCCGATGCAGCTGATCAAGGAAAACATGGACCTCCAGCTCGAGCAGTGCCACGAGGCGCCGTTCTACACGCTGGGCCCGCTGACGACCGACATCGCGCCGGGCTACGACCACATCACGTCCGGCATCGGCGCGGCGCAGATCGGCTGGTATGGCTGCGCGATGCTGTGCTACGTGACCCCGAAAGAGCACCTCGGCCTGCCGAACAAGACCGATGTGAAGGACGGCATCATCACCTACAAGATCGCCGCGCATGCGGCCGATCTGGCGAAAGGCCATCCTGGCGCGCAGGTGCGCGACAACGCACTGTCGAAGGCGCGCTTCGAGTTCCGCTGGGAAGACCAGTTCAACCTCGGCCTCGATCCGGACAAGGCGCGTGAATTCCACGACGAGACCCTGCCCAAGGATTCGGCCAAGGTTGCCCACTTCTGCTCGATGTGCGGCCCGCACTTCTGCTCGATGAAGATCACGCAGGATGTGCGAGAGTATGCGGAGAAGCAGGGCATCTCCGAAATCGATGCGCTGAAGCAGGGGATGGAAGTGAAGGCCGTCGAGTTCGTCAAGAGCGGCGCCGAGATCTACCGCAAGCAGTGACGAGTGCAAGCCGATGATCGCAATCGAACTGAACGGCGAGCCGCGCGAGATCGGCGACGGCGAATGCGTGCAGGATCTGGTCGACGCACTGGCGCTGACCAACCAGGCGCTGGCCATTGCCGTCAACCGCGAAGTAGTGCCGCGTGTGCGCTGGCGCGAGCATCGCTTTGCGGGGGGTGACAAGGTGGATATCGTGCGAGCGATTGGTGGCGGCTGATCGACGATTGAAAAGACGCTGGACCCCGGCCTGCGCCGGGGTGACAGTTTTGAGGCTGCTGGCAGATAAATCGTCATCCCGGCGCATGCCGGGATCCAGCGGCTTCGCTGGCCAACCAAGGATTCCGAATGAACATGAATGACCCGACACCGGACGACGGCCTCACCATCGCCGGCACCACCTACCGCTCCCGCCTTTTGGTCGGCAGCGGCAAGTATAAGGACCTCGACGAGACCCGCCGCGCGACCGAAGCCTCGGGCGCGGACATCATCACGGTCGCGATTCGCCGCGTGAACATCGGCCAGGACCCGAATGCGCCCAACCTGCTCGATGTGGTGCCGCCGTCGAAGTACACCATCCTGCCGAACACCGCCGGCTGCTACAACGCGAAGGATGCGGTGTATACGTTGCAGCTCGCGCGTGAACTGCTGAACGGTCACAAGCTGGTCAAGCTCGAAGTGCTCGGCGACGAGAAGACGCTGTTCCCGAACATGCCCGAAACGCTGAAGGCTGCCGAGACGCTGGTGAAGGATGGCTTCGACGTGATGGTCTACTGCAGCGACGACCCGATACAGGCGAAGATGCTCGAAGAGATCGGCTGCTGCGCGGTGATGCCGCTGGCCTCGCTGATCGGCTCCGGCATGGGCATCCTGAACCCGTGGAACCTGTCGTTGATCATCGAGCAGGCGAAGGTGCCGGTGCTGGTCGATGCCGGCGTGGGCACCGCATCGGACGCAGCGATTGCGATGGAGCTCGGCTGCGACGGCGTGCTGATGAACACCGCGATCGCCGGCGCGAAGGACCCGGTGCGCATGGCGCGCGCGATGAAGCTGGCGGTCGAAGCCGGCCGCGATGCCTTCCTCGCCGGCCGCATTCCGCGCAAGTTTGCCGCATCGCCGTCGTCGCCGATGGCGGGACGGGTCGCATGACCCATTCCTGCGTGCTGGTGTTCGCCGGGCTCGACCCGAGCGGCGGCGCCGGCATACAGGCGGACATCCAGGCCATCGGTGCGGCGGGCGTGCATCCGCTGCCTGTCGTCACCGCGCTGACGGTGCAGGACAACCAGCATGTGCATGCAGTGCATCCGGTCGACCCGATGATCCTGCGCGAGCAGGTGCGCGTACTGGTCGAACGGGGCACGCGCATCGACGCGGTGAAAATCGGCATTGTTGGCAGCGCGGCGAACGCGCAGGCGCTTGCCGCTGCGATCACGCAGCTGCGCGAACACCATCCCGGCCTGCCCGTGGTGCTCGACCCGGTACTGGCCAGCGGCCACGGCGATCTGCTGACCAAGGGCGATGCGGTTTTGGCGCTCGCGCCGCTGCGGCGACTGGCGACGCTGGTCACGCCGAACCTGCCCGAAGCGCGTGCGCTGTGCGGCACCGACGATATCGATCTGCAGGCACGCGAGCTGATGAACGATGCGCCGCATGTGCTGATCAAGGGCGGACATGGCGCGGGCGATGCGGTCGTCAACCGCTGGTTTTGCAGCGAGCGCAGCCGCCGCTGGTCATGGCCGCGCCTGCCCGGCGATTATCACGGCTCGGGCTGCACGCTGGCGTCGGCGATCGCTGCGCGCCTCGCGCTGCGCATGACGATGGAAGACGCGATCGATACCGCCCAGCAGTACACACAGCGCAGTCTCGAACACGCATTCGCGATCGCGCAAGGACAACGCATACCCGATCGCCAGAAGGAGATCTCATGAAAGGCCTTTACCTCGTCACGCCCGACTGGGATGACACCGACCGCCTGCTGGAAGTCAGCGAGCATGCGATCCTCGGCGGCGCGACGCTGCTGCAGTACCGCCACAAGACGGCCAGCGATGCGCTGCGCGATGAACAGGCGGCCGCGTTGCTGCAGCTGTGCCGTCGCCTGAATGTCCCGCTGATCATCAATGACCATGTCGCGCTGTGCGACAAGCTCGACGCCGACGGCATCCATGTCGGCGGCACCGATGCGTCGGTGGCCGAGGTGCGTGCGCACGTCGGTGCCGACAAGATCGTCGGCGCATCCTGCTACGGCGACCTGCAGCTCGCGCGTGATGCGAGCGTTGCCGGCGCAAGCTATGTCGCCTTCGGCGGCTTCTATCCGTCGCGCGTGAAGAAGTACGCGGTGACCACGTCGCCGGACATCGTATCGCGCGCGATCAGTGAACTGCCTGTGCCGGTGTGCGTGATCGGTGGCATGACTGTCGAGAACAGCGAGCCCCTCGTCCAACGCGGTGCGCACATGGTGGCGGCCATCAGCAGCGTGTACGCATCCGAAGATGCGCGTGCCGCCGCCACAGCATTCACTCATCTGTTTCGATAAGCGACTCATCAAGGCGTTCTTCGATGAACGCTCTGTCAATGGCGGCGGGCTGGTCCCGCCGTTTTCTTTTGCGCTCCAAGATTCCCTGAATTCCGCGTGACAGCGCTCGCGCCGGCAGGAACTCGTTCACCCCTCCCGATACTCAGCAGCCGCTTTGCATGCGGGCATTCTTCTGACGGACTGTCTGCATGCACTCTCATCAATGCGGCATGAACACGAGGAGTGACCAGTGGCTTTCGGATTGTCGGAACTGCAGTACCTGATGCATCAGCTTGGACCTTCGATTCCGGAGATCGTCACCATCCTGCAGGAAGACATCGACAGCTGGGAGCTGGAGTTCGACGAGGGCGTATCGATGCGCATCGACTGGCACGAAGCGCCGTCCCGCATCGTGATGAGCTGTTCGATCGGTCGGGCCGACGAAAGCGCCCGTGAGCGCGTGTATGCGGCGCTGCTCGAAGCGAACCTGCAGCTGACCGGCGTGGCCAGCGTGAAGCTGGCGCTCGGGCCGGACGACGACGTCATGCTGATCGGCGAATTCGATCCCGACGATGCGACCATTGATGCGCTGCGCGACAAGGTCGCCGAATTCCTCGAGTTCGCAGCGAAGTTCTCGTCGCTGGTCACCGGCGCGGATGCGCCCGCCGCAGACGATCCCGCACCGACCGACCCCATGCCGCCCGACCCGTCACCGACCGACCCCACCCGCAATATCCATCGCGCCTGACGCCTGATCACCGTTCACTTCAATTCACAGGAAGCCCATGAATCCCACTTCCAAGGACAGCAGGATCCTGCAGCCCTCCGCCTGCCCTATCGACCATGGCGGCGATCCGGTCGTCCAGCTGAGTCCGCACAAGGGCCTGAAGAATGCCTCCATCCTTTACCAGGGAATCCGCGACCTGCCCGATGCCATCCAGCTGCGCGGCGGTTTCGACCGCAAGACGCGGCCCTGCGTCTATCTGCACAAGCGTTCGCCGAAAAAGATCGGCGAGCTGAGCCGCTCCGCGATCTCTGCGGCGACGCCGGTCAAAAGCAGCCGCACGCGCACGCTGGCGCTGACGTCCCCGGTCAGCGGCGCGCGCACGCGCATTCCCGCAGCGCCGGCAGGCGGGTTCGGGAAAAAGGCCTCGGAGCGCTTCATCGCCGCCAACAACAAGGAAGCCGAAAAGCAGGAGATGGCGGCCTTCCTCGCGTCTATCGTCGACACGATCTATGCATCGGAGGCACCCGACCCCAAGCTCGTGCGCGCGGCGATCGAGTTGAAGATATGCGCGCATGCGGTGCGCGAGTCCGGCGGGGAATTCACGGTGGGTGCGCTGCGCAAGCCTTTGCGCGTCATCGCGCGCGCCTATGCGCTCGAGCGCCTCGGGCAGACCACCTCGCCGCACCGGCTGATCCCGACGCAAGGGGAAGCGCTGCGGCAAAAAAGGCTGACCGCGTTCGCCGGAATCGGGCGGGACACGCAGGGCGAACTGAACAAGCTGATGCGCGCGCCCGCGATGTCGCCCTATGACACGACGCCGGAGATCGCGGTCTACGAAATGAAGGCGATGGTCAGGGCGTATGTGAAGCAGCCGCTGGACCGCAAGCTGCCATTCCGCGCCTTCCTGCGCACCTATGCGGTCGGCTCGCACCTGAAATACTTCGCGCGACGCTGGCAAATGATTTCCATCCGGCCGCAGCCGGTAGAGCGCCAGCGGCTCAGCACGGAATCGTGGGCTACCGAACTCGACCGCATCTGCCCGATCATCCTCGGTGAAGAGAAACGGCAGCAGCGTCACGCGCAGATCAAGCCGGTGACCGACAGCGAGGGCAGCGGCTCGGGGTCGCTGCTGTACCAGCGACCGACGCTGCCGTCATTGCCGCCGCTGCCGCCGACCGTGAACGGCACGCCGCCTGCGCCGTCCGCACCGCTGCGGCAGCCTGTGGTCGACTCCGCCGAGCTGCAGCGCGTGAGCATGACGCGCCAGCCGGTGCCGGGCCAGCTGATCGCTGCGTCGCTGCACGAGATTCCCATCGAAGCGCCGGACGAACCGCAGCCGGCGCGCATACCGGTGACGGCGCGGCTCACGAGCAACTATGCGCTGATTTCGCCGATGCCGGCAGTTGCATCATCCGACGGGACCGATGAACAGAGCGGCACCTCGTTCAGTTCATTCAGCGCGATCAGTTCAGTCAGCTCGTCCAACCCCTACATCGAGATCGTGAAAAAGTTCGATGAAACGCCCGGAATCACCTACAGTTCGCTGGCCTTGCCGACCACCGGCAGCGAAGGATTGGGCGGCAGCCGGTCGGAGCTTCGTTCCGGGCCGCAGCAGCGCGACGCGCTCGACGTATCGAAGACCGAAGTGCTGTCGCACAGCGAGGCGAGCGCTGCGAGCACGGCGCCCGGCAGCCCGCCGCCGTCCGGCGCAACGCAGTGACGCTTGCGCGTTTTCCGAGCCCACAGGTCGGCGCGTCGCGGTGGCGCGCCGACATATAATCGCGGGATGCAAAACCTCCTGCACAACCTCAATCCCGAGCAGCTTGCCGCCGTCACCCTGCCTTCGCAGCCTGCGCTGATTCTTGCGGGCGCCGGCTCCGGCAAGACGCGCGTGCTGACCACGCGGATCGCGTGGCTGATCCAGACGGGGCAGGTGTCGCCGGCCGGCATACTCGCCGTCACTTTCACGAACAAGGCCGCGAAGGAAATGCTTTCGCGCTTGTCCGCGATGTTGCCGATCAATACGCGCGGCATGTGGATCGGCACCTTCCACGGGCTGTGCAACCGGCTGCTACGCGCGCATTATCGCGACGCCGCGCTGCCGCAGACTTTCCAGATCCTCGACTCGGCCGACCAGCTGTCGGCGATCAAGCGGCTGCTGAAGCGGCTGAATGTCGACGACGAGAAATATCCGCCGAAGCAGCTGATGTATTTCGTCAACAGCGCGAAGGACCAGGGCCTGCGCGCCGATGCGGTCGAAGCCGGCGACGACTTCACGCGCAAGTTCGTCGAGCTGTATGCCGCCTATGACGAGCAGTGCCAGCGCGAGGGCGTCGTCGATTTCGCCGAGCTGCTGTTGCGCAGTTACGAACTGCTGTCGCGCAACCAGCCGTTGCGCGAGCATTACCAGTCGCGCTTCCGGCACATCCTGGTCGACGAATTCCAGGACACCAATGACCTGCAGTACAAGTGGCTGAAGCTGATGGCGGGCGAGCACAATGCGGTGTTCGCGGTCGGTGACGACGACCAGAGCATCTACGCATTCCGCGGCGCGAACGTCGGCAACATGGCTGCGTTCGAGCGCGAGTTCCGCGTGCAGAACCTGATCAAGCTCGAGCAGAACTATCGCTCGCACGGCCACATCCTCGATTCGGCCAATGTGCTCATCTCGCACAATACGCGCCGCCTCGGCAAGAACCTGCGCACCGACGCCGGCCATGGCGAGCAGGTGCGCGTGTACGAGGCGTCCAGCGATCTGCAGGAGGCGCAGTGGCTGGTCGACGAGGCAAAGAACCTGATCGCCGAGGGCTGGCTGCGCAGCGAGATCGCCATCCTGTATCGCTCGAACGCGCAGTCGCGCGTGATCGAGCATGCGCTGTTCACGGCCGCGCTGCCGTACCGCGTGTACGGCGGCCAGCGCTTCTTCGAGCGCGCCGAGATCAAGCACGGCATCGCCTACCTGCAGCTGATCGACAATCCGAACAATGATTCCGCCTTCCTGCGCGTGGTGAACTTCCCCACGCGCGGCATCGGCGCGCGCAGCATCGAGCAGCTGCAGGATGCTGCGCGCCAGTTCGGCATCTCGCTGTACGCGGCGGTGCCGCACGTGGCCGGCAAGGCCGGCACTTCGCTGGGCAGCTTCGTGAAGCTGATCGAGGGCATGCGCTTCGAGACGCAGCAGCTACCGCTGCCGGAGATGGTGCAGGTGATGCTGGAAAAGAGCGGACTGGTACAGCACTACCAGACCGAGAAGGAAGGCGCGGACCGGATCGAGAACCTGGAGCAGCTGGTCGCCGCAGCCACCGTGTTCGTGTCGGAAGAAGGCTTCGGCATGGACGCGCCGGCGCTGCTCGGCCCGCAGGCACAGCCGGCGGCGGCGATGCTGGTCACTGGTGACGGTACCGAACTGATCGACGCCGATGCGCCGCTGGTGACCGTGATGTCGCCCTTGTCGGCCTTCCTGTCGCATGCGTCGCTCGAGGCCGGCGACAACCAGGCGCAGGCCGGGCAGGATGCGATCCAGCTGATGACGGTGCATTCGGCCAAGGGACTGGAGTTCGACGCGGTATTCATCACCGGCCTCGAAGAGGGGCTTTTCCCGCACGAGAACAGCGAGCAGGCCGACGACGGCGTCGAGGAAGAGCGGCGGCTGATGTATGTGGCGATCACGCGCGCGCGCAAGCGGCTGTACATGAGCTTCGCGCAGACGCGCATGCTGCATGGCCAGACGCGCTACAACATGAAGTCGCGCTTCTTCGACGAGCTGCCCGAGGAAAGCCTGAAGTGGCTGTCGCCGAAAGTGCAGTCGCACTGGTTCGGCCAGCCGCAGCAGAAGGCCGCGTGGATCGATTCGCCGGACGTCGGCAACAACCAGATCGCGCAGAAGATGAGCCGCGACGTCGGCTGGCGCATCGGCGAGAGCGTGCGCCATGCGAAGTTCGGCGAAGGCGTGATCGTCAACATCGAGGGCAGCGGCGCGCAGGCGCGCGCGCACATCAATTTCGGCCGCAACGGCATGAAGCTGCTGGACCTCGGGATAGCGAAGCTGGAGCGAACGGGCTGAAGTTCGAGGCGCAAGGCGTCAGCCCTGGCCTTGCCTACTCATCCCATTCGTCTTTGGCCTTCTGCGCCTTTGCCGGATCTTCGTCCGAGAGTCCGGGGCGCATCGAGGCGAATCTTTTCTGCATGATCGCGGCGAGGTCGTTCGGGTCCGCAGGCGGGGCTTTATTCACGGCAGCCGGATCGTGCGTCGTTTTCTTCAGTCGCTTGATCGCATTTTGCAGCGCTTCATCGCCGATGGGCTCGGAGGCAGCGGTTGCTGCCTTGGCCGTTAGCGGCTTCTCCGGCATCGG
>CAZTIF010000071.1:0-5175 GCA_964613635.1 uncultured Bifidobacterium sp. | reverse complement strand
CTCTCGAGGGTGGCGCCGGCGGTGCCGGTTTCGCTGGTGGGCTCCCGTTGTCGGCATGGCCGAGCGGAGGGCGCCCTGCTCTTGAGGGTGGCGCCGGCGGCGCCGGCTTCGTCGGTTGTGCCCCGTTATCCGCACGGACTGCCGGAGCGGCAGCGGTCAGGGTGTCGGCAGCGCCACGCCTGAAAAAAATGTCGATCGTGTCAAAGGCCTTGGGCCAGGGCTTTTCACGGCTGGTCGAGACGCCGATGGCACCGCTCGCCGATTGGCTCTTGATCGGAATTTGATGCCCCTTGATGGAAATCAGATCGGGCAATTTTTCCGCGGCTTTGCAAAGCCTTCCCTGTGCCTTCGTCACGCCGTCGAACAGGTCCGAGAAGATACGAAAAAACCGTTCGAGGGCACTCACGTCAGTCCGGCGCTGGAAGCGGTAAACAAAACCGTCTTCCACCTTTTCGCATTCTTCCACCGGGACGTCGTTCGGCAGGTTGCTTTTCTCGATGTAGATGCCCTTGATGAGTTCACTCATGGGATCCCCGCAGAAGAAGGTCGATCGGCTTCCCGCCCGGACGGTCGGCGGCTGTATTCCGGCCTGCGAATGGCGGTGCGTTGCAAGTTGCTTCGTTCAGGATTTTTCCGCGCCTTCGTCGAGGAAAAACCTTGCGGCGACGAACTGGTCCTGATTGGTTTTGAACTGCGACACCTCGCGCTTCACGTCGGCCGCCGAATATCCCTTGCCAATCACCCGCACGTTGTCCAGTGCGTGGGCAGCCTGGTCTTCGCTCATGCCGCAAGACTTGAACACAGTGAGAATGTCCTGATGGGACGCCAGTTGACGTCCGAGCATGGAGTTTCTGACTTGCGTGCCGGCGGAGGAATGACTCGCGCCACGGAAAAGTCCGACCATCTTGCCGATGTTCGGGCCGTCTTTCAGCACCTTGACCCCCACGCCCATCAGCACGTCCGAGTCCTTCTCCTGTCGGCCCGGCTTGGACACGAGCTCGGCGATGGCGCCGGAGATGCGGTTCCCGATGCTTTTCATGCGTTCCCTCCAAGAAACTATGTCGCGAAATAACATCGAAAACTGCAGTTTTCGATCGAACGACAAACAGGTATCTATCTGGAACGCTGAAATTACGCTTGTTCCGGCTGGCCGAATACCGCCGTGTAGGTGGGGTAGAAAGAGCAGTACATCACCAGGGTGAGGATCACCGACAGCGGCATCAGCAGCATGACGGTCACGAGGGTTTTGCCCAGCAGCAGGCCGAGCAGTGCGCTGAGGACGGCCGGTGCAGCGATGCCGACCACGATCCAGCCCAGTGCATAAGCGAGGAAGGCCTTGCCGCAGCGGCGCACGGCAAAGAAGCTGTAGAAGATGGCCTTGAACAGCCCCATCCGCTGCCAGGTGGCCAGCGGCGCCGCATGCCAGAAGCCCATCGCGAACGGCAGGTAGACCAGTGCCGAGAACGCCATCGCCAGCGGCAGGCCGGCGACCGCGACGCCTTCGTCATCGGCCTTCACCTGCCCGGACATCAGTTTCCAGAAGCTGCCGCCATCGACCAGCGAGGACAGGGCGACGGCGGCGATGGCCGCCAGCATGTACAGCGAGCCTAGCCGCAGCAGGGTGCCGAGCGCCGGCGAACGGAAGGCCGTCAGCAACAGCGCCGGCCGTACCTTGCGCCCGGCTTCGATCTCGGCGCAGGCCTGCATGAAGGCCATCGAGAAGGCCGGCATCAGCAGCAGCGGCAGCACCTGTCCCACCAGCGGTATCAGCGACAGCGAGAACATCAGCAGCATGTACAGCAGGAACAGCATCGACAGCTCGGCCGGCTGCCGGCGGAACAGCGCCAGGCCTTGCCGGATCCAGTCTATGCCGGCGCTCGCGGGCAGGCGCTGCATCAGGCCAGCGCCTCGACGACGTGCCCGATCCGGTGGCGCAGGATGCGCTCGAAGTGCGTCGGGTCGTGCGGGGTCAGCATCTCGGCCTCGCGCGGCAGGTAATAGTCATACAGCCGCGACAGCCAGAAGCGCAGCGCGGCTGCGCGCAGCATCGCCGGCCACGCATCCTCTTCTTCCGGCGTGAACGGGCGCACCGCACGATATGCGTCGAGCATCGCGCGCACGCGCTGCGGATCGGTCTCGCCGCTGCCGAGGTCGATGCACCAGTCATTTACCGTCACGGCGACATCGAACAGCCAGGTGTCGCAGCCGGCGAAATAGAAGTCGAAGAATCCCGACAGCCGCTCGCCGTCGAACATCACGTTGTTGCGGAACAGGTCGGCATGGACAGGGCCGTTCGGCAGAGCACGGTACAGCGACGAGGCGGCGAAGGCTTCCTGGAAGTGCATCTCCGCGCGCAGCAGGTCCTGCGCGTCGGCCGGCAGGTAGGGCAGCACGACCGGCGTGGTCTCGCGCCACCAGTCGAGCCCGCGCAGATTGGGCTGGTACAGCGGATAGTCCTGTCCGGCGAGGTGCATCTTCGCGAGCATCGCGCCGACTTCGCGGCAGTGCGCCGGCTGCGGCGACGGCTGCCAGTCGCCGTGCAGCTTCGTCACGATGGCTGCCGGCTTGCCGTGCAGCGCGTTGATGATCTCGCCGCGGTCGCTGGCGATCGGCGCGGGTACCAGCACGCCGCGCTCGGCGAGGTGGCGCATCAGGTTCAGGTAGAACGGCAGCTGCTCGAAGCTGAGCTTCTCGAAGATGGTCAGCACGAACTCGTCGCGGTCGGTACCCAGGAAGAAGTTGCTGTTCTCGATGCCGGAGGAGATGCCCCGCAGCGACTTGACCGTGCCGATCGGGAATCGGGCCGCCCAGGGGATGATCTCTTCCAGGGTGACCGGGGTGAAAACTGCCATAGCTGTAGTGGTTGGCCGGCGAAGCCGGTGACGGTTGAAATTAACGTTTCGGCGGCGGCAAGGCCTTGCTGTCCGGCGCGCGGCCGGGGCGAAACTGGAAAACTTCCCAGGTCGCGGCGCGTCCGCCTTCCTGGTAGTACGGGATCTGCTCGGCTGGCGTCACGTGGTACACGTTGTCGCCGCGCTGCACGCGCACCGAGGTCACCGCGTTCTGCTCGCGCGTCTGCGTGATGCTGGTGGTGCCGTCCGGCACGCGCGTCGATGCGACGGGGTTGTCGGGCGATGCGGCTTCGTTCGCGCGCTCGTCCGCCACGGCCACGCCGGCCGCGACCGACAGCAGCGCGCCAAGGCAGGCAAGACGCAAGGGGAGCAGTCGGTTCATGGGCTGGTTCATCGCATTCCGTACGGTGGGCGCCCTGATCGGGCGCGACGCGCTCATTCTAGCAAACCGTGCCGCATCGTCTCCAGCGCAGCCTGCGCAGGCGGCAAACTCTGCCATAATCGGGCGCGTTTGCCGCGCGTGTTTCGTGCTGCGGCATGTCCCTTTCAGCCCTGCTGCAGCCGCAGCGAGGCATTCCGGCCGCTTTCACATGAACAATACCCTGCTGCTGGTCGACGGTTCCAGCTATCTGTACCGCGCTTTCCACGCGATGCCCGACCTGCGCAATGCGGACGGCGCGCCCACCGGCGCGATCTACGGCATGATCAACATGCTGCGCCGCCTGCGACAGGACCATGACGCGGCCTACATCGCCTGCGTGTTCGACGCGAAGGGCAAGACCTTCCGCGATGACCTGTATGCCGAGTACAAGGCACACCGGCCTTCGATGCCGGAGGATCTCGCGCGGCAGATCGAGCCCATCCACGAGGTGGTGCGCGCGCTCGGCTGGCCGATCCTGATGGTCGAGGGCATCGAGGCCGACGACGTGATCGGCACGCTGGCCTGCGAGGCCACCGGGCAAGGCCTGAAGACCATCGTCTCGACCGGCGACAAGGATCTGGCGCAGCTGGTGAACGACCATGTCACGCTGGTCAACACGATGAGCAACGAGACGCTCGACCGGGCCGGCGTGATCGCGAAATTCGGCGTGCCGCCCGAAGGCATCATCGACTACCTGACGCTGGTCGGCGACACCGTCGACAACGTGCCGGGCGTCGACAAGGTGGGCCCGAAGACGGCAGTGAAATGGCTGACGCAGTACGGCAACCTCGACGGCGTGATCGCGCATGCGGCCGACATCGGCGGCGTGGTCGGCGAGAACCTGCGCCGCGCGCTCGAATGGCTGCCATTGTCGCGTCGGCTGGTGACGGTGAAGTGCGACTGCGACTTGTCGGGCCACCATGTGTCCATCCTCGAATCGCTGCGCCAGCAGCCGGAAGACAAGCTGGCGATGAAGGCCTTCTTCGAGCGCATGGGCTTTCGCACCTGGCTGCGCGAGCTGAACGCGGAGCTGGCGCGCGACGCGCAGCCGCAAATGGCGGCCGATGGCGAGCCGCAGGGCAGCCTGTTCGCCGCCGAAACGCCGGCCGAAACGCCGGTCGAAACGCATTACGAGACGGTGCTGACCGATGCGCAGCTGGACGCGTGGATCGCCACCGTGAATGCCGCCGCACTGACCGCGCTCGATACCGAGACCACGTCGCTGGAAGCGATGCGCGCCGAGCTGGTCGGCATCTCGCTGTGCTGCGAGCCCGGCCGCGCGGCCTACATTCCGCTGGCGCACCGCTACCCGGATGCGCCGCAGCAGCTGTCGCGCGAGCATGTGCTGGCCAAGCTGCGCCCGTGGCTCGAGGATGCGTCAAAGCCGAAGCTCGGGCAGCACCTGAAGTACGACTGCCATGTGCTCGAGAACTACGGCATACGCGTGCAGGGCATCGTGCATGACACGCTGCTCGAATCCTATGTGTTCGAATCGCACCGCACGCATGACATGGACAGCCTCGCGCTGCGCTGGCTGGAGCGCAAGACCATCACGTATCAGGAGGTCTGCGGCAAGGGGGCTTCGCAGATCGGTTTCGACGAAGTCGCGATCGACCGCGCCACCGAATATGCGGCCGAGGACGCCGACGTCACACTGCAGCTGCACCAGGCGATCTGGCCGCGCATCGAGAAGAACGACGGCCTGCGCCATGTCTACGAGCGCATCGAGATGCCGACTGCGCGCGTGCTGCAGCGGATCGAGCGCAACGGCGTGCTGGTCGATGCGGCGCGGCTGGTCGCGCAGTCGCACGAGCTGGGCACGAAGCTGTTGGAGCTGGAGCGCCAGGCGTATGAACTGGCCGGCCAGCCGTTCAACCTGAATTCGCCGAAGCAGATCGGCGA
>CAZTIF010000070.1:0-18120 GCA_964613635.1 uncultured Bifidobacterium sp. | reverse complement strand
GCGCATCGTTCTGAAAGACGCTGGGTCCCGGCCTGCGCCGGGACGACGTTTTAAGCACCAACGCTCTCAAAACCGTCATCCCGGCGCAGGCCGGGATCCATCGTCGATAAACCCATGACGTTAGCTATCGGGATGCGGATATGGATCCCAGCTTTCGCTGGGATGACGATTGAAGAGCCGGCTGCCTTTGAAAAAGTCATCCCGGCGCAGGCGTAATCACAGCCGGTCAAGGCGTAGTGCTTCAAAGACGCTGGATCCCGGCCTGCGCCGGGATGACGTTATCGAGGAACGACCGCCCCACGCCTTGGCTTGCAAGCCAAGGCGCTTCGGCAGGCGCAACGCATGCGTTGCGACCCTTGCAGGGCGCGCTGCGGCGAATACGCCGCAGCCGCTTCGCGAGCGTGCCGCATGCGGCACGAAACCCTCGCTACGCCCCCTGCCTCACCCCGGCGCAGGCCGGGATCCATCTTCGCATGGCCCGCAACGTCCGATGAGGCCGGAGGTCGATCGAATATGGGTCCCGGCTTGCGCCGGGACGACGTGTGAAATGCAGCTGCCCTCAAAACCGTCACCCCGGCGCAGGCCGGGATCCATCGTCGATAAACCCATGACGTCAGCGATCGGGATGCGGAGATGGATCCCAGCTTTCGCTGGGATGACGATTGAAGAGCCGGCTGCCTTTGAAAAAGTCATCCCGGCGCAGGCCGGGATCCAGTGTCTTCGAAGTGCCTCGCCCCAAGTGAACGCCACTGCAAGCGATTTCGCGTTGACGCCCACCAGCGTGTCAGTGTTCTGGATGCAGAAGGAAGGAGAGGAACGAGCAGCAGGGACGGCACGCCGGCCGCGCGAGCGCGGCGTCAGCCGATCACGCGGGCGCCGCGCGAGGTCGCGTAGTCGGCCTGGCCGCCGGCGCTGTACAGTCCGGGGCCGGAGGCGCGCATGCCCAGTGCGTCGAGCGCCTGGCGGTTGCGCGCGGCCAGCTGCGCCAGCAGCAGGCCATTGATGCGATTGAGTTCGTGCGCGTCGCGGGTGACGGCCATCAGCGCCTCCCAGTCCGCGACGCTGCCGGCCACGGAAGCGCGCAGCCAGGCGGTCATGCCGCGCTCATCGGCGTCATAGCCAAGCGTCGCCAGCCGCCGGTGCCGCTCTGCCGCCAGCGAGGACAGCGCGGCGACCTGCACCGCCTTCTCGCCCAGCAGCATTGCACAGCCGTCCGCATCGCCCCGGGACAGGCAGGCCTGTTCGCGCTCGAGCACTGCCAGCAGTGCGCGCATCGCGGCAGCCTCGTCGGGGAGTCCCGCCAGCGGGGACGGCATCGCGCTCATTGCTTGTCCTGGCCGCCGCGTGCCGCCAGTTCGCGTGCGGAGGCGATCAGGCCGTCGGCGATCGCGCCGGTATCGGCGCCGAAGCTGCCGTCGGCGATCGCCGCGCGGATTTTTTCCACTTTGGCCGCATCGATCGGCGCCTCGGACGAAGCGGCAAGCGCCTGCAGCGTGCCGGACAGGCTGACCTTGTCCGGCGCGCCGGCCACGGCAGCCTCGCCGGTGCGACCAACGCCGGCGCGCTGGCCCGACGGGTTCAGTGCCGGCAGGGACGGCAACTTGCTGCCTGCATCATCGATCTTCATCGCTCTGTCCTCGAATAAGGGCTGGTGTGCAGCATGTTACGGCAGCCTTGGCAAAAAATTTAGCGTCCCTTGCCGACTGCCGCTGGCCACGCCGCGTCATGTCGAATCATCAATACCGCACGGCCAGCGTGCCGTCCGCCTGCGCAAAGCCGCCGATGACCTGCCCGCTGGCCGTGCGCGCCTGCACCAGGTCGCCTTCGGCCCCGCCGGTCAGCGCGCGCCCCTCGGCCGTCACCGAAAACCCCGTGCCCTGCGCCACCAGCCGCACCGGCTGCCCGGCCTGCACCACCGGCATGCTCTTGAGCAGCGCACGCGACAGCGGCATCCCGGGCGCAACCGGCATCAGCAGCATGCGCCCCTGCGCCTGCGACGGATCGGTCAGCACGCCGGCCGGCAGCGCCGCCAGGTCACCCTGCCTCATCACCAGGTCGGCCGCGTCGATGCGCTGGCCCTGCGACAGCGGCGCGGCGCTGGCGACATAGCTGGCCATCACGCTGACCGTCGCCGGCAGGAAAACGTTCCATGCGACCGGCGCGCTGCAGCGGATGCCGACCGAGGTCTTGCCGAAAGCCTTCGCGCCGCTGGCGAGATAGGCCTGCGGCGCATCGCAGTGCGCCAGCTGCAGCCGGTTGTCCGGCGGCGCCACGCGCACCGACGCCTTGCCCGGCAGGGTGGCGGCCTGCGCCAGCAGGAACTGTTCGGCCAGCTGCCTCAGTGCGGCCGTGTCCTGCCGCCCGTTGCCGTGCGCCGCGAACGGCAGCAGGGCGCAGCAGAGCAGCATGACAATTTTTCTGATCGTTCGTTTCATCGCTTTATTTTTCCGTTCGATGGTCCGTAAAGACTCCGGCACTCTGCGCCCCGCACGCGCGAGCCGATGCGGCGAACAGCGGGGCGAACGCATGGCTGCTCCTCCCATGGTCGAGCGGATTGCGTTCCTATCATCCTTTCCATTCGTCCATGAAGGAGGCGAGGATGACCGACCGACTCGACGCCGTATTCCGGTTCCACCAGAGCGCGCTGGCCCTGCGCGCGGAGCGCCAGCAAGTGCTGGCCTCGAACATTGCCAATGCCGACACGCCGGCCTACAAGGCGCGTGACATCGACTTCCGCGGCGCGCTCGCGAATGCGCTGAGCGGCGGCGCTGCCGCTGCGCTGTCCGGGTCGCATCCGGCGCACCTGCCGACGGGCACCGCCGGCGTCACCGCGTCCGGCAACCCGCTGCTGTACCGCACACCGCGCCAGGACAGCATCGACGGCAACACCGTCGAGCTCGATGCCGAGCGCGCGCATTTCGCCGACAACGCGCTGCGCTACGAAGCCAGCCTGTCCGCCGTGGACGGGAAGATCAAGAGCCTGCTCGCAGTCATCCAGGGGAACTGACCATGTCGCTGCTTTCGATTTTCAATGTCGCCTCGTCCGCAATGGCCGCGCAGAGCCAGCGCCTGAACACAGTCGCCAGCAACATCGCCAACGCCGAGAGCGCCACCGGCCCGGACGGCAAGGCCTACCGCGCAAAACATGTGGTGTTCGCCGCCGAACCGGTCGACGCGGCCGGCAGCGCCGGCGTGAAGGTGACCTCGGTAATCGAGGACACCTCGGCGCCGCGCCTCGTGTACGACCCCAAGCATCCGATGGCCAACGGCGACGGCTATGTGGCGATGCCGAACGTGAATCCGGTCGACGAGATGGTCGACATGATTTCCGCATCGCGCGCCTACCAGAACAACGTCGAGACGCTGAACGCGGCGAAGACCCTGCTGCAGAAGACCCTCACGATAGGACAGTAAGCCCATGACGACCATCACCAACGCGGTCTCGAACGACCTGCTGGCGACGATGAACCCGGCCGCCGCCGCCTCGGCCCGCAGCGCAACCGATGCGCAGAACCGCTTCATGACGCTGCTGGTCACGCAGATGAAGAACCAGGACCCGCTGAACCCGCTCGACAACGCGCAGGTCACCAGCCAGCTGGCGCAGCTGTCCACCGTCACCGGCATCGACAAGCTGAACGACACCATGAAGGCGATGATGGACAGCATGGCCGGCGCGCAGTCGCTGCAGGCGGCCAGCATGATCGGGCGCGGCGTGCTGGTGCCCGGCAGCGCCGTCACGCTGTCGGGCGGCAAGGCGGTGTACGGCATCGAGCTGTCCGGCCCGGCCGACAAGGTGCAGGCCACGATCAGCGACGGCGCCGGCAATCCGGTGCGCATCGTCGACCTCGGCGCGCGCCCCGAAGGCACGCTTGCGCTGGCCTGGGACGGCTTGCTCGCCGGCGGCGGCATCGCGCCGGATGGCCAGTACCAGCTGACGGTCACGGCCGTGCGCGGCGGCCAGCCGGTCGCGTCGCAGCCTCTGAGCTTCGGCGAAGTGCTGAGCGTATCGACCGGCAGCGGCGGCGCGAAACTGAACCTCGGCGGCGCCAGGCCGCCGGCGGCGCTCTCCGACGTGCGCCAGATTCTTTGATGTCCCCGAATTCCTCCCCCCACTGAACGGAGAAGAGCATGAGCTTCCAGCAAGGATTGAGCGGCCTGTCGTCATCGTCCCGCACCCTCGAGGTGATCGGCAATAACGTCGCGAACGCAAACACCGTCGGCTTCAAGATGTCGCAGGCATTGTTCTCCGACGTCTATGCGGCGTCGATCGACGGCAGCGGCAATTCGCCGATCGGCATCGGCACCCGCCTGACCAAGGTCGCGCAGCAGTTCACGCAGGGTAACGTCACCTCGTCGAACAATCCGCTCGACGTCGCGATCAACGGCGGCGGCTTCTTCCGCATGGACACCGACGGCGCGATCACCTATTCGCGCAATGGCCAGTTCGAGCTGGACAAATCCGGCTACATCGTCGATGCGCAGGGCGCGCGCCTGACCGGCTACATCGCCGACGCGCGCGGCGTGCTGTCGACCGGCTCGTCGTCGCCGATCAGCATCCGCACTTCCGACCTGCCGCCGCAGGTGACTTCGACGGTCGATTCGGTGCTGAACCTCGATTCGCGGCAGGACGTGCCGCTCACCACGCCATTCTCGATGAGCGACCCGACCACCTACAACAACGCCACTTCGGTGTCGGTCTATGACTCGCTCGGCAATGCGCACGTGCTGCAGACCTTTTACGTGAAGACCGGCGCCGGCGCCTGGGACGTGTATGCGGCGGCGGATGATGCGCTGATCAATGGCGGCGCGGCCATCGGCAGCCTGGCCTTCGGCCCCGACGGCGCGCTGACGGCGGCCTCGCAGGCGGCGCTGCCGATCAATGCATCGATTCCGGTGACGACCGGCGCGACCAACCCGCTGGTGGTCGGCATCGACTACACCGACACCACGCAGTTCGGCGCGAACTTCGCGGTGAACAAGCTCGACCAGGACGGCTTCACCTCGGGACGCCTGTCCGGCTTCGGCATCGCACCCGACGGCACGGTGATGGGCCGCTACACCAATGGGCAGTCGGCGGTGCTGGGCCAGGTCGTGCTGGCGTCGTTCGCCAACCCGAACGGGCTGCAGCCGCTCGGCGGCAACCAGTGGGCCGAAACGGCAGACTCCGGCAGCCCGATGGTCGGCGCGCCCGATTCCGGCAACCTCGGCGCGCTGCAGTCGAATGCGGTGGAAGACTCCAACGTCGACCTGACGGCCGAGCTGGTCAACATGATCACAGCGCAGCGCAATTACCAGGCGAATGCGCAGACGATCAAGACGCAGGACCAGGTGATGCAGACGCTGGTGAACCTGCGCTGATTCCGGTAAGCCGCTGGATTCCATAGAAAGTACCAACGCCCATGGACCGCATGATCTACATCGCCATGACCGGCGCCCGCCAGGTCATGGAACAGCAGAGCACGGCATCGCACAACCTCGCGAACCTGAACACCACCGGCTTTCGCGCGCAGATGGACAGCTTCCGCGCGGTGCCGGTGCAGGGGCCGAGCCTGCCGACGCGCGCCTTCGTGCTCGACGCCACCACCGGCGCCGACTTCTCGCCGGGCGTGGTGCAGCAGACCGGCAATCCGCTCGATGTCTCCGTCAGGGGCAGCGGCTGGATCGCGATGCAGGCGGCGGACGGCAGCGAGGTCTACACGCGCAACGGCGCGCTGCAGGTCAGCGACACCGGCCTGCTGGTCGGCGATCGCGGCTTTGCCGTGGCCGGCGACGCCGGATCGATCAGCCTGCCGATCGGCGTGCGTGTGGTGATCGCGCCGGACGGCACGGTCAGCACGATGGACGCGCGCGGCGTGGCGACGGCGGTCGGCCGCATCCGGCTGGTCAATCCGCCCGAAAGCGAGCTGAAGCGCGGCGACGACGGCCTGTTCCGCAGCACCAGCGGCCAGCCCGCCGGCGCGGATGCCACGGTCAGGCTCGCGCCCGGCAGCCTCGAGGGCAGCAACGTGAATGCGGTGGAGGCGATGGTCGGCATGATCGCGCTCGGCCGCTCGTTCGAGCTGCAAATGAACCTGCTGAAGAACGCCGAGAGCAATGAGGCAAAAGCCAGCCAGATCCTCTCAATGAATCCGTAAGCGCCGTCGCAGAATCAGGCGCAGGCCAACGTGGGCAGGAGAACCAGCCATGATGAAATCCCTGTGGATCGCAAAGACCGGACTGACAGCGCAGCAGGCGCAGCTCGACGTCATCTCGAACAACCTCGCCAACGTCGCCACCAGCGGCTTCAAGCGCTCGCGCGCGGTGTTCGAGGACTTGATGTACCAGACCTCGCGGCCAGCCGGCGCGCAGTCGTCGCAGCAGACACAGGTGGCTTCCGGCATGCAGGTCGGCACCGGCGTGCGGCCGGTCGCGACCGAACGCCTGTTCACGCAGGGTAACCTGCAGCAGACCAGCAACCCGAAGGACTTTGCAATCCAGGGCGGCGGCTTCTTCCAGGTGCTGATGCCCGACGGCAGCGCCGCCTACACGCGCGACGGCTCGCTGCAGGTGAATGCCGAAGGCCAGCTCGTCACGGCCAGTGGCTATCCGATCCAGCCGGCGGTGACGCTGCCGGCGAACTCGACCAACATGACCATCGGCAGCGACGGCACGATCACGATCCAGGCGGCCGGAAGTACCCAGCACACGCAGGTCGGCACGCTGCAGCTCGCGCAGTTCAACAATCCAGCCGGCCTCGACAGCCGCGGCGAGAATCTGTACACCGAAACCCCGTCGTCCGGCGCGCCGAACATGGTGGCGCCCGGCACCAACGGCGCCGGCGTGCTGTTGCAGGGCTATGTCGAGACGTCGAACGTGAACGTGGTGGAAGAGCTGGTGAACATGATCCAGACCCAGCGCGCGTATGAAATCAACAGCAAGGCGATCAATACCGCAGACCAGATGCTGCAGCGCCTCGGGCAGCTGTAAGCGGAGCGAGCCATGGCAGCCACCGCCCAACATCGCCGCCCGGCACTGATCGAGATTGCCGGCGTCGGCCTGCGCGTTGTCCTGGTTGCGCTGGCCTGCGGCGCGCTGGCGACGCTGGTCGCATTGCTCGCCGGCTGCGCCGGAATGACCCCCGGTTCCATCGTCGAGCCGCCCGCCGTGGCGCGGCCGGCCGATGCGCCGCCGCCGCGCAGCGGCGCGATCTATGCGGACGCAAGCCATCGGCCCTTGTTCGAGGACCGCCGCGCGCGCTTCGTCGGCGACACACTGGTCATCACGATTGCCGAAAAGACCAGCGCCGGCAAGAACGCCGGCGCGTCGGCCAGCAAGGAAGGCTCCGCCGATGTGAGCATGAGCACGGGCCTCGTGCCGTTCGACCTCGAGGCCTCGAGCGGGCTGAACAACTCGGAAAAGGCCGCCGCCAACGCGGCCAACAACTTCACCGGCACCGTGACTGCGATCGTCACCGAGGTGCTGCCGAACGGGAACCTGAAGGTGCGCGGCGAGAAGCAGGTGGCGCTCGATCGCGGCACCGAGTTCATCCGCTTCTCCGGCATCGTCAATCCGACCTCGATCAACAACAACACGGTGTCGTCCACCGCCGTTGCCGACATGCGCGTCGAGTACCGTACCAACAATCGTTTCGACGCCGCGTCGCTGCAGACGGCGCTCGCGCGCTTCTTCTTCAGCATCCTGCCGCTATGACGATGAAACGCATCCTCGTCCTGCTGTTCGCGATGCTGCTGCTGCCCTGTGCGCAGGCCGAGCGGATCAAGGACCTTGCCAGCATCCAGGGAATCCGCAACAACCAGCTGTCCGGCTACGGCATCGTGGTCGGCCTCGACGGCACCGGCGACCAGACCACGCAGACGCCGTTCACCGTGCAGAGCATTGCGTCGATGCTGTCGCAGATGGGCGTGAACCTGCCGCCCGGCCAGCAGCTGCAATTGAAGAACGTCGCCGCGGTGATGGTCACCGCCGTGCTGCCGCCGTTTGCGCAGCCCGGGCAGGAGATCGACGTCACCGTCTCGTCGATCGGCAATGCGAAGAGCCTGCGCGGCGGCACGCTGCTGATGACGCCATTGAAGGGCGCGGACAATCGCGTGTATGCGATGGCGCAGGGCAATCTGCTGGTCGGCGGCGCGGGTGCGTCGTCGAATGGCAGCTCGAAGCAGATCAACCACCTGCTGGCCGGCCGCATCAGCAATGGCGCGACCGTCGAACGCGAAGTGCCGACCGCGGTCGGGCAGGGCGAGTTCATCGCGCTGGAACTGCTGCGGGCGGATTTTGCCAACAGCGCGCGCGTGGTGAATGCGATCAACCGCTCGTTCGGCGACGGCGTCGCCAGCGCGCAGAACAGCCGCGTGATCCGCGTGCGCGTGCCGCTGGACGGCAGCGAGCGCGTGTCCTTCATCGGCGCGCTCGAAGATCTCGACATCAGCACCGCGAAGGCGGCGGCGAAGGTGATCGTCAATGCGCGCACCGGCTCGGTGGTGATGAACCAGTCGGTGACGCTCGAACCCTGCGCGATCGCGCACGGCAGCCTGTCGGTGGTGATCACGACGACCCCGGTGATCAGCCAGCCGAACCCGTTCGGCCAGGGCCAGACCGTGTCGACGCAGAAGAGCGACATCGATATCAGGAAGGAAGCCGGGCAGCTGGTGATGCTGCAGGCCGGCGTGTCGCTGGCCGAGGTGGTGAAGGCGCTGAATGCGGTCGGCGTCACGCCGCAGGACCTGCTGGTGATCCTGCAGGCGATGAAGTCGGCGGGCAGCCTGCGCGCCGACCTGGAGATCATCTGATGGCGATTGCACCGAATGGCGGCGTGCTTGATACGGCAGGACTGGCGCGCCTGCGCGAGGCCGCGGCGACCAATTCGCCCGAGGCCGTCAAGGCGGCATCGAAGCAGTTCGAGGCGCTGTTCCTCGAAATGGTGATGAAAAGCATGCGCGACGCGACGCCGTCCGAAGGACTGATGGATGGCGAGCAGGGCAAGATGATGCAGGGCATGCTCGACCAGCAGTATGCGCGCACGCTGTCCTCGCGCGGCATCGGTCTTGCGGAGGTGCTGGCGCGGCAATTGTCGCCGAAGGGCACGCCGGTGCCGCCGACCGATCCGGCGACTGCGCCGACACCGGGGACGGTGGCGCAATCGGCGTCCCGACCGGCAAGCTCGGCGGCGGCGTCCGCCCCCGCGAGTACTGCGACCTCGGCTCCGGTTTCACTGCGCTCGCCGCAGGCCTTCACCGGCAAGCTCGCGCAGCACGCCGAGGCCGCCAGCGCCGCCACCGGCATACCGGCGAAATTCATGCTTGGCCAGGCCGCGCTCGAGACCGGCTGGGGCCGGCGCGAGATCCGCCATGCAGACGGCAGCAATACCTTCAACGTGTTCGGCATCAAGGCCGGCAGTAACTGGCACGGCAAGGTCGCCGAAGTGACCACCACCGAATACATCGACGGCGTCGCGCACAAGCGCGTCGCCAAATTCCGCGCGTATGACTCGTATGCGGACGCATTCAGCGACTACGCGCGGATGCTGTCAAACAGCCCGCGCTATCGCGATGCAGTCGCGTCGGTGGCCGACGCCGGCGGCTTTGCTGACGCGCTGCAGCGCGCCGGTTATGCGACCGATCCCTTCTACGCGAAAAAGCTCCGGGGCGTGATTGCGAAGGTCTGAGGCCGGCACCCTGAACGGCGGCTAAACGTTTCCCTGAATTTAACCGTAAACAGAACCAAGCCAAGCCAACCCTATCCTTCGCCATGACCACCAACATCCTCTCCATCGGCCAGAGCGCACTCGCCGCCGCGCAGGTAGGGCTGGCGACCACGGGCCACAACATCGCGAACTCCGGCACGATAGGCTACACGCGGCAGGTGGTCACGCAGGGCGCGGTGGCCGGGCAGAACGTCGGCTACGGCTTCGTCGGCAAGGGCACCGAAGTCACCGGCGTCAACCGCGCCTACAACGAATTCCTCGCCGGCCAGGTGCTCGGCGCGCAAGTCAGCAAGAGCAGCCTCGATACCTATTACACGCAGATCCGCCGCATCGACAACCTGCTGGCCGATACGGCAGCCGGCGTGTCGCCGGCGCTGCAGGAATTTTTCCAGAGCGTGCAGAATCTCGCCGCGCAGCCGAACGACGCCGCGTCGCGGCAGTCGATGCTGTCGTCGTCCGAGGCGCTGGCTGCACGGCTGAACGGTCTCGGCGGCCAGCTCGACGACATACGCGCCGGCATCAACGGCGAGATCGAATCCAGCGTGTCGGCGATCAATGCCTATGCGCGCCAGATCGGCCAGCTGAACGATGCGATCGAAAAGGCGACCACCGCTGCGCAGGGCCGGCCGCCGAATGACCTGCTCGACCAGCGCGACCAGCTGATACAGCAGCTCGGCAAGGAAGTGCGCGTGACCGTGGTCGCGCAGGGCAACAGCAGCCATGTCTTCATCGGCAACGGCCAGCCGCTGGTGGTCGGCGCGAAGGCCTATGCGCTGGCCGCGACCAACTCGCCGACCGACAGCACCCGCACCGTGGTCGCCTATGTCACGAAGGACAAGACCACGATACTCGCGGACGGCGCGCTGCCGGGCGGACGGCTCGGCGGGCTGTTCGATTTCCGTCAGCAGACGCTCGACCCGGCGCAGAATGCGCTCGGCCGCGTCGCGATCGGGCTGGCGCATGCCGTGAATGCGCAGCACCGGCTCGGCCAGACGCCGTCGGGCACGATGGGCGGCGACCTGTTCATCGTGCCGCAGCCGATGGTCAGCGCCAGCCGCGACAACACCGGCACCGGCGTGCCGACGGCGACGCTGGCCGATCCCTCGCAGCTGAGCACCAGCGACTACCGGCTGCAATATGACGGCACCGACTACCAGCTCACGCGACTGTCGGACGGACAAGTCTTCGACTATGCCAGCCTGCCGCAGACAGTCGATGGCATCACGATCGGCCTCGGCGGCACGCCGGCCACCGGCGACACCTACCTGATCCGCCCGACCGCCGCCGGCGCGTCCGGCATTCACGTGATGATCAAGGACATCGCGCAGCTGGCCGCCAGCGCGCCGATACGCACGCAGGCACTGCCGGCCAACACCGGCACCGGCAGCATCAGCGCCGGCAGCGTCGACGCCGTCTTCCTGCCTGCGGCAATCGCCGCGCCGGTCACGCTGCAGTATGTGTCGGCCGGCAGCCAGCTGAGCGGCTTTCCCGCGGTACCGGTCACCGTGACCGCGAACGGCAGCAGCACCACCTATGCGGCCGGCGCGCCGGTGCCCTTCATCGCCGACGCCAGCTACGCGTTCAACGGCATGCAGGTCACGCTGTCCGGCGCGCCCGCCAATGGCGACCGCTTCACCATCGCCGCCAACACCAACGGCACGGCCGACGCGCGCAATGCCGCGCTGATCGCCGACCTGCAGGGCGCGATGACGCTGGCCGGCCGCAGCACGCACTTCCAGGGCGCGTATTCGCAGCTGGTGGCCGACGTCGGCAACAAGGCGCGCGAGCTGCAGGTGACCAGCGAGGCGTCCGGCATTTACTACACGCAGGCCGTCGGCGCGCAGCAGTCCGAGTCGGGCGTGAACCTCGACGAAGAGGCGGCCAACATGATGCGCTACCAGCAGGCCTATCAGGCCGCCGGCAAGCTGATGCAGACCGCGTCGCAGATGTTCGAGATCCTGCTGCAACTGGGCCAGAACTGAGGAAGATCATGAGAATCAGCACCAATACCCTGTACAGCGCCGGCACCGCGCGCATCACCGACCTGCAGTCGACGATGCAGAGGACGCAGCAGCAGATCGCGACCGGGCGCAAGGTGCTGACCCCGTCCGACGACCCGATCGCCGCATCGCAGGTGCTGAACCTCGAGCAGGGGCAGGCGATGAATGCGCAGTTCGCGACCAACCGGATGAATGCAAGCAATGCCTTGACCGAGCAGGAGGGCGTGCTGTCCGGCGTCGGCGAAGTCGCGCAGGACCTGAAGGTGCTGCTGGTTTCGGCCGGCAATGGCTCGCTCGACGATACGCAGCGCGGCTATCTGGCGGTCGAGCTGGACGGCAAGATCGATGCGATGCTGGCGCTGGCCAACAGCAAGGACAGCATGGGGAATTACCTGTTCTCCGGCTACCAGGCCGGCGTGCAGGCGTATCTGAAGACCGCCACCGGCGCGAGCTTCCAGGGTGATGCCGGCCAGCGCGAGCTGCAGGTCGACACCAGCCGGCGGGTGACCACGTCGGTGAGCGGGCTGCAGCTGTTCGAGAACATCGACACCGGCACGCCGGCCGCGCCCGGCACGGTGCAGAACATCTTTGCCACGCTGCGGCAGCTGTCGGACGCGCTGAAGACTTCGACCGCGACGCCGGCCGCGCAGGCGGCGCTGCAGGCGGCTTCGCAGGGCGCGGGCAATGCGCTGACCACGCTGCTCGACCGCACGCTCGGCTCACGCGCCGCGATCGGTGCGCAGCAGAAGGAAATCGATGCGCTGAATGCCGCCGGCTCGGCCAAGGACGTTTATTTCGCGCAGGCCAAGTCGGTGCTGCAGGACGTCGACTATACCGAGGCGATCAGCCGCTTCACCCAGCAGCAGACCACGCTGGATGCGGCGATGAAGTCGTTCAAGTCCACCGCTCAGCTGTCGCTGTTCTCGATCATCTGAAGATTGCCGGCGTGATCGGGCTGATCGGTTTGATCGGACTGATCCGGCCGCGCCAGCGCCTGCCGCAGCAGCGTCGCGACTGCGCCCCAGCCTTCTGCTTCGGCGCGCGCCAGCAGGCCGGCCGGCCGCATGTCCGGGTAGTCGTCGGTATCGGCATCCGGCTTGAACACCGCGATCAGCTCGTCGTTGCCTGAGCCCTCGGCCAGCTCGACCGGCGTGATGCCGTCGTCATTTTCCGCCAGTGGGTTTGCGCCATTCGCCAGCAGCAGCCGCGCCATCAGTTCGTCGCCGGCGGGCAGCTCCTCGTCACCCTGCCACAGGCAGACATCATGCAGCAGCGTATTGCCGGACTCGTCCGTCTGGTCGATCTGCTCGCCCAGCGCCAGCAGCAGCACCAGCTTGTGCGGCAGGTCGCGCGCGTCGCACAGGACAAGGTGCCACAACACCGGGTTGGCGCGCGCGTCGCCCGGCGACCAGTGAAAGTGCGAGTGCAGCGGCTCGGTGCCGAACAGCAGCACCGCCTCGGCCAGCTGCTCGACCGAGCCATGCGACAGTTTGGCGATCAGGTACAGCACTTCCTGCTCGGCGTTGATTTCATCCAGCGACGTGACCGAGGTCAGCACATGGTGCGTCAGCCAGTCGTCCTGCTCGATCCGGTGGACCGGCTCGCCGCTGGTGCGCGAGAGGGCATCGAACAGCTGGTCGGTATCGACCGACCGGCCGTGCTGCCAGGCCTGCGCGGTTTCGTGGATCACGCGCCCGAACACTGCCTCGGCATCGAGATGCGACAGGTTGCGGCGGCTGCCATTGATCAGCACCGGGCGCGCATAGCCCTGCAGCGAGCCGGCGATCTGCTCGGCCATGCAGCAGGACAGCACGACCGGCGCCGGCCGGCCCTGCATCGAGGCCGGCAGGCCGCTGGCGCTGGCCAGCACCTCGAGCAGCACAGTGGCGGGAATCCGGAAGCTGCCATGCGCATCGGTCAGCATCAGTTCACCATTCACCACTTCGCCATGCGTGAACACCAGCGTCGGCACGAACGGCGAAAACTCGCCGGCGGCCTTGCGCTGCCGGATGTCGGCGAGCAGCGCCCGGCCGCGTTCTTCCGGCCCGGCGCCCGTCAGCTCATTGCAGTACAGCGCAGACAGCGGAAATTCCGGCCGGCGCGACGGATCTTCCAGATGCCGGCGGTCGAAGCGGAGGCCGCCGTCGGTGATGATCGACAGCACCGCCGGACCCGGGTGGCCAACGGCAGGCGCTCGCGTGTTCGTGATGGCGGTGCCGGACAGCGTTGATGCCATCGGATAGTCAGGGACGTTCGTGCAGCTGGCAGAGGCGAGGGAAAGCATGGTGTCGGTGATCGAGGTCTCAGGTGGAGTCTGGTCGGGAAGGTCAGATTTGTCCGAGCGCTTCTCTCGTCAACGACAGGCAGGGCAAATCGAACGGCCATCAGTGTCGGCTGATGCCTCGAGGTTCTTTAATTCTTAAACAAGACAGGAATTATTCTGACTCGCTGAATAATTCCGGATGCGATATCCGATTAGCGATCAGCGCGCAGGCGCCAGCGAGAATTGCACCGGCAGCTGGACCGCCTGTTCGAACGCATTCAGCAGCGGCTGAGTCAGGTAGGGCAAGACAAGGCTGATCATCAGGAAGCCGACGCCCAAGGTGATCGGAAAGCCGATGCCGAACAGGTTCAGCTGCGGCGCGGCCTTGGTCAGCAGGCCGAGCGCAAGGTTGGTGACCAGCAGCGCGGCGATGATCGGCAGTGCAAACTGGAGTCCGAGTGCGAAGATCTTTCCGCCATAGGCCGCGACCAGCTTGAACGGGCCGGTGCCGATGGGCAGCGGCGAGACGGGCAGGGTAGTGAAGCTGTCGGTCAGCGACGCCAGCAGCGCGAGGTGCAGGTTGGACGAGACGAACACCATCAGCGCGAGCCAGCCGAACAGCTGGCTGACCGATGAGGCCTGGCTCTGGCTGTTCGGGTCGTAGAAGCTGGCGAAGGACAGGCCCATGGTGAGCGCAGCCAGTTCGCCGGCCAGCTCGACGGCGCTGAAGGCCAGCTTCATCGCAAAGCCGATTGCCAGCCCGATCAGTAGTTGCTGCACCAGGATGAACATGCCGTCGCCGGAGAAGGGCGCGACTTCCGGCATCGGCGGCAGCGCCGGCGCGACGGCCACCGACAGCAGCAGCCCGAGGCCGGCCTTGACCCGCATCGGTATGTTTCTGTGCCCGAACAGCGGAGCGACCGAGATCATCGCGAGGATGCGCGTGGCCGGCCACAGCAGCGTCACCATCCACGCGTTCAGTTGCGCGCTGCTGAATTCCAGCATGGCCCTAGCCGACCAGCCCCGGTATGCCGGTCAGCGTGCGGCGCATGAAGTCGAGCATGACGGTCAGCATCCACGGCCCGGCGATCGCGATCGCGAGGAAGATGCCGACCAGCTTCGGTATGAAGGACAGCGTGGATTCGTTGATCTGCGTGGCCGCCTGGAAGATGCTGACCACGAGGCCGACCACCAGCGCGACCAGCAGCAGCGGGCCGGCGACCATCAGCATGGTCTCCATCGCCAGCCGGCCCTGCGTCATGACGGATTCGGGCGTCATGGCGGCCTCAGCTGACGAAACTTTGCGCGAGCGAGCCGATCAAGAGCGCCCAGCCGTCGACCAGCACGAACAGGATCAGCTTGAACGGCAGCGACACGATCGCCGGCGACACCATCATCATGCCCAGCGCCATCAGCACGCTGGCGACCACCATGTCGATGATCAGGAAGGGAATGAAGATCGCGAAGCCGATCTGGAAGGCGGTCTTCAGCTCGGAGGTGATGAAGGCCGGCACCAGCAGGCGCAGCGGCACCTGGTCCGGGCCTTCGAGCGCCGGGCTTTTCGACAGCTGCACATAGAGCGCGAGGTCGCTGGCGCGCGTCTGCGCGAGCATGAACTGCTTCAGCGGCGCGACGCCCTTGTCGAGCGCCTGCTGCATGTTGATCTTGTTTTCCTGCAGCGGCTGCCAGGCGTCGGTGTAGACCTTGTCCAGCGTCGGCCCCATCACGAACAGCGACAGGAACAGCGACAGCCCGACGATCACCTGGTTCGGCGGCGCATGCGGCACGCCGAGCGCCTGCCGCAGCAGCGACAGCACGATCACGATGCGGGTGAAGCTGGTCATCATCAGCAGCGCAGCCGGCAGGAAGCCGAGCGCGGTCATGAACAGCAGGGTCTGCAGCGACAGCGAATAGTTGGTGCCGCCGCCCGGCGCCGGCGTGCTGGTGAACGCGGCAATGCCGGGCTCGGCCAGTGCGGCGGCGGGGAGGATCAGTGCCAGCAGCGGCAGTGCGCGCGACCAGCTCATCGCTGTCCCGCCTTCATGGCCTTCTGCAGCCAGGCGGCGAATTTCGGCAGTTCCGGCGCAGCGGCCACCGGCAGCGCTTGCGGCGCGGTCTTGTCGAGCAGCGTCACGCCGCCCGCGGCCACGCCGACCACCAGCCACTGTCCGCCGACTTCCACCACCACCACGCGCTCGCGCGTGCCGACCGATGCGGCGCCGATCACCTTCACCGGCGCCTGCGCCGTCGGCGCAATGCCGCGCAGCCGGGCCACGCTCCAGCCGAGCCCGGCGATCAGCGCCAGCACGAACAGCAATCCAAGGGTCAGCTGCATCATTTGTTGAGCTTCCGGATGCGTTCCGACGGCGTGATGATGTCGGTGAGGCGGATGCCGAATTTGTCGTTCACGACGACCACTTCGCCCTGTGCGATCAGGCAGCCGTTGACCAGCACGTCCATTGGTTCGCCGGCCAGGCCGTCGAGCTCGACCACCGAGCCCTGCGCCAGCTGCAGCAGGTTCTTGATTGCGATCTTGGTGCGGCCGAGTTCGACCGTCAGCTGCACCGGGATGTCGAGGATGAAGTCGATGTCATTTTTTTGCGATCCGCCGGCCGGCGCGGTGAAGTCGGTGAAGGTCGCCTTTGCGGCTGCCGGTGCCGGCTTGTCGTCGTCGGCGGCCTGCTCGGCCAGCGCGGCGCTCCAATCGTCGACGGTGGCGCTGTTTTCCGGGTCAAGCATCGTCATGTTCTTCTCCTTGCAGGTGTTCCTGGTGGGCGGCGGGCAGCAGTTCGGATACCTTCACCGCGTACTGGCCGTTCAGCTGACCGTGCGTGCAGCGCATCACCGGCACGCCGGCCACCTTGGCATCGAGCGTGTCGGCGATGTCGAGCGGCACCACGTCGCCGGCGCGCATCTTCATCACGTCGTTCAGCGTCATGCGTATCGTGCCGAGGTCGATCACCAGCTCCACTTCGGCGGTCTGTATCTGCTGCTTCAGCAGCTTGATCCAGCGATGGTCCATTTCCAGCGTCTCGCCCTGCAGGCTGGACGTCAGCTGGTCACGGATCGGCTCGATCATCGAGTAGGGCATGCAGATGTGCATCTCGCCGGATTGCGAACCGAGTTCGACGGTGAACGCGGTCGTCACCACCACTTCATTCGGCGTGGCGATGTTGGCGAACTGCGTATTCATTTCGGAGCGGATGTACTCGAATTCGAGCGGATGCACCGGCTCCCATGAGCGTTGGTAGCTGTCGAACCAGATTTCGAGCACGCGCTGGATGATGCGTTGTTCGGTCTGCGTAAAATCGCGTCCCTCGACCCGCGTGTGGAAACGGCCATCGCCGCCGAACAGGTTGTCGATCATCAGGAAGACGAGATCCGGCTCGATCACCATCAGCGCGGTGCCGCGCAGCGGCTTGAAATGCACGAGGTTCAGGTTGGTCGGCACGCGCAGGTTGCGAATGAATTCGCTGTACTTCGACACCCTGACCGGCCCGACCGAGACTTCGGCGGTGCGGCGCAGGAAATTGAACAGGCCGATGCGGAACAGGCGTGCGAAGCGCTCATTGATGATTTCGAGCGTCGGCATGCGGCCGCGCACGATGCGTTCCTGCGTCGCGAGGTTGTACGGGCGGACACCGGCGGACTGCTGGCTCTCGGGCGCATCTTCGGCCTCGCCGGAGACGCCTCGCAGCAGCACATCGACTTCTTCCTGGGAGAGGAAATTTTCGGCCATCGGTTTTTCGTTCGGTGGGAAGGGCGGCGGCATCGCGCGCACGCTATCTGACTTGGGCAGATTGTAGGAAGGCGCCTGTCAACGGGATGGGCGAAACAGAGGGGGAAAAGCGGGCCTTCGGGCCGGATGCCGGTCAGTTAAGCGTGAAAATTTTCGTGATTGGCGAAAAATCTGAAAGTCGCTGGGTCCCGGCCTGCAGCCCGCGCATCGGCGAATACGCCGATGCCGTTCAGCGGGCAGAGCGCATGCGCTCTGAAACCCCCGCTTCACCCTGCGCCGGGACGACGTTATCGAGGAACGACCGCCCCACGCCTTGGCTTGCAAGCCAAGGCGCTTCGGCAGGCGCAACGCATGCGTTGCGAATTCCCTGCCTCACCCCGGCGCAGGCCGGGATCCATCGTCGCATGGCCCGCGGCGT
>CAZTIF010000069.1:0-18149 GCA_964613635.1 uncultured Bifidobacterium sp. | reverse complement strand
TACGGAACCGGCCGTCGCAAGAGTGCAGTGGCCCGCGTGTTCATCAAGGCCGGCACCGGCAAGATCGTCGTCAACGGCAAGGACGCCGCCGAGTACTTCTCGCGCGAAACCGGCCTGATGGTGATCCGCCAGCCGCTCGAGCTGACCAACAATGTCGAACGTTTCGACATCATGGTCAACGTCAATGGCGGTGGCGAGTCCGGCCAGGCCGGCGCCGTTCGTCACGGCATCACCCGCGCACTGATCGACTACGATGCAACGCTGAAGCCCGAGCTGTCGAAGGCCGGCTTCGTCACCCGCGACGCTCGTGAAGTCGAGCGCAAGAAAGTGGGTCTGCGCAAGGCACGTCGCGCAAAGCAGTTCTCGAAGCGTTAATCCAGAGCTTTCGAAGCATCACGGAGCCGTCGGGTTATCGCCCGGCGGCTTTTTTCATTCGGGATTCGTCCCTGCAAGCTCCCGCAGACTGTCATCCGATGGTCGCGGTACTCTCGTAGAATTTCTCCTCAGTCTGGTATCAGGAGTCAGGAATGATCAAGGTTGGAATCGTAGGCGGCACCGGCTACACCGGCGTGGAACTGCTGCGCATACTCGCGGCGCACCCGCAAGTCGAGCTGACTGCCATCACCTCGCGCAAGGAAGACGGCATGCCGGTCGCCGACATGTTCCCGTCGCTGCGCGGCCATGTGAAGCTGGCGTTCTCCGCGCCCGAGAAGGCACGCCTCGACCAGTGCGATGTGGTGTTCTTCGCGACCCCGCACGGCGTGGCGATGGCGCAGGCGCGCGAGCTGCTCGCCGCCGGCGTGAAGGTGATCGACCTGGCTGCCGACTTCCGCATCAAGGACACCGCCGTGTTCGAGCAGTGGTATGGCCTGCCGCATTCCTGCCCGGACATCCTCGACGAGGCCATCTATGGCCTGCCCGAAGTCAACCGCGACGCGATCCGCAATGCGCGCGTGATCGGCCTGCCGGGCTGCTACCCGACGTCGATGCAGCTGGGCTTCAAGCCGCTGCTTTCGCAAGGCAAGCCGCTGGTGAACGAGGCCGCGCTGATCGCCGACTGCAAGTCCGGCGTGTCCGGCGCCGGCCGCAAGGCCGAGGTGCATACGCTGCTGGCCGAGGCGGCCGACAATTTCAAGGCCTATGGCGTGAAGGGGCACCGCCACCTGCCGGAAACGGTGCAGGGTCTGGAGGCGATCGCCGGCCGCAAGGTCGGGCTGACCTTCGTTCCCCACCTCGTGCCGATGATCCGCGGCATCCACTCGACGCTGTATGCGACGCTGCTGCCCGAGGCGCGTGACGTCGATTTCCAGTCGCTGTACGAGCAGCACTTCGCGAACGACCCGTTCGTCGATGTGCTGCCGGCCGGCAGCCATCCGGAAACCCGCTCGGTGCGCGCGTCGAACATGCTGCGCATTGCAGTGCACCGCCCGGCGGGCGGCGACCTGCTGGTGATCCTGGTGGTCGAAGACAATCTGGTCAAGGGTGCCGCAGGCCAGGGCGTGCAGTGCATGAACCTGATGTTCGGGCTGGACGAAACCACCGGCCTGAAGCACGTGCCCATCCTTCCGTAAGCCGGACAGGGCGGCTTCGCCCCGCAATCTCCATGCGCCCGACGGGGTTGAATCAACGCCGTCTGCGCGCATAATCGCTTTTATATAGTACGAAGAGCGGTCGTCGGATGTGGCGGCTTGTCACGCCGACAAGCCTGAATCCGGCGCAAGCTCGTCCGTGTCGCCGTCAGCAGCCCTCGGGGCCAGCGGCTATAATCCCGAACCATTCAGGTTCAACAGGCAGGAGCTTTAACATGAACGCAATCACGGAAATGCCGGCACCCATCATCTTCACCGACAGCGCCGCCAACAAGGTGGCCCAGCTGATCGAGGAGGAGGGCAACACGGATCTGAAGCTGCGCGTGTTCGTTCAGGGCGGCGGCTGCTCGGGCTTCCAGTACGGTTTCACGTTCGACGAGATCGTGAACGAGGACGACACCACGATGGTGAAGAACGGCGTGCAGCTGCTGATCGATTCGATGAGCTACCAGTACCTGGTCGGCGCCGAGATCGACTACAAGGACGACCTCGAAGGCGCACAGTTCGTGATCAAGAACCCGAACGCGACGACGACCTGCGGCTGCGGCTCCTCGTTCTCGGCCTGATCCGTTTCACCCCGGCAAAAAGCGCGGAGCAGATCCGCGCTTTTTGTTTTTCGGGCACCGGCCGGCGAATTCGGGCCGAACACATCAGGCCGGATACAGCGCTCCGAGGATGCGCGGGCCACGCGCGCCGGTGACCGCCGGCAGGTTGCCCGCCTGCCGCTCGCAGAAGCGTGCGGCCAGCCACGCGAACGCGATGCCCTCCACATGGTTCGGTGCGATCCCCAGCGCCCCGGTGCCCCGCACCGGCTTGCCCAGCTCTCCCTGCAGCATCTTCATCAGGCAGCCATTCAGCGCGCCGCCACCGCAGACATAGACCGCTTCGGCCTCGGGTGCGTCGCGCCGGATCGCGTCGGCCAGCGCGCGCGCAGTGAACGCCGTCAGCGTTGCCTGCACGTCGACCGGCGCCAGCGCACCAAACGCGGCCAGCTTTTCATGTAACCACGGCGGGTTGAACAGGTCGCGCCCTGTGCTTTTCGGTGCGGGCAGCGCGAAATAAGGCTCGGCCAGCAAATGGGCGAGCAGCGCCGGATCGACGCGGCCGGACGCGGCCCAGACGCCGTTCAGGTCGCAGGGCTGGCCGAGATGCAGGGCCGCCCAGGTATCCATCAGCACATTGCCCGGCCCGGTGTCATAGCCGAGCACGCCGCCGCCGGGATGCAGCACGCTGATGTTGGCGATGCCGCCGATGTTGGCCACCACGCGGGTGGCCGTCGCACTGCCGAACACGGCCTGGTGGAAGGCCGGCACCAGCGGCGCACCCTGGCCGCCGGCGGCGATGTCACGGCTGCGGAAATCGGCGATCACGTCGATCCCGGACAGCTCGGCCAGCAGCGCCGGATTGTTGATCTGTCGTGTATAGCCGAGCGCCGGATAATGCCGCACGGTTTGCCCGTGCGCGCCGATGGCCCGCACCCTTGCCTTGTCGACGCCGGCATCGGCCAGCAGCTGCATCACGCAGTCGGCATACAGCCGCGCAAGCGCGTTGGCTGCCAGCGCCTCGCGGTGGATCTCGTCGGGCCCGGATTGCTGGAGTTCCAGCAGCACCGCGCGCACCGGGGGCGTGAAAGGCACATAGGCCGCATGGACTCGGCCGTCAAATGCGGTCAGCACGCCGTCGACGCCGTCGAGGCTGGTGCCGGACATCAGTCCGATGTACAGCGAAGGGGAGGAAGGGGAGTTCATGCGCGGATGTTAACCGATGGGTCTGCCGGACCCATCGGCCAAGCCGCAAATCAGCGCGAGGCGAGCTGAACTTTGTCGCCGGACATCAGGGCAAAGCGATGGCCCATGTCGGCGGCGACGCCGCGGAAGCGCTGCAGTTCGGTGCCGGCCAGCGATTGCGCGTGCGGCACGACAATGCTGTTCGGGTCGAGCGCGATGTTGTTCATGCGGAATTCGTAGTGCAGGTGCGGGCCGGTCGACCAGCCGGTGCTTCCGACGTAGCCGATGACCTCGCCCTGCGATACATGCATGCCGCGGCGTGCCGCCAGCCGGCTCATGTGCGCGTAGGCAGTGGAGTACTGGTTGCCGTGGCGGATCACGACCATGTTGCCGTAGCCGCCGGCGTTGCCGGCGAACTCCACCGTGCCATCGCCGGTCGAGCGGATCGGCGTGCCGGTCGGCGCTGCAAAATCGATGCCGCGGTGCTGTTTCCACTGGCCCGAGATCGGGTGCACGCGCATTGCGAAACCGGAGGTCACGCGCGAGAACGCCAGCGGCGACTTCAGGAAGGCCTTGCGCAGCGCCTTGCCGTGCAGGTCGAAGTAGCCGCCCTCGCCATCGGGACGGCCGAACCAGACCGCCTGCATCGTCTTGCCGGCGTTGCGGAATTCGGCGGCGATCACGCGGCCGGTGCGCACCATCTCGCCGTCCTGCCAGACGGTCTCGTAGACCACCTGGAAGCGGTCGCCCTTGCGCAGGTCGGAGGCGAAGTCGATGTCGGACGAAAAGATTTCGACCAGCTGCATGGCGACCGCGTCCGGCACCTGCGCGGCGTCGGTGGCGGCAAACAGCGACGAGCGGATCTCGCCGGAGCGCATTTCCACGCGGTTCTCGAAGGCGACCGGCTGATGCTCGGCGGCGAAACCGCTGCCGTTGCGGCGGATCACCAGCTTGTGGTTGTCGTCGCGGCCATCGCCGAGCAGCGCGGCGGCCGACAGCAGGCGGCCGTCGCCGTCGATGGTGGCCTGCACGCGGCGGCCCGGGCGCAGCCCGAGCAGCGGACGCGCGGCGGCATCGCTGCGGATGAAGCTGGCGGCCTGCGGGTCGTTGACACCAAGGCGGTCGAGCAGCGCGGCCAGGTTGTCACCCGGGCGGATGCGCTCTTCGGCGACGAACTGGCCGGCGGCGGGTGACAGGGAAGCGATCTGCGCGTTCAGGTCAGGAATGGCCAGCTCTTCGACCACCGTCTTGACGGGCAGGTCGGCAGCGTCCGGCGCCATCGGCGCGACGCCCGCGGCGCCGAAGGCGACCAGCGAGAGCACGAGGGCGGATCCTGAAACAACACGAGATCTGGGTGAAATGCGGGGCGAAGTGCGCAGGGCCGGCAGCAGGCGGGCGGCGACTTCCAGCAATTTGGCTCTCAGGCTCATGCAATCAGATAAAATTCGCGGTTTTGAGTCGGCGGCCACAGGGCGGCCGGATTCATTTGGGCAAAACAAAGCGCGCATTATAGCAAATGCAAATCCGCGCATTTTTGAACTGATACAAGCACTTATGGACGCCAATTCTTCGCTTGACAGCGCTCAGCCGAACCGGGCCGGCGCGGCCGACAGCCTGCCCCTCTCCGACGCGGTCAGGGAGGCGCTGGCCATCGTCAAACGCGGCGCCGAAGAACTGCTGATCGAGTTCGAGTTCGCGCAAAAGCTTGCGCAGTCCGAAAAGACCGGCCAGCCGCTGCGGATCAAGCTCGGCCTCGACCCGACCGCGCCCGACCTGCACCTCGGCCATACCGTCGTGCTGAACAAGATGCGCCAGTTGCAGGATCTGGGCCATACGGTGATTTTCCTGATCGGCGACTTCACCTCGATGATCGGCGACCCCTCGGGCCGCAACATTACCCGCCCGCCGCTGACGCGCGAGCAGATCGAGGAAAACGCCAAGACCTATTTCGCGCAGGCCAGCCTGGTGCTCGACCCGGCGCGCACCGAGATCCGCTACAACTCCGAATGGTGCGACCCGCTCGGCGCGCGCGGCATGATCCAGCTGTCGGCCCGCTACACGGTCGCGCGCATCCTCGAGCGCGAGGATTTCACCAAGCGCTTCAAGGCCGGCACGCCGATTTCGGTGCATGAGCTGCTGTACCCGCTGATGCAGGGCTATGACTCGGTCGCGTTGAAGTCCGACCTCGAGCTCGGCGGCACCGACCAGAAGTTCAACCTGCTGGTCGGCCGCGAATTGCAGAAAGACTACGGCCAGCCGCCGCAGTGCATCCTGACGATGCCGCTGCTGGAAGGCCTCGACGGCGTCGAGAAGATGTCGAAGTCGAAGAACAATTACGTCGGCATCACCGAGCCGGCCAACACCATGTTCGCGAAGGTGATGAGCATTTCCGACGTGGCCATGTGGCGCTGGTACGACCTGCTGTCGTTCCGTTCGCTGGCCGACATCGCGCAGTTCCGCGCCGAGGTCGATGGCGGTCGCAATCCGCGCGACATCAAGGTGCTGCTGGCGCAGGAAATCGTCGAGCGCTTCCATTCGCGCAAGGCGGCCGAGGAGGCGCTGGCCGACTTCGACAACCGCGCCCGCGGCGGCATTCCGGACGAGATTCCGGAAGTCAGCCTGTCCGGCGCGCCGCTGGGCATCGGCCAGCTGCTGAAGCAGGCCAGCCTGTGCGCATCGACCTCCGAGGCGCTGCGCATGGTCGAGCAGGGCGGCGTGCGCATCGACGGCGGCGCCGTCAGCGACAAGGGACTGAAGGTCGACGCCGGCACCTTCGTGGTGCAGGTCGGCAAGCGCAAGTTCGCGCGCGTGACGCTGTCCTGATCGCGCGGCAATGATCGGTCTGCTGCAGCGGGTCTCCGGGGCCAGCGTCACCGTCGACGGCGAGATCGTCGGCCAGATCGACCGGGGCCTGCTGGTGCTGCTGTGCGCCGAGCGCGGCGACACCCGCAAGGAGGCCGATGCGCTGCTGGGAAAATTGCTGGCTTATCGGGTTTTCTCCGACGCCGACGGCAAGATGAACCTGAATGTCGCGCAGGTCGGCGGCGGCCTGCTGCTGGTGCCGCAGTTCACGCTGGCGGCCGACACCCGCTCGGGAACGCGGCCGTCGTTCACGCCCGCCGCGCCGCCGCAGCAGGCGCGCGAGCTGTTCGACTACGCGGTCGAGCGCGCGCGGACGGCGCATCCGCAGGTCGAGACCGGTCGCTTTGGCGCGGACATGAAGGTGGCGCTGGTCAACGATGGACCGGTAACCTTCTGGTTGCAGGTATCTCCAACCGCCTGACAAACCCCCGTTGAGGAGCAGACCATGAAACTCCGAAGCCAATCCTTTGCCAATGACGCGCCGATTCCCGGCGAATTCGCGTTTGCCGTCACGGATCCGGCCAGCCATATCGCGCTGTCGGCCAACCGCAATCCGCATTTCGCGTGGAGCGACCTGCCGGCAGGCACCCGTTCGCTGGCGCTGATCTGCCATGACCCGGACGTGCCGTCGGTCGGCGATGACGTGAACCAGGCAGGGCGTACGATTCCGGCCAGCCTGCCGCGCGTGAATTTCTACCACTGGGTGCTGGTCGACCTGCTGCCCGGTACCGCCGAAATCCCGGCCGGCGAATACAGCCATCAGGTCACGCCGGGCGGCAAGCCCGTGCCGGACCTGCCGAACGGCGCGCGCCAGGGCCTCAATGATTACACCGGCTGGTTCGCCGGCGACGAGACCATGGCCGGCGACTACTTCGGCTATGACGGCCCGTGCCCGCCGTGGAATGACGAGATGATTCATCGCTATGTCTTCACGCTGTACGCGCTGGATTTGCCGAAGCTGCCGCTGCAGCGCAAATTCGGTGGCGTCGAGGCATTGCAGGCGATGGTCGGGCACATTCTTGGTCAGGCCAGCGTGACCGGGTTTTATTCACTGAATCAGGCCATCGCCCACAGGCTGGGCGTGGACGCGAGACGATGATGGAAATTTTGCTGATCCGCCATGGCGAGACCGCCTGGAACCGGGTGCGCCGCATGCAGGGGCACATCGACATTCCGCTGAATGAAGAAGGGCAGCGGCAGGCGCGCGCGCTCGGCGCGGCGCTGGCGGCCGAGCGGCCCGCAGCCATCTATTCAAGCGACCTGCAGCGCGCGCGCGCCACCGCGCAACCGGTGGCCGACGCGCACGACCTGCCGGTGGTGTACGAGCCGGCATTGCGCGAGCGTTGCTACGGCGGCTTCGAAGGCATGATGTACGAGGAACTTGCCGAGCGTTTCCCGGAAGCTTTCGCGCAATGGCGCAGTCGCGACCCGCATGCGCGCTTTCCCGCCGGCGAGCGCGAGGCGGAAACGCTGATGGAATTCCACCGGCGCTCGGTCGACGCCGTGACGGGTCTGGCGCGGCGCCACCAGCATGGTGAAGAAGGCAAGCTGGTGATCGTCACCCACGGCGGCGTGCTCGATTGTCTTTACCGCGAAGCCACCGACCTGCCGGTCGAGGCGGCGCGCGATTTCGGCATCGTGAATGCCGCGATCAACCGGCTGCGCTGGGATGGCGAGCGCTTCCACCTGCTGCAATGGGCCGACGCCGCCCACCTCGAGGCCGCCGGCCTCGACGAAATCGACCGTTCGCACCCGGCTGCCTGAAAATTCGGCAAGCTTCTTTGCCGGTCTGATGAAAATTTAGGCAGGCTTGCGTTTACAATACGCAGCCTTTCCTGAACGAATCGTCCATGCAGCTCGGCCCCTATCAACTTCGCAACAACGTGTTCGTCGCGCCGATGGCGGGCGTGACGGACCGGCCTTTCCGCCAGCTGTGCAAGGAGCTGGGCGCCGGCTATGCGGTGTCGGAGATGGCCGCGTCGAATCCGCGCGTCTGGGCCAGCGAAAAGACCTCGCGCCGCATCAACCATGACGGCGAGATGGAGCCGAAGGCGGTGCAGATCGCCGGCGCCGATCCGCAGCTGCTGGCCGAGGCGGCGCGCTTCAACGTCGCGCGCGGCGCGCAGGTCATCGACATCAACATGGGCTGCCCGGTGAAGAAGGTCTGCAACAACTGGTGCGGCTCGGCGCTGCTGCGCGACGAGCCGCTGGTGGCGTCGCTGCTGCAGGCGGTGGTGAATGCCGTGGACGTGCCCGTCACGCTGAAATTCCGCACCGGCTGGGACCGGCAGAACAAGAACGCGCTGACGATTGCGCGCATCGCCGAAGACAGCGGCATCGCGATGCTGACGCTGCACGGCCGCACGCGCGCCGATGGCTACAGCGGCGAAGCCGAGTACGAAACGATCGCCGCGGTGAAGGCCGCGGTGAAGCTGCCGGTGGTCGCCAACGGCGACATCGACAGCCCGCAGAAGGCGCGGCAGGTACTGCAGCAGACCGGCGCGGATGCGGTGATGATCGGGCGTGCGGCGCAGGGCCGTCCGTGGATCTTCCGCGAGATCGACCACTACCTGCGCACCGGCAGCCTGCTGCCGTCGCCGCGCGTTGATGAAGTGCGCCAGCTGATGGCGCATCACCTGCGCGCGCACTATGCGTTCTATGGCGACTATCTCGGTGTGCGTACTGCGCGCAAGCACATCGGCTGGTATGTGCGCGACCTCGAAGGCGGTGAAGACTTCCGCCAGCGGATGAACCGTATCGAGGATTGCGAACGGCAGCTTGACGCCGTCGACGCGTTTTTCGAATCGCAGTTGGCGTATGGCGAGCGGTTACAATATGCGCCCCCCGCGCAGCCCTTGGCTGCCTAGCAACATTCCAGCAAGACAAAACAACATGAGCAAAGACAATATCCAGGACGTCGTGCGCAAAAGCCTCGAGAAATATTTCCGCGACCTGGGTGAGCAAGAGCCGAGCAATGTGTACGACATGGTCGTCTTCACCGTCGAGAAGCCGATTCTCGAGGCGGTGATGACGCGCGCCGAAGGCAACCAGTCGCACGCTGCCGAAATGCTCGGCATCAATCGCAACACGCTGCGCAAGAAACTGCAGCAGCACGGTCTGCTCTGACCGACAGTCCCTTCCTTTCTCTTTTGACTTCCATGATCAAACAAGCCCTGATTTCCGTCTCCGACAAGACTGGCGTGCTCGAATTTGCGCGCGCGCTGGCGGCGATGAACGTCAAGCTGCTGTCGACCGGCGGCACCGCGAAACTGCTCGCCGACAACGGGCTGCAAGTCACCGAAGTGGCCGACTACACCGGCTTTCCCGAAATGCTCGACGGCCGCGTGAAGACGCTGCATCCGAAGGTACATGGCGGCATCCTCGCGCGCCGCGATTTTCCGGCGCACATGGACGCGCTCGCGCAGCATGCGATCCCGACCATCGACATGGTGGTGGTGAACCTGTACCCGTTCCAGCAGACCGTGGCGAAGGACCAGTGCTCGCTCGAAGACGCGATCGAGAACATCGACATCGGCGGACCGGCGATGCTGCGTTCGTCGGCGAAGAACCACAAGGACGTGGTGGTGATCTGCGACCCGACCGACTACGAAGTCGTGCTCGCCGAGATGCGTGCCAACAACGGCGACGTCGCCTACGAGACGCGCTTCGGCCTTGCCAAGAAAGTGTTCGCGCATACCGCGCAATACGATGGCGCGATCACGAACTACTTCACGTCGCTCGGCGCAGACCGCGAGCATGCGACGCGCTCGGCCTATCCGGACACGCTGAACCTGCACTTCACCAAGGTGCAGGACATGCGCTACGGCGAGAACCCGCACCAGTCGGCGGCGTTCTATCGCGACATCGCGGCAGTCGACGGCGCGCTGGCGAACTACCGCCAGCTGCAGGGCAAGGAGCTCTCGTACAACAACATCGCCGACGCCGACGCGGCGTGGGAATGCGTGAAAACCTTCGACGGCGTCGCCTGCGTGATCATCAAGCATGCGAACCCCTGCGGCGTGGCCGTCGGTGCGGATGCGGCCGACGCGTATGCAAAGGCTTTCCAGACCGATCCGACGTCGGCGTTCGGCGGCATCATCGCGTTCAATGCCGAGCTCGATGGCAAGGCGGCCGAGGCGGTGGCGAAGCAATTCGTCGAAGTACTGATTGCGCCTTCGTTCAGCGTGGAAGCGCGCAAGGTCTTCGAGAGCAAGCAGAACGTGCGCCTGCTCGAGATTCCGCTGGCACGCGCGGTGAATGCGTATGACATGAAGCGCGTCGGCGGCGGCCTGCTGCTGCAGTCGGCCGATGCGAAGAACGTGCAGGTGGGCGAGCTGAAGGTGGTGACGAAGAAGCAGCCGACGCAGCAGCAGCTGCAGGACATGATGTTCGCGTGGCGCGTTGCGAAGTTCGTGAAGTCGAATGCGATCGTCTTCTGCGGCAATGGCATGACGCTCGGCGTCGGCGCGGGCCAGATGAGCCGGGTGGATTCGGCGCGCATTGCGTCGATCAAGGCACAGAACGCCGGCCTGCAGCTGGCGGGTTCGGCGGTGGCGTCGGATGCGTTCTTCCCGTTCCGCGATGGCCTCGATGTCGTCGTGGCGGCCGGCGCGACCTGCGTGATCCAGCCGGGCGGCTCGATGCGCGACCAGGAAGTGATCGATGCGGCGGATGAGCAGGGCATCGTGATGGCGCTGACGGGGACGCGGCATTTTCGGCATTGATGTGGTTGTCGCGCGCTGACGGAGGTTGTCGGTGCGCGACGATGGGTCCCAGCTTGCGCTGGGACGACGGGGGAGTTTGTTTGGCCGACAAACTTGCCGTGAGCGTTAGATCGGATCGGCGGCATTCTGGCGATGTCCTTCAAATCGTCGTCCCAGCGCAAGCTGGGACCCATGTGCGCATACCGATGGCCTACGTCTACATGCTAGCCAGCCAGCGCTACGGCACCCTCTACATCGGCGTCACCCGAGACCTGATCCGACGCGTCTTCGAACACAAATCCGGCATCGTGCCCGGCTTCACACAACAATATGGCGTGAAGCGCTTGGTCTGGTACGACCAAACCGATTCCATCATCTCCGCCATCCATCGCGAAAAGCAGATGAAAGCCTGGAAGCGCGACTGGAAGATCGAGCTCATCGAGCAAACCAACCCCCACTGGCACGACCTCTACCCCTCCCTGCTGTCATAATGCGCGCATGAAAATCCTCGGCATCGACCCCGGCCTGCGCGTGACCGGATTCGGCGTGATCCGCATGGAAGGCGCGCGCCTGAGCTACATCGCGTCCGGCACCATCCGCATTCCCGACGGCGACCTGCCGTCGCGGCTGAAGGTCATCCTCGACGGCGTCGGCGAGGTCGCGCGCACCTACCAGCCGGACTGTTCCGCGATCGAGATCACGTTCTCCAACGTGAACCCGCAATCCACACTGCTGCTCGGACAGGCGCGCGGCGCCGCGATCTGCGGGCTGGTGTCCGCCAACCTGCCGGTCGCCGAGTACACCGCGCTGCAGATGAAGAAGGCCGTCGCCGGCCACGGCAAGGCGCAGAAGGCGCAGGTGCAGGAAATGGTGCAGCGGCTGCTGAAGCTCGACGGCCTGCCCGGCACCGACGCCGCCGATGCGCTCGGCGTCGCGATCTGCCATGCGCATGCCGGCGCAGCGCGCAACATGCTGGGCGGCATCGCGCCGGAACTCGCGCGCAAGGGACTGCGCGTACGCGGCGGCCGCCTGATCGGCTGATGCCTGCAGCCCACGGCGGCGCATGCCGGCGCAGTTCGGTGCGTTATCATCCGGCCATCTTTTTTCCAGAGGTTCATTCATGATCGGTCGCCTGTCAGGCATCCTGTTCGACAAGAACCCGGCGCAGCTGCTGGTCGACTGCAACGGCGTCGGCTATGAAGTCAGCGTGCCGATGAGCACCTTCTACAACCTGCCGTCGACCGGCGAGAAGGTCGCGCTGCTGACCCACATGGTGGTGCGCGAAGATGCGCAGCTGCTGTACGGCTTCGGCACCACGCAGGAGCGCGAACTGTTCCGCGAGCTGATCAAGATCAGCGGCATCGGCGCGCGCACCGCGCTGGCCATCCTGTCCGGCATGTCGGTAAAGGACCTCGCGCAGGCCGTCACCCTGCAGGACGCCGGGCGCCTGACCAAGATCCCCGGCATCGGCAAGAAGACCGCCGAGCGGCTGCTGCTGGAGCTCAAGGGCAAGCTCGGCGCCGACATCGGCGCGGCACCCGGCGCGGCGGCCGACGAAAGCAGCAACGACATCCTCAGCGCACTGCTGGCGCTTGGCTATTCCGAAAAGGAAGCGCTGCTGGCGATCAAGCAGGTGCCGGCCGGCAGCACGGTGTCGGACGGCATTCGCCATGCATTGAAGGCGCTGTCCAAGGGCTGACGCGCCCGCCTGAAGCTACAATGCAGCGATGAGCATACAGACCGACGACTTCAGCGAACGCCGCATCATCGACGCCGCACCGGTATCGCCGAACGAAGAGGCGATCGAACGCGCGCTGCGTCCGCACAATCTCGACGAATACATCGGCCAGGAAAAGGCGCGCGGCCAGCTCGAGATTTTCATCGCCGCTGCCAGAAAGCGCGGCGAGGCGCTCGACCACACGCTGCTGTTCGGCCCGCCCGGCCTCGGCAAGACCACGCTGGCGCACATCATCGCGCGCGAGATGGGCGTCAACTTGCGGCAGACCTCCGGCCCCGTGCTCGAACGCGCCGGCGATCTCGCAGCGCTGCTGACCAACCTCGAAAAAAACGACGTGCTGTTCATCGACGAGATCCACCGGATGTCGCCGGTCGTCGAGGAGATCCTGTATCCGGCGCTCGAGGACTACCAGATCGACATCATGATCGGCGAGGGCCCGGCCGCGCGCTCGGTGCGGCTCGACCTGCAGCCGTTCACGCTGGTCGGTGCGACCACGCGGGCCGGCATGCTGACCAATCCGCTGCGCGACCGTTTCGGCATCGTCGCGCGGCTTGAGTTCTATACGCCGGCCGAACTGGCGCGCATCGTCACGCGCAGTGCGTCGCTGCTGAATGCGCCGATCGACGACAATGGTTCGCTCGAGATCGCGCGTCGCAGCCGCGGCACGCCGCGTATCGCAAACCGGCTGCTGCGCCGCGTGCGCGACTACGCGGAAGTGAAGGGCAGCGGCGATATCACGAAGTCCATGGCCGATGCGGCGCTGAAGATGCTGGATGTCGATCCGGTCGGTTTCGACCTGATGGACAGGAAGCTGCTCGAAGCCGTGCTGTTCAAGTTCAGCGGCGGGCCGGTCGGGCTCGACAACCTTGCGGCAGCCATCGGCGAGGAGCGCGACACCATCGAGGACGTGCTCGAACCCTACCTGATCCAGCAAGGCTACCTGCAGCGCACCCCGCGCGGGCGCATCGCCACGCCGGCGGCCTATCAGCACTTCGGCGTCGCGGCTCCTCGAACCAGTCCCACCGGCGACTTGTGGCAGCAGGGCTGAACCGAGCGGCTACCTTCTGCTGCCGCGCATCTGGCGGTATGGCGCACGGTGAGTGCATCGCGCCCTGAACAATCGATAGCTTGATGTCCCTCAGCGGAAGGCGGCCGTCTGGCCGCCCCATCCACCTGCCAGGGGAATCTGCATGTCTGTCAACAAACCAGCGTCGTCCACCGCACTTCAGCGTCCGAATGTGAACACGACGAGCGACGCGGCGCCGACGCAATCCAGCCCGAACGTCGCGCCGACCCTGCAGCTTCGTGAGCAAGAGCCGCCGGCGGGCTGGCGGGATCTTCCGCAGGACGTGTTTGGCTTGCTGATCAACGACCTGATCACTCAGGCGATGTCCGTCCTGGTAGCGCCGGCTTCGCGGTTCGAGGCGCTGCAGGCGCTTCTGCAATTGGGTGCGGTGGCGCATCAGGAGCAGAACCTGCTGCAGGCTTTTCTGGAAAACAATCAGCTGGATATCGACGCCATCCGGAACGACGTTCTTGCTGCCAATCGGGAAGTATGGAAAGGCAATGCCACGGCCATGGCCAGGCAGCGCGAGCGGCTGCTGGAAGATTTTTCAGCGACGCGCGAAGCGCTGGCATTGACCGCTGCCTCCGGACTCCCGCCCGCTTTCCCGCCAGCCTTTGACGCTGTTCATTTGTGTTTTCAGGAAATCACCTGGACGCCCGCCATCGAGCAGCTGATGTCAGGACTCGAGGGCAAAACGGTCAAGATCGATGCCTCCGCCATCGGCCGGGGGCGCTTCCTGGTCGAGGCGCTTCCGGTGCTGAGCAAGCTGCCGGTGAGCTGCAAGGTCGTCCTTGAGGCCTGCGACAACAACCTGACAGCCCCGGATCTTCAACGCCTGGCCGGCGTGATGACGGTCAAGCCTTGCGTCTATCGGCTCGACCTGAGCCGCAATCCCCTGTCGGACGGAGGTGACTATCAGCTCGGCTTCGTGCAGCTTTTCAGGAATGCAGGGCCATTGACTCACCTGTATCTTGCCGATACAGGCTTCGACGACGAGGCCGCTTTCGCGCTGAAGGACAGCCTCGTCCATGCGAAACATCTCGTGCAGCTCGACCTGCGCAACAACCTGCTGGACGAACAGGGCGTGCTTGCCATGATCACGGCTGTTTTGCCTGACGTGAAAGACCTGAAGCAACTGGAGCGACTGGAGTCGCTGCACATCGTTCGCCTTGGCGGCAATCCGTATCAGGACGAAACGGCGATCAAGGCCGCTGCATCACAATTCGGGAGCGAGCTGGAAAAGTTGCGTGAAACTGCGTATTACAATGATGTGAAGCAGGGTGTATTCGGCGATTATCCGGCAGCCAGAGCGGACATTTTCCAGATTTACCTGCCTTCCACCGATGTCATCACGCAGGCTCAGATTCGCATGTACGACAGGCAGGCTGACCGAGACCGCCTGTGATCACGGGACGTTGCGGACAGGCTCCTGATCCCGGCATGCACGCCCGGGCGCCGATCACTCTTCCCGCACCCACACCTGCGTCCGCCCCAGCAGCGACACGCCGATGAAGCCACGCACGTTCAGCTTCGTCCCGCCGTCGACCGTCCACATCTTGCAGCGATAGGTCTTGCCATTCACCGGATCGAGGATTTCTCCACCGGCATAGCCTTCGCCGGTGCGCTTCAGTCCGGTGAGTATCGTCATGCCGATCACGGGCTTGCCCTTTTTGTCGCCCGGGCATTTGTCGCAATTCGGGTTCGGGTCTTCGCCCGGTTCGCGGAACAACCTTTCTATCGTGCCGCGCAGCTCGCCCTGCACCTCGACGATGCGCACCAGCGATTTTTCCTTGCCGGTCTTGTCGTCGATCGTGCGCCAGACGCCGACCGGCGTATCCGCAGCGATGGCCGCTGCGGAGGCAAAGCAGAACAGTACTGCGAACATGAGTTGCCTGAGCATTTGCCTCCTCCTGCCTTGTGCTGTTGTCGGGTCAAGAGCGCGGCCGCCATATTCGCCGGCGGCCGCTGTTCACTGCGGTATTACTTCAGCTTCGCCAGCTGCTCGCGCAGCTTCTCCAGCGTTGCCGAGAAGGTAGCCAGCCGCTCCTTCTCCTGAGCGACCACGGCTTCCGGTGCGCGCGCGACGAAGCTCTCGTTCGACAGCTTCGCGTTCGCTTTGGCGATCTCGCCTTCGAGGCGGGTCGCTTCCTTGGTCAGTCGCTCGCGCTCGGCAGCGACATCGATCTCCACCTTCAGCATCAGCCGCGTCGTGCCGACCACCGACACCGGCGCCGGCGATTCCGGCAGCTGCGCGACCACCTGCACCTCGGACAGTTTGGCCAGTGCCTGCAGGTAGGGCGCGAAGCCGGACAGCCGTGCATGGTCGGCGCCTTCGAGGACCAGCGGCACTTTCTGGGCCGGCGACAGCTGCATCTCGCCGCGCAGGTTGCGGCAGGCGTCGGTCAGCGACTTCAGCTCGTCCATCCAGCCTTCGGCCTTTTCATCGAGCTTCTTCAGGTTCGGCTCCGGATAGGCCTGCACCATGATCGAATCGCCGGCCGGATTCAGCTTGCGGCCCGACAGCGGCGCGACCGTCTGCCACAGTTCTTCGGTAATGAACGGGATGATCGGGTGCGCCAGCCGCAGCACGGTTTCCAGCACGCGCAGCAGCGTGCGGCGGGTTGCGCGCTGTTGCGCTTCATTGCCGGTCTGTACCTGCACCTTCGCGACTTCGAGGTACCAGTCGCAGTACTCGTCCCAGATGAACTTGTAGATCGCCGACGCGATATTGTCGAAGCGGTACTCGGCAAAGCCTTTCTCGACCTCGGCTTCGGTACGCTGCAGCAGCGACACGATCCAGCGGTCCGCCTGCGAGAAGTCGAGATAGCTGCCGGTCGCGCAGGCTTCGGCGCCGTGGTCCTCGAGGCCGCAGTCCTTGCCTTCGGTATTCATCAGCACGAAGCGGGTCGCGTTCCACAGCTTGTTGCAGAAGTTGCGATAGCCTTCGCAGCGGCTCAGGTCGAAATTGATGTTGCGGCCAAGCGAGGCATAGCTGGCCATCGTGAAGCGCAGCGCGTCGGTGCCGTAGGCGGCGATGCCGTCGGCGAATTCCTTGCGCGTGGCCTTCTCGATGCTGGCCGCCTGCTTCGGGTTCATCAGGCCGGCGGTACGCTTGGCCACCAGCTGATCGACCGCGATGCCGTCGATCAGGTCGATCGGGTCCAGCGTGTTGCCCTTGGACTTGGACATCTTCTGGCCCTGCGCATCGCGCACCAGCCCATGCACGTACACGGTCTCGAACGGCACCTTGCCGGTGAAGTGGCAGGTCATCATGACCATGCGCGCGACCCAGAAGAAGATGATGTCGAAGCCGGTCACCAGCACCGACGAAGGCAGGAACATCTGGTAGTCCGGCGTCTCTTCCGGCCAGCCCAGCGTCGAGAACGGTACCAGCGCCGACGAGAACCAGGTGTCGAGCACGTCGGCGTCGCGGGTCAGTGCGCCGGTGTGGCCGGCGGCAGCGGCCTTGGCCTTCGCCTCTTCCTCGTTGCGCGCGACGTAGACATTGCCGGCCTCGTCATACCAGGCCGGGATCTGGTGGCCCCACCACAGCTGGCGCGAAATGCACCAGTCCTGGATGTTGTTGAGCCACTGGTTGTAGGTGGTGCTCCAGTTTTCCGGCACGAACTTGATTTCGCCGGTCGCGACTTTCTCGAGCGCGACTTCGGCGATCGACTTGCCGGGGAAGTGCGTGCCCTCGGGCGCCGGCTTGCTCATCGCGACGAACCACTGGTCGGTCAGCATCGGCTCGATGACGACGCCGGTACGGTCGCCGCGCGGCACCATCAGCTTGTGCGGCTTGACCGATTCCAGCAGGCCCTGTGCGTCGAGGTCGGCGACGATCTGCTTGCGCGCCTCGAAGCGATCCATGCCGCGATACTGCGCCGGCGCGTTGTCATTGATCTTCGCGTCCAGCGTGAAGATCGAGATCTGCGGCATGTTGTGACGCTGGCCGACCGCATAGTCGTTGAAGTCATGCGCCGGCGTGATCTTCACGCAGCCGGTGCCGAATTCCTTGTCGACATAACTGTCCGCAATCACCGGGATCTCGCGATCCGTCAGCGGCAGCTTCAGCATCTTGCCGACCAGATGCTGGTAGCGCTCGTCCGTCGGGTCGACCGCCACGGCCACGTCGCCCAGCAGGGTCTCGGGACGGGTGGTGGCCACCGTCAGCTGGCCGCTGCCATCGGCCAGCCGATAGTGGATGTGCCACATGCTGCCGTCTTCTTCCTCGGACGCCACCTCAAGGTCGGACACGGCGGTGCCGAGCACCGGGTCCCAGTTCACGAGGCGCTTGCCGCGATAGATCAGGCCCTGTTCGGCGAGGCGCACGAAGACTTCGGTGACGGCCTTCGACATCTTCGGGTCCATCGTGAAGTATTCACGGTCCCAGTCGGTCGATGCTCCCATGCGGCGCATCTGGCCGGTGATGGTCGAGCCGGACTGCTGCTTCCATTCCCAGAT
>CAZTIF010000068.1:14547-18222 GCA_964613635.1 uncultured Bifidobacterium sp. | reverse complement strand
CGCATCATCGACGGCCGCGAAGCCGTGCTCGGCCTGGTCGCGATGAAGGAAGCGCTGGAAGATCCGGCGCGCCTGTTGCTCGACCTGTAAGGGAGCGGACATGGCGAAGAATTTTGACGTCGTCGTGATCGGCGGCGGCCCCGGCGGCTACGTCGCGGCGATCCGCGCGGCGCAACTGGGCATGTCGGTCGCCTGCATCGACGACTGGAAGAACGACCAAGGGGCCCCGGCACTCGGTGGCACCTGTACCAACGTCGGCTGCATCCCGTCGAAGGCGATGCTGCAGTCGGCCGAGCATTTCGAGCATGTGCAGCATGGCCTGGCCGAGCATGGCGTCGAGGTGAAGGGCGTGAAGCTCAACCTCGCGCAGATGCTGTCCCGCAAGAACGGCGTCGTGAAGCAGAACAACGACGGCATCCAGTACCTGTTCAAGAAGAACAAGGTGACCTTCCTGCACGGCCGTGGCGCGTTCGTGAAGGCCGATGCCGACGGTTACGAGATCGCGGTGTCCGAGCCGGCCAATGAGTCGGTGAAGGGCAAGCACATCATCATCGCGACCGGCTCCAATCCGCGCGCGCTGCCGACCGCACCGTTCGACGAGAAGCTGGTGCTGTCGAATGCCGGCGCGCTGGCGATCGACGCCGTGCCGAAGAAGCTCGGCGTGATCGGCGCCGGCGTGATCGGGCTCGAGATGGGCAGCGTCTGGCGCCGCCTCGGTGCCGACGTCACCATCCTCGAAGCGATGCCGGCCTTCCTGGCGGCGGCTGACGAGCAGGTGGCGAAGGAAGCGCACAAGCTGTTCGTCAAGCAGGGCCTGGCGATCGAGATGGGCGTGAAGATCGGCGACATCAAGAAGGGCAGCAAGGACGTCACCGTCGATTACACCGACGCGAAAGGCGATGCGCACAAGCTGGTGGTGGACAAGCTGATCGTGTCGATCGGCCGCGTGCCGAACACCAACGGCCTCAATCCGGAAGCGGTCGGCCTGAAACTGGACGAGCGCGGCTTCATCGCGGTGGATGACCACTGCCGTTCGAACCTGCCGAATGTGTGGGCAGTCGGCGACGTGGTGCGCGGCCCGATGCTGGCGCACAAGTCGGAAGAAGAGGGCGTTGCCGTCGCCGAGCGGATCGCCGGCCAGCATGGTCACGTGAACTTCGATACGATTCCGTGGGTGATCTACACGACGCCGGAAATCGCGTGGGTCGGCCGTACCGAGCAGCAGCTGAAGGCGGACGGTGTCGCTTACAAGGCGGGCAGCTTCCCCTTCCTCGCGAACGGCCGTGCGCGCGCGCTGGGCGATACCTCGGGCTTCGTGAAGTTCCTCGCGGATGCGAAGACTGACGAGATCCTCGGCGTGCACATCATCGGCCCGATGGCGTCCGAACTGATCTCGGAAGCGGTGGTGGCGATGGAGTTCCGCGCATCCGCCGAGGACATCGCGCGTATCTGCCATGCGCATCCGACCTTGTCGGAGGCGACCAAGGAGGCCGCCCTGGCCGTCGACAAGCGCGCGCTGAACTTCTGACGCACGCGCACGATGCGCAAGGGCGGTCATGAAAGGAGACTGACGTGCTTCGACTGACTGCCCTTGCGCTTTCCAGCCTGCTGATCGCCGCCTGTGCGAGCGGTCCGCAGCGGCCGGAAGGCCTCATTGATATCCAGACCACCACGCGCGGCCAGGCACTGCCCGGCGCCGAGTGTACCGTGCAGACCGACCGCGGCAGCTGGACGCTGCAGACGCCCGGTGCCGTGAATGTCGGCGAGCCGAGCGGCGACCTGTGGGTCGTCTGCAATCGCGCTGGCTACCGCACTTCCGAAGTGATCGTCCGCGCGGCGGGCAGCGCCGCATCCGGCACCCGCGTTGGTGTCGGCATGGGCGGTGGCTTCGGTCGCACCAGCGGCGTCGGCCTGTCGCTCGGCATGGGCTTCCCGCTTGGCTCGTCGCGCGTGCGCTACCCCGCGCAGGTGGTGGTCGACCTGACCCCGCTGAATTCTCCGCAATGAATGTCATCGAGTATTACCATCACGCGCTGAAAGAGCGCGGCTATCACTCCGACCCGGCCCAGCTCGCTGCGGTCGAGCGGCTGCAGCAGTCATATGACGAATGGGTGGCCTACCGTGCGAAGCGCTCGACCCGCATCACCCGGCTGATTCGCCGCCCGGACATCCCGCGCGGCGTCTACCTGTGGGGCGGCGTCGGGCGCGGCAAGTCCTTCCTGATGGACAGCTTCTATGCGGTCGTGCCGGTGGTGCGCAAGACGCGGCTGCATTTCCATGAGTTCATGCGCGGCGTCCATCGCGCGCTCGACGAGCAGAAGGATGTCGAGGATCCGCTGCTGGTCGTCGCGAAGAAGATCGCGCGGCGTTACCGGCTGATCTGCTTCGACGAATTCCATGTCTCCGACATCGCCGACGCGATGATCCTCTACAACCTGCTGACGGCGCTGTTCGAGCACGGCGTGTCCTTCGTGATGACCTCGAACTACGCGCCGGACCAGCTCTATCCGGACGGGCTGCACCGCGACCGCATGCTGCCCGCCATCGCGCTGCTGCAGGAGCGGCTCGATGTGCTCAACGTCGACGCCGGCACCGACTACCGCAAGCGCATCATGGAGCAGGTGGCGGCCTACCATACGCCGCCGGGGCCGGAATCCGATCGCGCGCTGCTGCGCGCTTTCATCGACATCGCCGAAACCACCGAGGAAGACCCGCGGATCAGGATAGAATCTCGGGATGTACGCTGCGTGCGGCGCGCCGGTGGTGTGGCCTGGTTCGATTTCGCGACCTTGTGCGGCAGTCCGAGGTCGCAGAACGACTACCTCGAGATTGCCAGCCGTTTCCACACGGTGATCTTGTCGAACGTGCCGAAGATGTCCGCTGAAATGGCTTCGGAAGCGCGCCGATTCACGTGGCTGATCGACGTGCTGTACGACCATCGCGTCAAGCTGCTGATGTCGGCAGCGGTCGTGCCGGAGCAGCTGTATACCGAGGGCACGTTGTCGAACGAATTCCATCGCACCGTGTCGCGCATCGTCGAGATGCAGTCGCGCGAATACAAGGAGAGTGCGCGTCGCCAGACCGTGGCGGCGATCGCCTGAAGCTGTCCATGAAATTACATCGTTTCCTGTCGCTGGCGCTGGTGTCGGCCTGCCTGCAATCCCTGCCGCCGGCCGCGTTCGCGTTGAATCCCGAAAAGGAGTTGCTGGCCGATTTTCCTCCGCTGTCGATCGATTCGGTCGAGCGGGCAGAGGAAGCCATCCGGCGGCTGCCGGCAGCGCGCGAGCACCTGAACCGGCGCTTCTCGGCGGAAAAGGCCGATTGTCTCGAACGTTTCTTCGCCGCGTCCTGCCTGTCCGACCTGCGTGGCCGCGAGCGCAACGCGAGCCGGGCGGTCAACCGGGTCGAGGTCGAGGCCAAGGCCTTGCTGCGCAAGGAGCGTGCTGCAGAGCGCGATCGCGCGGTCGCCGAGCGAGAGCGGCGTGCGGCCGAGCCCGGAGGCAAGGCCATCCCGATTTCCGGTGCCGCGCGCCAGCGCAACGGCGATGCAGGCGCAGAGCCACGTGAGCCGCGTGAGCCGCGTGAGCGCTCCACGCAGATCCGCATCGAGCGCGTGCCCGAAGCAGCGCCGGATGCCATGGCCGAGCCGGCAGCGCCATCCGCATCGCCGGAGCC
>CAZTIF010000068.1:0-14447 GCA_964613635.1 uncultured Bifidobacterium sp. | reverse complement strand
AAGCAGCGCCGGATGCCATGGCCGAGCCGGCAGCGCCATCCGCATCGCCGGAGCCCGCCGTGCGGCCGGAATTGCCGGCGGCCTCCGAGCCGGCAGCGCCCGCGCCAATGTCGGCACCTGCAGAGCCGCCCGCGCCCGCAGAGCCGTCAGCCCCCGCAGAGCCGCCGGCCCCCGCAGAGCCGTCAGCCTCGGCAAAGCCGCCGGCCTCCGCAGAGCCGCCGACCTCGACAGAACCGTCAGCCTCGGCAGAGCCGCCGGCCTCGGCAGAGCCGTCAGCCTCGGCAGAGCCGCCAGCCTCCGCAGAGCCGCCAGCCTCCGCAGAGCCTCTGGCGCCAGTGCCGTCCGCTGCGCCCGCCGAGTCTTCAGCGCCGTCGGAGCCATCCGGCGAACGCGCTCAGGCTGCGGTGCCAGGTCCGCAAGACTGGTCAAGCGACTCCCGGCCCGCGCCGGCACCGGTGGTCGATCCCTACGGATTTTCCGAACCGGCGGTCGAGGCGGGCGGGAATGCGCCGGCCGGTGACGCCGCCATGCAGCCGGTCGACTCCGATGCGCCCGTGGTCAAGGTGAAAGACGACACGCCAATCACTCCGGCCCCGGCCGAGGAAGACGCTCGCCGATGAGCGTCGATCAGGAACGCGTGCGAGCGCGCATGATCGAACTCGAGATCGAGCACCGCGATCTTGATGCGGCCATCGGCCTGCTCGATGTCGCCGATGACCGCGATGACCTGCTGCTGCGGCGGATGAAAAAGCGCAAGCTGTACCTGAAAGACGAAATCATCCGGCTGAAAATGCAGCTGGTGCCCGACATACCCGCATAGACCTTCCCGCCCCTTGTCCGACGCAGCAGCAACACCCGCGAGCGCCGGCGTCCATGACGCCGAGATCGACACGCTCTTCGACGCCGCCGGCACGCTTGCCGCCGGTATCCCCGGATTTCGTCCGCGCCAGTCGCAGACGGACATGGCGCGCGCGGTTGCCGACGCGATCGCGCAGCAAGGCTCGCTGCTGGCCGAAGCCGGCACCGGCACCGGCAAGACCTTTGCCTATCTCGTGCCTGCGCTGCTCTGGGGCGGCAAGGTCATCGTCTCGACCGGGACCAAGAACCTGCAGGACCAGCTGTTCCTGCGTGACATCCCGGTGGTGCGCAAGGCGCTCAACGCGCCGGTCTCGGTGGCGCTGCTGAAAGGGCGCGCCAACTACGTCTGCCACTACCACCTCGAGCGCACGCAGCAGAACGGCCGGATGACCGCGCGCGAGGATGTCGGCTACCTGCGCGACATCGGTCGCTTCATCAAGACCACTTCCACCGGCGACAAGGCCGAACTGTCGCGCGTGCCGGAGAACGCCGGCGTCTGGAACCTCGTCACCTCGACCCGCGACAACTGCGCCGGCGCCGAGTGCGCGTATTACCAGGACTGCTTCGTGATGAAGGCGCGCAAGGAGGCGCAGCAGGCCGACGTGGTGGTGGTCAACCACCACCTGTTCTTCGCCGACGTCGCGCTGAAGGACACCGGCGTGGCCGAGCTGCTGCCGACCGCGAACACCATCATCTTCGACGAGGCGCACCAGCTGCTCGAGACGGCCACGCTGTTCTTCGGCGAGACGATCTCGACCTCGCAGCTGATGGAGCTGTGCCGCGACGTGCTGGCCGAGGGGCTTGCGCATGCGCGCGACGGCGCCGACTGGGGACTGCTGGTCGGCGGTGTCGAAAAGGCGGTGCGCGACCTGCGGCTTGCGTTTCCGGTCGAGGGCGTCAAGCTCGCCTACCAGCAGATTGCCGAGAGCAGCCCGTTCTTCCCCGCGTTTGCGCACCTGAAGGCGATGCTGGCCGGGATGATCGCCGTGCTGGCCTCGCAGGCCGAACGGGCCGAATCGATCGAGCAGTGCCGCGTGCGCGCCGTCGAGCTGTTGCAGCGGCTGGAGGGCTGGGCGCTGCCGGAGTCGCCGGAAGAGCGCGCGGCCAAGGTGCTCTGGCTCGAGGCCTTTTCGCAGTCGCTGCAGCTGCACCAGACACCGCTGTCGATCGCGCCGATCTTTGCCAAGCAGCGCGAGGGAACGCCGCGCGCGTGGATCTTCACGTCCGCGACGCTCGCGGTGAAGAACGATTTCACCCACTACAGTTCGCAGATGGGGCTGTATGACGTACCCGCGCGCAGCTGGCCGAGTCCGTTCGACTATGGCCGCCAGGCGCTGCTGTATGTGCCGACCAGCCTGCCGGAGCCGAATTCTGCGGGATACACCGATGCGGTGGTCGATGCCGCGCTGCCCGTCATCGAGGCCTCCGGCGGCCGCGCCTTCCTGCTCTGCACCACCTTGCGCGCGGTGCGGCGCGCGGCCGAGCGCCTGCGCGAGGAATTTGCGCGGCGCAACCTGCCCTGGCCCTTGCTGGTGCAGGGAGAACTCGGCCGCACCGAACTGCTCGACCAGTTCCGCGCCGCCGGCAATGCGGTGCTGATCGGCAGCCAGAGCTTCTGGGAAGGCGTCGATGTGCGCGGCGATGCGCTGTCCGTGGTCGTCATCGACAAGCTGCCGTTCGCGCCGCCCGACGACCCGGTGCTGTCTGCACGTATCGCCGACATGGAAAAACGCGGGCTGAGCGGCTTCATGCACCACCAGCTGCCGGAAGCGATCATCACGCTGAAACAGGGTGCCGGCCGGCTGATACGCGACGAACATGACCGTGGCGTACTGATGATCTGCGACCCGCGGCTCATCTCCAAGCCCTACGGACGCCGCATCTGGCAAAGCCTGCCGCCGTTTTCGCGAACCCGCGAGTTCGCTACCGTGCAAAATTTCTTGGTCAGCGAACCGCGTTGAGCGTCATCAAAGGTTCAATTTTGCAGGTCTGCGTTGCGGTAAAATCGCCGCAATGAAAATCCTGATCAGCAATGACGATGGCTATCTCGCCCCGGGCATCAATGCGCTCGCGGAGCAGCTCGCGACGATCGCGGACATCATCGTGGTCGCGCCGGACAGCAATCGCTCCGGTTCCTCGAATTCGCTGACGCTCGACCGGCCGCTGCGCATGCAGCGGGCCGCCAACGGTTTCCATTCCATTAACGGCACTCCCAGCGACTGCGTGCATATCGCGCTGACCGGCATGCTCGGGGAGCGTCCCGACCTGGTGGTCTCCGGCATCAACCAGGGCCAGAACATGGGCGACGACACGCTGTATTCCGGCACCGTCGCCGCCGCGACCGAGGGTTTCCTTTTCGGCATTCCCGCGATCGCATTCTCGCAGGTCAACCACGGCTGGGCCGAGCTGGATTCGGCGGCGCGGCTGGCGAAGGACATCGTGCTGCGCAAACTGGACGCGCTGCACCAGCCCTTCCTGCTGAACGTGAACATACCGAACCGGCCCTATGAAGCGCTCGACCGGATCGTCGCCACCCGGCTGGGCAAGCGGCACGAATCCGAGCCGGTCATCCGCACGCAGGACCCGCACGGCAACGAGATCTTCTGGATCGGGCCGGTCGGCAAGGCGAAGGAGGCCAGCGAGGGCACCGATTTCCATGCGACCGAACAGGGCTGGGTGTCGGTCACGCCGCTGCAGGTCGACCTGACCCACAACGCGCAGCTCGAGCGCCTGAGACAGGTACTCGAATGAGCGAAGGCAAAGGCCAGCCGAAAAAACGATTCCCGCTGACGCTGGATTTCGTCAGCGGGCTGGCCGGCCGCAACAAGGCCGGCGCGTCGCCCGCGCTGAACAGCCGCCAGACGGCGACGCGCAATGCGGCGCACCATGCAGCGCACCATGCGGCCCCGTCGAAAGACTTCGTCGTGCATGCGAAATCGCCGGAGATGAAGCGGCCGTCGCCGCCCGTCGACAAGCTGGCCAACATGCCGCTGGTGTCCGACGCGGTGCGCAAGGCAATGGTGCAGCGCGTCGCGCAGCAGGGGGTGCAGGACGCGCTGGTGCTGGCCGCGATGGAGACGGTGCCGCGCCATTATTTTCTCGAGCCGGGCCTCGCGCCGCAGGCCTATATCGATGCTTCGCTGCCGATCGGTTACCATCAGACCATATCCCAGCCCTACATCGTCGCACGCATGATCGAGGTGCTGCGCGGTGGCTCGCATGGCAAGCTGCAGCGCGTGCTCGAGATCGGCACCGGCTGCGGCTATCAGGCGGCAGTGCTGGCGCAGGTGGCCGACGAAGTCTATTCGATCGAGCGGATTCGCCCGCTGCACGAGCAGGCACGCAGCAATCTGCGGCCGTTGCGCATACCGAACCTCCGGCTACACTACGGCGATGGTATGTTGGGGCTTCCCCAGTGCGGTCCGTTCGATGGCATCATTCTGGCGGCAGCCGGGCTGGAAGTCCCGCAGGCGCTGTTCGACCAGATGGCGATCGGCGGAAGGCTGGTGGCGCCGGTGGGCGGCCAGCAGCAAAGGCTCAAGCTGGTCGTGCGTACCCAGCGCAACGAGTGGATGGCCGACATGCTCGAGGCCTGCCATTTCGTGCCGCTCAGGCCAGGCACTTTCGGCTGACGCCGGAACCGATACATATTCAGGAACGATGAAGATTAAGACGACCGCGATCGCGCTGATGCTCCCCGCCATCCTGTGGCTGCACGGATGCGCGGAGATGCCGTCCAATGCGCCTGTTTTCGACCGCACGCCGCCGGGGCAAAAGCCCGCGCGTGCGGACACGCAGAAGCCGCAGGATGCCGCCGCCCCCGTCTTGCCGGACCCGCCCGGGTTCTACACCGTCAAGAAGGGCGATACCCTGACGCGCATCGCGCAGCAGTTCAATGCGGGCTGGCGTGACCTTGCGGAATGGAATGTGCTGGCCAACCCGAACGACATCAAGATCGGCCAGCAGCTGCGCGTGGTGCCGCCGGAAGGCGCGCGTGCAGTCAGCGTGCCGGTCGATACCGGGCTCGAGATGTCGGTCGTGCCGGCCGAAGGCGCGAAGCCGCCGGCGCAGCCGGCTGCGCCGGCGGATCAGGCGCCGCGGCCGTCCAGCAGCCTCAAGCGCGGGCCGATCGGTACCAAGGTCGCCTACACCGACCAGACCTGGAGCGAGATGCAGCGCGGCGATGCGCCGCATTCCGCCGATGCGCCGCGTCCTGCCGAGGCACCCAAGCCCGCCGAGGCCGCCAAGCCGGCCGAGGTAGCCAAGCCGGCGGAGCCGCCGAAGCCGGCCGAGGCGCCGCGCAAGCCCGACGCGGCCGCCGCCGCGCGCTTCATCTGGCCCACCGAAGGCAAGCTGATCCGCAAGTTCGATCCTGCAACCAAGGGCATCGACATCTCCGGGCAGTCGGGCCAGCCCGTCGTTGCCGTCGGCGATGGCACGGTACTGTATGCGAAGGGCATGCGTGGCTATGGCAACCTCGTGATCATCGACCACAGCGAAGGCCTCGTGTCGGCCTACGCACACAACAAAACCATCCTCGTGAGGGAGGGTCAAACCGTGACCCGAGGCCAGCGCGTTGCCGAGATGGGCGATTCCGACGCTGAGTCCGTTCGCTTGCATTTCGAGATCCGCCAGCTCGGCAAGCCCGTTGATCCGATCAGCCTGTTGCCCAGTCGCTGAATGAAACGCCATCCCGACGCGCCGGAGACTCCCGAGGCCGAAGAGCCGACGGAGGAACTCGCGTTCGGGGATGGCGAGGCGGCGGGCGAGGCGACGGGCGAGGTGCTGCCCGAGGCCGCAAGCATCGACGATTTCCGCTCCCTGCTCGAATCCGAGCTGGCCAGCGACGCCACCCAGCATTACCTGAACCAGATCGGCTCGCGCCCGCTGCTGACCCCGCCGGAAGAGGTGCATTACGCCACCCTCGCCAAGCAGGGCGACTTCGACGCACGGCAGGTGATGATCGAGCATAACCTGCGGCTGGTCGTGTCGATCGCCAAGCATTACGTGAACCGCGGGCTGGTGCTGCTCGACCTGATCGAAGAGGGCAACCTTGGCCTGATGCATGCGATCACCAAGTTCGAGCCCGAGCGCGGCTTCCGCTTTTCCACCTACGCCACCTGGTGGATCCGGCAGAGCATAGAGCGCGCGATCATGAACCAGTCGCGCGCGATTCGCCTGCCGGTGCACCGGATCCGCGAGCTGAATCAGGTCCTGCGCGCGAAATACCACCTCGAGGCGCGCATGACCAGCCCGCACGACGCGCGCATGGAGGACATTGCCCATCTGGTCGAGCGCAGCGTCGAGGACGTGCAGCAGATACTTGCGCTGGCCGACCATGTCGCATCGCTCGACACGCCGCTGGACGGCGACCCCAACTCCAGCCTGCTCGACATCCTCGCCGACGCCACCGACGACGGCCCCGATGCGCACGTCGCGCAGCGCGAGCTGATCGGCCTCGTGCGCCACTGGCTGGACGGCATTCCCGTCAAGCAGCGCCAGGTGATCATGCGCCGTTACGGCCTCGACCACGGCGCGCCGGCCACGCTGGAAGAACTGGCCGAAGAGATGGGAATCACGCGCGAGCGCGTGCGTCAGATACAGCAGGAGGGATTGATGCGCCTGAAGCGCGCGATGACGGCACGTGGCGTCGGGAAGGACGCGCTGCTGTGATTCCCGTTCTGGTGTTCGATATCGAGACCATTCCCGATGTGGCCGGCCTGCGCGCGCTGAACGGGCTGGGCGCGGATGTGCCGGATGCCGAGGTTGCGGCGCAGGCATTCGCCGCGCGGCGCGAGAAGACCGGCTCCGATTTCCTGCAGCATCACCTGCACCGCGTGGCGGCGATCTCCTGCGTCTTCCGCGACGACGAGGGCTTGCGCGTGCGTTCGCTCGGCATGCCGGAAGATGGCGAGCCCAAGCTGCTGCAGGACTTCTACCGGGTGATCGACCGCTACACGCCGCAGCTGGTGTCCTGGAATGGCGGCGGTTTCGACCTGCCGGTGCTGAATTACCGCGCGATGATCCACGGCATCTCCGCCCCCCGCTTCTGGGAACAGGGCGACGATGACCGCGATTTCAAGTGGAACAACTACCTCTCCCGCTATCACACGCGGCATCTCGACCTGATGGACCACCTCGCGATGTATACCGGCCGCGCCAATGCGCCGCTGGACGACCTTGCGAAGCTGTGCGGATTCCCCGGCAAGATGGGCGTTGATGGCTCGCAGGTGTGGACGCTGTATCAGGAAGGCCGGCTGGCCGAGATCCGCGATTATTGCGAGACCGACGTCGTCAACACCTACCTCGTCTATTGTCGCTACCTGCTGCTGCGCGGCACGCTCACGCGCAGCGCCTACGACGCCGAAATCGAGCTGGTGCGCTCCTGGCTGTCGCGCCAGGATGCCCGGCACTGGCAGGACTACCTCGCGCTGTGGAGCGGCGCGGGCGCCTAGCCGCGCGGCAGGCCGCCACGCAAGGGACTCGCGATCTTCGTCGCTGCAGGCGGTAAAATCGCGGGTTTGCCATCCTGCCGGACCCGTTGCCCATGAATACATCCCCGATCCTCGACATCGAATCGCTCGACATGGAGGCGCGCGGTGTCGGCCACCTGCCGAATGAAGACGGCACGCCCGGCAAAGTGATCTTCGTCGAGGGCGCGCTGCCCGGCGAGCAGGTGCGCTTCAAGTCCTATCGGCGCAAGCCGAAATGGGAAGCCGCCGACATGACCGAGCTGCTGCGCGAGTCGCCGCTGCGCACCCGGCCGAAGTGCGAATTCTTCGGCCTGTGCGGCGGCTGCGCGATGCAGCATCTGAACCCGGCCGCACAGGTGGCGATCAAGCAGCGTGTGCTGGAAGATAACCTGCAACATATCGGCAAGGTGCGTCCCGAGCAGGTGATGCGTCCGATCCAGGGGCCGGACTGGGGCTATCGCTACCGCGCGCGGATGTCGGTGCGCTTCGTCGAGAAGAAGGGCGGGGTGCTGATCGGCTTCCATGAGCGCAAGTCCAGCTTCATCGCCGACATGAGCACCTGCGAGATCCTGCCGCCGAAAGTGTCGGCGATGCTGGTGCCGATGCGCGCGCTGGTCGCAGCGCTGTCGATCCGCGAGCGCCTGCCGCAGGTCGAACTGGCCATCGGCGAAGACAAGGGCGAGCAGGTGATCGTGCTGGTGCTGCGGATCATGGAGCCACTCACCGCTGCTGATGAAGAAAAACTGAAAGCCTTCGCCGACGAATGGCAGGTCGAGTTTTGGTTGCAGACCAAGGGCCCCGACACCGCCGCGCCCTGGTATCCGCAAAAGCGCCCGCTGCAATACCTGCTGCCGGAATTCGGCATCCACATGCCGTTCAGGCCGACCGACTTCACGCAGGTGAACCACCAGATCAATCGCGTGCTGGTCTCGCGTGCCCTGCGGCTGCTCGACGTGCAGCCGGGCGACCGCGTGGCCGACCTGTTCTGCGGCCTCGGCAACTTCACGCTGCCGCTGGCGACGCAGGCGGCGGAAGTGGTCGGCATCGAGGGCAGTCCGGCACTGACCGAGCGCTCGCTGCAGAATGCCGCGCTGAACGGTCTTGATGCAAAGACCACGTTCTACAACCGCAACCTGTTCGAGTTCGGCGTCGAGGACTTGAAGTCGCTCAAGCGTTTCGACCGGATGCTGATCGACCCGCCGCGCGAAGGCGCGATGGAAGTCTGCAAGGCGATTGCCGAGGCGCGCGAGATCGATCCGTCGCTGCAGCCGCAACGCATCGTTTATGTTTCCTGCAATCCGGGAACGCTCGCGCGCGACGCAGGCGTGCTGGTGAATGTCGGCGGCTACCGCCTGACCCGCGCCGGCGTGGTCAACATGTTCCCGCATACCGCGCACGTGGAATCGATCGCGGTATTCGAGCGCGGCTGAGCGTTCTTCCCATGAAAAACGCCGACCCGCGGGTCGGCGTTTTTATTGGCAGGGACGCGAATCAGTCGCGCTCGCCGCCAAAGATGCCGAGCAGCGCGAGCAGGTTCGCGAACACGTTGTACAGGTCGAGATAGATCGCCAGCGTCGCGGTGATGTAATTGGTTTCGCCACCGTTCACGACGCGCTGCACGTCGAACAGGATATAGGCCGAGAAGATCGCGACCGCGACCATCGAGATCACGATCTGCAGCGCCGGCAGCTGCAGGAAGATGTTCGCGACAGCCGCCAGCAGGATCACGATCACGCCGGCGAACAGCCAGCTTCCCAGGCCGGAGAAATCGCGCTTGCTGGTGGTGGCGATCGAGGCCATCGCGGCGAACACCACCGCGGTGCCGCCGAAGGCCGTCATCACCAGTTGCGCGCCGTTCGAGAAGGCGAGAATGTGCCCGATCAGCCGCGACAGCATCAGCCCCATGAAGAAGGTGAAGCCGAGCAGCAGGAAGACGCCTGCTGCCGAGTGCTTGGTTTTTTCGATGCCGTAGAAGAAGCCGAACGCGATGGCGAGGAAGGCAATGAAGCCCAGCATCGGGCTGCCTGCCAGCAGCGAGAAATTCAGCTGTACGCCGAGCCATGCGCCCAGCACCGTCGGCAGCATCGACAGTGCCAGCAGCCAGTAGGTGTTGCGCAGCACGCGATGACGCGTCGCGGCGGTCGTGCCGCTGTAGCTGCCGTATTGGGTGGGCAGGGGTTGGTTCATGAGGCCTCCGTTAATCAACTTGAAACTGTGGCCGCCGGTGCATCCGGCTGCCAATTCATTAATTTACTCGACAATCCGATGGGACGTCCACTCGGGTCTTTCGAGCCTGTGGTGCTAGCAACCACTACCGTCGCAGCTAACCGGAGCCTGCTTTCGTGCTAGAATGCCGGGCTATCCAGAATTCGCATCAAAATTCTTAACCCTTTCATTTTATTGGAGTTTTTCAGATGGCAATCGAACGCACCCTGTCGATCATCAAACCGGACGCCGTGGCCAAGAACGTGATCGGCCAGATCTATTCGCGTTTCGAAAACGCAGGCCTGAAGATCATCGCTGCGCGCATGGTTCACCTGTCGCGCGCCGAAGCCGAAGGCTTCTACGCCGTTCACCGCGAGCGTCCTTTCTTCAAGGATCTGGTTGACTTCATGATCTCGGGACCGGTGATGGTGCAGGCACTCGAAGGCGAGAACGCCATCCTGAAGAACCGCGACCTGATGGGCGCAACCGACCCGAAGAAGGCCGAGAAGGGCACGATCCGCGCCGATTTCGCCGACTCCATCGACGCCAACGCCGTGCACGGCTCGGACGCCGAAGAGACGGCAAAGGTCGAGATCAGCTACTTCTTCCCGGCCCTGAACGTCTACTCGCGCTGATTCGGGCGGACACAGGAAACCCCGAAGCAGGACCACGGACGGATCGCAGCGGCAAGCGTCCTCCATCCGGTCCTGCCAGGGATGGCATGCAGAGGCACGAGATGGCGGCACTGACCAATTTGCTGGATCTGGAACCCGCCGCGCTCGTCCGCTGGTGCGGCGAACTCGGCGAGAAGCCGTTTCGCGCGAAGCAGTTGCAACGCTGGATCCACCAGTTCGGCGAGGGCGACTTCGACGCGATGACGGACCTGGCGAAGTCGCTGCGCGAAAAACTCAAGACACACGCGACGATCGCCGCTCCGGCGATCATCAGCGACCACACCTCCACCGACGGCACCCGCAAGTGGCTGCTCGATGTCGGCAACGGCAACGCTGTCGAGACCGTTTTCATTCCCGAGGAAAATCGCGGCACGCTGTGCGTGTCCACGCAGGCGGGATGCGCGGTGAACTGCCGTTTCTGCTCGACGGGCAAGCAGGGCTTCTCGCGCAACCTGTCGGTCGGCGAGATCATCGGCCAGCTGTGGATGGCGGAAAACCTGCTGCGCCGCACGAAGGGCGTGCCGCAGGGGCCGAAGGGCGAGCGCCAGATCACCAACGTCGTGATGATGGGCATGGGCGAGCCGCTGCTGAACTACGAGCCGACGGTCGCCGCGCTGAAGCTGATGCTCGACGATAACGCCTACGGCCTGTCGCGCCGCCGCGTGACGGTGTCGACCAGCGGCGTCGTGCCCATGATCGACAAGCTGTCGGGCGATTGCGCGGTGGCGCTGGCGGTGTCGCTGCACGCGTCGAACGATCGCCTGCGCGACGAGCTGGTGCCGCTGAACCGCAAATACCCGCTGAGGGAGCTGCTGGCCGCGTGTCGCCGCTACCTCGAGTTTGCGCCGCGCGACTTCATCACTTTCGAATACTGCATGCTCGACGGCGTCAATGACACCGACGCGCACGCGCGCGAACTGATCGCGCTGGTCGCCGACGTGCCGTGCAAATTCAACCTGATTCCGTTCAACCCTTTCCCCGAGTCGGGGCTGAAGCGGTCGAACAATGTCCGCATCAAGGCGTTCGCACAGATCCTGATGGATGCGGGCATCGTCACCACCGTGCGCAAGACGCGCGGTGACGACATCGATGCTGCCTGCGGCCAGCTGGCCGGCGAAATCCAGGACCGAACCCGGGTGCAGGAGCGCATGCAGAAGATGTCCGCCTACCAGGAAAAATACGGCGCGGATTTCGGACGGATTGTGGAGATTCGCGAATGAGGCAGCGCGTGCTGCGTCATTTTGCTTTGGTAGTCTTCATGCTCGCGGGCTGCGCGAGCGGTCAGGGCGACCCGTCCGCGCATCCCGCAGACAGGCAGGCACGTATCGATGCTCGACTTGCGCTTGCGAATGCGTATTATGCGGACGGCAAATATGCGATCGCGCTGCAGGAAGTCGAGCGCGCGCTGCAGCTTGCGCCGCGTGATCCCGGTGCGCTCGGCCTGCGCGGGCTGGCGCAGTGGCAGCTTGGCGAGCAGGAGCAGGCGCTGGACAGCCTGCGCCGCGCGCTGCGCGCCGATCCGGACAATCCTGCGCTGCAGAACAATCTGGGCTGGATGATGTGCGAGGCAGGCAAGGCCGCAGAAGGTCTGGCCCATCTCGACAGTGCGCTCGCGCAGCGTCGGTATGCGTCGCCGGCGAATGCGGCCATGAACGCCGGCCGGTGCAGCCTGCGGCTGGGCGACCGCGCCCGCGCCGAATCGTATTTCCGCCGTGCGCTGGCGCATGAGCCGGCGCTGGTGCCGGCCTACGCGCAGCTGGCGCGCCTGGCGGTCGAGCGCGGCGACTACGCGGCCGCGCGGGAGCCGATGCTTGCGGTGCTCGGTAGCGGGCAGGCGAGCGCGGAAGATTACGCAATCGCGGTTCGGATCGAGCGCAAGCTCGGCGACCGGGCCGCAGAACACAGTCTGGTTTCACAGTGGCAGCGGCGTTTCCCGGATTCGCCGGAGCTGAGAACTTATCAACGTGGCGAAACAGATGACCAGTGACGACAAGCACGCAGGACCGACGGAACAGGACGCTGCCGGCGTGACGCCGGACATGCCGCTGCCGGACGCGCCGGCGGATCCGGCGCCGGAAGGCACTGTGCCGGTCGAGGGAACGCAGCTGGACTGGGTCCCGGCCGACAATGCATCGACGGTAGAGCTGCCGACGGCAGATGTGCCGGCAGAGCAGGCCTCGGCAGAACAGGCAGCGGCAGAACAGGCAGCGGCGGAACCTGTGCCGGCACCCTTGCCGGGCGAATTGCTGGCCCTCCGACGCCGCCAGCTGACTTTCTCGATCGAGGAAGTGTCGCAACGAGTGCGCCTCGCGCCGCGCCAGATCGCTGCGCTGGAGGCGAACGATTTCGGCGCCTTGCCGGGCATGGCCACCGTGCGCGGCTTCATCCGTTCGTATGCCAAGCTGCTCGGGCTCGATCCCGAGCCGCTGGTCGCCATGCTGTCGAACGAGCCGAACCCGGCGTTTGAGCCGATGGTGGTACGCCGACCGCTGCCGGCGTCCGGATTCCGCAGTCGCCGCTATGCGCCGCCGGTCCTGCACCGGCGCGGCGCACGCCGGCTGGCGGGACTCGCCGCCGTGGTGCTCGTATTCGTCGCTACGCTCGCCTTCATTGCCTACCGCAAGGACTGGCTGCAGCTGCCCTCGCTCCGCATCGATGAAAAGCCCGCCGGCGAAGTGGCGGCGCCTGCACAGCCGCCCGCCCAGCCCGAGGCCGTCGAGCCGCAGGCAGTGGAAACGCCGCCGTCCGCGCCACAGTCCGCCGGTGTGCTCGAACTGAAAGCGCGTGAAGATACCTGGGTCGAAGTCATTGCGGTCAGCGGCGAGCGCACGCTGTTGTCGAAGCTGATGAAGGCAGGCTCCACCGAGCTCGTCGAGGTGGCCGAGCCGGTCGTCCTGAAGGTCGGCAATGCCGCCGGCATGGAGGCAATCCTGCGCGGCGGCGCGCTGAACCTGAAGGCGGCGGCACGCGACAACGTCGTCAAACTCAGCCTGAATTAAGGAGCACGGATGAACGGTACCGGTTCCCCGATTTCCTCCGGCCCGCTGGCGCGCCGGATCACCCGTCAGGTCAGCGTGCGCCACGGCGATCGCACGGTGCTGGTCGGCGGCGGCGCGCCCGTGCTGGTGCAGTCAATGACGAACACCGACACGGCCGACGCCATCGGCACCGCGATCCAGGTGAAGGAGCTGGCGCGCGCCGGCTCGGAAGCGGTGCGCATCACCGTCAACACGCCCGAGGCCGCGGCCGCCGTCCCGGTGATTCGCGAGCAGCTGGACAAGATGGGCATCGATGTCCCGCTGGTCGGCGATTTCCATTACAACGGCCACCAGTTGCTGAATGATTACCCGGCCTGCGCCGAGGCGCTGTCGAAATACCGGATCAACCCCGGCAACGTGGGGCAGGGCGCCAAGCGCGACACGCAGTTTGCGCAGATGATCGAAGTCGCCTGCAAGCACGGCAAGCCGGTGCGCATCGGCGTCAACTGGGGCAGCCTCGACCAGGCGCTGCTGGCGCGCATCATGGATGAAAACGCCGGTCGCGCCGAACCCTGGAGCGCGCAGGCGGTCATGTACGAAGCGCTGGTCACCTCTGCGCTGGAGAGCGCGCAGCGGGCCGAAGAACTGGGCATGCCGGGCGACCGCATTGTCCTGTCGTGCAAGGTGTCCGGTGTGCAGGACCTGATCGCGGTGTACCGCGAACTCGCGCGCCGCTGCGACTACCCGCTGCATCTCGGCCTGACCGAGGCCGGCATGGGCAGCAAGGGCATCGTCGCGTCGACCGCGGCAATCGGCGTGCTGCTGCAGGAAGGCATCGGCGACACGATACGCGTGTCATTGACGCCGGAACCCGGTGGCGACCGTACGAAGGAAGTGATCGTCGCGCAGGAGATCCTGCAGACGATGGGTCTGCGCAAGTTCACGCCGATGGTGATTGCCTGCCCCGGCTGCGGCCGCACGACCTCGACCGTCTTCCAGGAGCTGGCGGACCGCATCCAGTCCTACCTGCGCGAGCAGATGCCGTCGTGGAAGGGCGCCTATCCGGGCGTCGAGGAAATGAATGTCGCGGTGATGGGCTGCATCGTCAACGGCCCCGGCGAATCGAAGCACGCGAACATCGGCATCAGCCTGCCGGGCACCGGCGAGTCGCCGGCGGCGCCGGTATTTGTCGACGGCCACAAGACCGTCACGCTGCGCGGCGAGCGTATCGCCGAAGAATTCCAGGCCATCGTGCTGGA
>CAZTIF010000067.1:1202-18445 GCA_964613635.1 uncultured Bifidobacterium sp. | reverse complement strand
CATTGACGGTCTTGATCGACATCATCGGGCCTTCGAAGGTCGACATGCCGTAGAAGGACAGCGAGGTGATCAGGAACTTCAGGACCGGGTCATCGCGCAGTTTGTGCCAGGCGCCCGACAAGGTCATGATGCCGTTGATCATGCCGCCCCAGGACGGCGCCAGCAGGATCAGCGAGAACACCATGCCGAGCGACTGCGTCCAGTCCGGCAGCGCGGTGTAGTGCAGGTGGTGCGGGCCCGCCCACATGTAGGTGAAGATCAGCGCCCAGAAGTGGACGATCGACAGGCGGTACGAGAACACCGGACGCTCGGCCTGCTTCGGGATGAAGTAGTACATCATGCCGAGGAAGCCGGCGGTCAGGAAGAAGCCGACCGCGTTATGGCCGTACCACCATTGAATCATGGCGTCCTGCACGCCCGTGTAAGCCGAGTAGGACTTGGTCAGGCTGGCCGGCATCGCCGCCGAGTTCACGATGTGCAGGATCGCGACGGTCAGGATGAACGCGCCGTAGAACCAGTTCGCGACATAGATGTGCGAGACCTTGCGCTTGATGAGGGTGCCGAAGAACACGACCGCATACGCGACCCAGACCAGCGCGATCAGCACGTCGATCGGCCACTCCAGTTCGGCGTATTCCTTGCCGGACGTGTAGCCGAGCGGCAGCGTGAGGGCCGCGGCCACGATGACGATCTGCCAGCCCCAGAAGGTGAAGGCCGCGAGCGTGTCGGAGAACAACCGTACCTGGCTGGTACGTTGAACGACGTAGTACGAAGTCGCGAACAGCGCACAGCCACCGAACGCAAAAATCACCGCATTGGTGTGCAAGGGCCGCAGTCGGCCGTACGTCAGCCAGGCGGTATCAAGATTCAGCGCGGGGAACGCAAGCTGGGCGGCAATCAACACCCCCACCAGCATACCCACCACGCCCCACACCACCGTCATGATCGCGAATTGCTTGACCACGCGGTAGTTGTAGTTCAGTGCTGTGTCCACAGGAACTCCTCAAGGTTTACAAAAGACGGATTACTGCAAGTGTGCGGGGAGGGTACGTTGCGACAGGCCAACAATCCTTGACCTGAGTCAAAATTGTCCGGCAGTCGAACAAGAGTGGTCGAACCGAGGCGTGCAGCTTTATTGCTTGGTATTTTTTTCGAACTGCACGGTCTCGTCATGAACACTGTCGTCATCCTGCAGGATGCGCAGTGCCGGACCTTCGAGGTCGTCGAACTGGCCGCTGTCCATGGCCTTGAAGAATACCCACAACGCCGCGAAGACCACGGCGATGGACAGGGGTATCAGCAGGTACAGGGATTCCATGGGAAACGCAGCCGTGTCAGTGCCTGGGCACGCGCTGCAGGCGCAGCGCATTGAGAACCACCAGCGCGGAGCTGGCCGACATGCCGACGCCCGCCATCCAGGGATTGAGCACGCCGAAGGCGGCCGCCGGTATTGCGACGAGATTGTACACGCTGGCCCAGAGCAGATTCTGCCGGATCACGCGCATGCAAGCGCGCGCTGACAGATCGGCATCGAGCAGCGATTGCAGGCTGCCCGACAGCAGCACCGCATCGGCATGCGACTGCGCGAGCGCGGCGCCGGATCCCATTGCAAAGGACACGTCGGCCGCGCGCAGCACGGCCGCATCATTGATGCCGTCGCCGACCATCGTGACGATGGCGCCGTCGCGCTGCAGGCCTTGCACGAAATTCATTTTGTCCTGCGGCAGCATGCCGCCGTGCGACTCATCCATGCCGAGCGCGTCGCCGACCTGCTGCGCAATCTGCGGCGCGTCGCCGGACAGCAGGATCACGCGGCAGCCGCGCGAACGGAACCAGTCGACCGTGCGCTTCGCATCGGGCTTAAGGCCGTCGGCGAGCTCGAAGCGCGCCAGCCACGCGCCGTCGGTGCCGAGGAAGACTTCGGTGACGCCGGCCTCGCAAGAGCGTTCCGGCATGCCGCCGGCAAGGCCGCCAACGAAAGCGGCGCTGCCAATCCGGTAACGGCGGCCATCGACGGTGGCCGCAATCCCCTGCCCCTGCACGAACTCGACCTCGGAGGCCTGCAGCGTTGCAGACGCCAATGACAGCGCATGCGCGATCGGATGCGCGCTGCCGGCCTCGAGCGCCGCCGCCACCGCCCTCGCCTGCGGCTCGTCGATCGCGCCGAGCAGCGCGACGCGCCGCAGCACCGGCCGGCCCTCGGTCAGCGTACCGGTCTTGTCGAAGATCACATGGGTGGCGCGGTGCAGCGTCTCCAGCACATGCGGCTGCATCACCAGCACGCCCTGCCGCAGCAGCCGGTCGGTCGCGGCCGCCAGCGCCGACGGCGTGGCCAGCGACAACGCGCATGGGCAGGACACCACCAGCACGGCGATCGCGATCGGCCACGCGCGCGCGGCGTCATGCCAGCTCCAGAATGCGAACACCGCCAGCGCAAACAGCAGCAGCACGCCGACGAACCAGGCGGCGACACGATCGGCCCATTGAGACACCTGCGGCTTGCCCTGCCCGGCGCGCTCGATCAGCCGGATCAGCGAGGACAGCGTGCTGTCGCGGCTGGCCTTGTCCACGCGCAGCAGCACCGGCTGGCTGACGTTCACCGCGCCGCCGGCGACCTGCTCGCCGGCCGCCTTTCGTTGCGGCGCGCTCTCGCCGGTCAGCAGCGACAGGTCGACCGAGGTTTCGCCATCGATCACGGTACTGTCGGCCGGCACCGCGTCGCCGGGCTTGGCCAGGATGACATCGCCGGCACGCAGCTGCAGCGCCGCCACCCGCGTCGCTTCGCGGCTGGCCGGATAGTCCTTCAGCAGCCATGCCGCGTCCGGCAGCGCGCGCTGCATGTGCTCGAGCGAGCCGGCCGCGCGGCGGCGCGCGACGAGCTCGAGGTAGCGGCTGCCGAGCAGCAGGAAGATGAACATCGTGACCGAGTCGAAGTAGACGTCGCCGCTGCCGGCGATGGTCGCCTGCGTGCTGCCGATGAAGCCGGCCGCAATCCCCAGCGCGACCGGCACGTCCATGCCCGGCGTGCGGCGCTTCAGGTCGGCCCATGCGCCCTTGAAGAAAGGCACGGCGGAATACAGCACGGCCGGCAGGGTCAGCAGCAGGCTGGCCCAGCGCATCAGCGCCTCCATGTCCGGCTCGATCGCATCCGGCCCGGCCATGTAGACCGGCACTGCGTACATCATCACCTGCATCATCGACAGGCCGGCGACGAACAGCTGCTTGAACATCGTGCGCGCGTTCTTGCGCAGCAGCTCTCCGTGCTGTATTGGGTCGAACGGATAGGCGACATAGCCGACCTCGCGCACCGCCTGCAGGATGTCGCTCGGCTTGCAGCGCGCCGCATCCCAGCTGACCTGCAGCTTTTCGGTGGAGACGTTCAGGTTGGCCGCGGTCAGGCCCGGCACCTGCGACAGCCGTCGCTCGATCAGCCAGACGCAGGCGGCGCAGCGTATGCCCTCGATCGACAGCGTCGCCTCGGCAGCGCCGTCGGCGGCGGTGAACTGCGACGCCAGCTCGGGCGTGTCGTACAGCTTCAGCTCGTCCGGCACGGTCGCGGCGACGCCCTGCGGCAGGCTCTGGCGGCTGCGGTAGTAATCGGTCAGGTGGTTGTCGACGATCGCCTGCGCGACCGCCTCGCAGCCGGGGCAGCACATTGCGCGGTCGGCGCCATCGATGCGTACCTGCCAGTGGCTTCCTGCCGGCACCGGCAGCCCGCAATGAAAGCAGGCCGCCACAGCATCGGTCGCTTCGGTCGCAGCCGTCGTGGTGGTGGCGCTCATCGGGGCACCGGCGTGATGCAGACGGCGTCGAGCCAGCCGTGCGACAGGCCGGTGCCGACGCGCACCAGTCCGAGCACGCCGAATGCCAGCACCAGCAGCCCGGCGGCGACGCGCACGGCGGGCTTCTGCAGCAAAGCCTGCAGCGAGGTGCCGGCCATGCCCATCGTGAACAGCAGCGGCAAGGTACCGAGGCCGAACGCGAGCATCACCAGCGCGCCCTGTGCGGCGGAGCCGGTCAGCAGCGCCGTCATCAGTACGCTGTACACCATGCCGCACGGCACCCAGCCCCACAAGGCGCCGAGTGCGAGCGCCTGCAGCGGGTTCTGCACCGGCAGCAGGCGTCGCATCAGCGGCTGCACCCGCCGCCATGCGACGCGCCCGACGGCTTCGATGCGCGCCAGTCCGTGCCAGGCATTCATCAGCGTCAGGCCGAGCAGCACCAGCATCACGTTGGCAAGCCAGTAAGCGGCGGTCTGTACCGCAGCGAGATTGATCAGCGCGGGGACGCTGCCGACCAGCCCGGCGAATGCGCCGGCCAGCGCATAGCTGCCGATGCGGCCGGCGTTGAACGCAAGCACGCGCGCGCCGCTGTCGGCGACTGCGGCAGGCAGGCTGCCCGTTGCGGTGACGGGCACGGGGAAGGCGCGACGCGGCGTCGCAATGGCGAAGGCGCTGACGATGCCGCCGCACATGCCGACGCAATGCACGCCGCCGAGTAGGCCGATCAGGAAGATCGGCAGCAGTGAAATCGATGTCATTGGATTAGCTTGCCCCGCCCGCAAGGACGAGGCGCAGGGCGCGCGCCGGCAGAACGTTCGCAGGGCCGGCGCAACGCCGCGCTAGACCGTGCGCGAATAGCGCAACGGCTCCGATTGTAACCGCCTCGCCTGTTGCAGGTGGCGGTCGAAAACCATGCAGATGTTCCGGATGAGCAGCCGTCCTTTCAGCGTGACCTCGATCCATTCGTCATCCATCGTCAGCAGGCCGAGGGCCTGCAATTCCTTCAACTGTTCGAGCTCGAGCGCGAAGTAGGCATGGAAGCTGATCGGATACGCTTCCTCGAGCGAGCGGATCGACAGCTCGAAATTGCACATCAACATCTGGATGATGAAGCGGCGCAGCACGTCGTCCATGCTGAGCTGGTAACCACGCGCCACCGGCAGCTCGTCATGATCAAGCCGCTCGTAGTATTCGTCCAGTGTCTTGGCATTCTGGCTGTAGCACATGCCGACCGAGCTGATCGCCGACACGCCGCAGGCGACGAGGTCGGAATCCGCATGCGTCGAATAGCCCTGGAAATTGCGGTGCAGCCGTCCCTGCCGCTGCGCGATCGCCAGCTCGTCGGTCGGCTTGGCGAAATGGTCCATGCCAATGTAGACATAGCCCGCTTCTTCGAGCCGGCGGATGCACAGCGACAGCATGTCGAGCTTCGCGTCCGAGCTGGGCAGGTCGGCTTCGTGGATGCGGCGCTGCGGCTTGAACAGGTGCGGCAGGTGCGCGTAATGGTAGACCGCGATGCGATCCGGATTCGCGGCGATCACCTTCGACAGCGTCTGGTTGATCGTCATCACGGTCTGCTTCGGCAGGCCGTAGATCAGGTCGATGCTGACCGAGCGGAAGCCGGCCTCGCGCGCGGCGCGGATCACGTCCAGCGTCTTTTCCTCGGGCTGGATGCGATTGACCGCCTTCTGCACGTCGTCATCGAAGTCCTGTACGCCGAGGCTGATGCGGTTGAAGCCCTGCCGGCGCAGCGTGTGGATGCGCTCGGCGCTCACGCTGCGCGGGTCGACCTCGATCGAATATTCGCCCTTCTCGTCGTCGGCCAGCACGAACCAGCGGCGGATGTGCTGCATCAGGTCGTCCATCTGCGCATCCGACAGGTAGGTCGGCGTGCCGCCGCCGAAGTGCAGCTGCTCGACCTGGTTGAAACCGGCGAACAGCTTGCCCTGCAGCGCGATCTCGCGCTTCAGGTAGCCGAGGTAGGTGGCGGCCTTCTCGCGGTTCTTCGTGACGATCTTGTTGCAACCGCAGTAATAGCAGACGGTGTCGCAGAACGGTATGTGCAGGTACAGCGACAGCGGATGGCGCGCACCGCGCGAGCGCAGGTGCGTGACGGCCTGCAGGTAATCGCGATAGCCGAAACTGTCGGTGAACCGGTCCGCCGTCGGATAGGACGTGTAACGCGGACCGGACTGGCTCAGGCGGCGCAACAGCCCGGCATCGAACTCGACGTGCTGGACGGGATGGATGGGAATGGTCGAAAGGTTCATGGAGGCTCGCAGCTCGCCCATGGCGCGCATTCGCACCACTCAGGCGACTGGAGTCTACGAATGCGACCCGGCAATTACCTTGACTTAGGTCAAAATTGGCCGGCCAGCTCAAAGCGACAACAATTTGCAGAACGGTCTTCAGCGCTTGCCGGGCTCGTCCTGCAACTCGTAGCGCAGCTCGACCGTGCCTTCGCCCGGATTGCTGCGCACGCTGAAGCCGAGGTCGCGCATCAGCTCCATCATCGCGCGGTTGTCAGATAACGCTTCGCCGACGATCTGCCGCGTGCCGCGCTGGCGGAAGTAGGCGATCAGCTTGTTCATCAGGATGCTGCCCAGTCCCATGCCCTTCAGGTCGGAGCGGATGATGATGGCGAACTCGGCCTGCTCATTGTCCGGGTCGGCGACGCCGCGCACCACGCCCAGCGTCTCGTCGCTGCCATCGTCGCGCTGCCGCACGGCGATGAAGGCCATCTCGCGGTCGTAGTCGATCTGCGTCATGCGCGCCAGCTGCGAAGGCTGCAGCTCGCGGATCTGCACGAACATGCGCATGCGGATGTCGATCGGCTCGAGCGAATCGAAAAAACGCAGGTGCTCTTCGGCATCCTCCGGCCGGATCGGACGCAGCAGCAGGCGGTGGCCCATCCAGCTGATCCTTTCCTCGAGTTCCTGCGGATACGGGCGGATCGCGAGGCGGTCATGCGGATGGCGCAGGCGCGCCGGGCGGATCAGCACGCGCGCATCGAGCGCGATCACGCCGTGGTGGTCGGCCAGCAGCGGGTTCAGGTCGAGTTCGGCGACCTCCGGCAGCTCGGCGGCGAGATGCGCGACCTGGATCAGCACGTGGGATACGGCATCGATGTCGGCCGGCTTGCGGTTGCGGTAGCCTGCCAGCAGGGCGGCCACGCGCGTGCGCATGATCATGTCGCGCGCCAGCACGCTGTTCAGCGGCGGCAGCGCCACCGCATGGTCGTGCAGCACCTCGACGGCAATGCCGCCCTGGCCGAACAGGATCACCGGCCCGAAGATCGGGTCGGTGGTGATGCCGATGATCAGCTCCTGCGCATCCGGCCAGCGCGCCATCGCCTGCACCGAGAAACCCTGCAGCCGCGCCTCGGGCCGCAGCCGCGCGAGCCGCTGCTCGATGCCGTGCACCGCCGCCTCGACTTCGTCCGGCGTGGTCAGGTCGAGCATCACGCCGCCGACCTCGGTCTTGTGCGAGATGTCGGGCGACAGCACCTTGACCGCTACCGGCAGCCCGATCTGCATGGCCATCTCGCGCGCCTCGCCGGCGGTGCGCGCAATGCGCGTATCCACCACCGGGATGCGGCAAGCCTCGAGCAAGGCCTTGGCCTCGGGCTCGGTGAGCATGCTGCGCCCCTCGGCCAGCGCGTTGTCGATGATGGCGCGCGCGGCGGCGCGGTCGATCGGATCGTGCAGCGTGCCGGCGGCCGGCGTCTGCACCAGCAGCTGCTGGTTGCGCCGGTATTCCACCACCTGCATGAAGGCCTGCACCGCATCTTCGGGCGTGCCGAAATGCGGCAGGCCGGCGTCGGAGAAGACCTGGCGCGCATCCTCGACGGCCGCCGCGCCGAGCCAGCAGCCGATCACATGCTGGCGCGACTGCACGATCATGGGCGCGACGACGCGCGCGATATCGGCGGACGGCACGATCGCTGTCGGCGAGTGGATGAACAGCAGCGGATTCTCGGGATGCCGCTCGAACAGGATGGCCAGCGCGCGCTGATAGCGTTCGACCGGCGCGTCGCCGATGATGTCGACCGGATTCCCGTGCGACCAGTTGACCGGCAAAACCGCGTCCAGCGCCGCCACCGTCTCCGGCGGCAGCGTCGCGATGCGACCGCCGGACAGCATCAGCGCATCGGTCGCCATCACGCCGGGGCCGCCGCCGTTGGTCACGATGATCAGCTCTTCGGAGCGCAGCGGCTGCGCGCGCGACAGCGTCTCGACGGCGTCGAACAGTCCGTCGGTGGACAGCACGCGCAGCATGCCGGCCCGCCGTATCGCCGAGTCGACCACCGCATCCAGCCCGGCCAGCGCGCCGGTATGCGAGGCCGCCGCACGCGCACCCTCGGGCGCACGGCCGGTCTTCAGCACCAGCACCGGCTTGTTGCGGCCGGCGCCGCGCGCGGCCGACATGAATTTGCGCGCATTGCGCACGTCTTCGATGTAAACGAGGATCGCGCCGGTCTGCGGGTCGGTCGCAAGGTAGTCGAGCATGTCGCCGACGTCGATGTCGGACGCATCGCCGAGCGACACCACATGCGAGAAGCCGATGCCGCGCGCATGCGCCCAGTCGAGCACGGCAGTGACCAGCGCGCCGGATTGCGACACGAAGGCGATCTTGCCCGGCAGCGCGCTGCGGTGCGCGAAGCTCGCGTTGAGGTTTGCAGAAGGCACCAGCGCGCCGACACAGTTCGGCCCGAGGATGCGGAACACCGCCGGCCGCGCCGCGTCCAGCATCGCCTGCCGCAGGGTGCGGCCGTCGCCGTGGTCGGCATCCATGCCGGCTGTCAGCACGATGGCGCCGCGCACGCCGCGTGCAGCCAGTGCGTCGACCAGCGCGGGCACGCTCGACGGCGGCGTCGCAATCACGGCCACGTCGGGCACCTTCGGCAGGCTGGCCACGTCCGGATAGACCGGCAGTCCCATCAGTTCCTGCAGGCGCGGATTGACCAGCATCAGCCGCTCGCGCAGCTCGTCGATGCTGCGGCCGCCGATCAGGTTCGCCAGTACGGTAGCGCCGACGCTGTGCGGCCGGTCGCTCGCACCGATCAGCACGACCGACTTCGGCGCAAAGAGATACTGCAGGTTGCGTATGCTCATGGATGAAGGGGTGCTTGACCTTGGTCAAATTCTACAGAAACATTCCGGTGGTACGGCGGCGACCCGGCTGGACTGCGCGGGTTGCTGCCCCTTAGTCTTACACGCGAGCCGGTTCGCCCGGCGTGGTTCCCCATCGTTGGAAGGATATCGAATGACTTACAAGACCGTGCTGGTGCATGTGGATCAGTCGCCGCGCAGCGCAGTTCGCACGACGCTGGCCGCGCAACTGGCCAATCGGCAGGACGCTCACCTGATCGGCGCCGCCGTGACCGGCATTTCGCGTTTCGTGTTCAGCCAGGGGGCGTTCAACCCGGACGACCCGGTGTTTGCACATCACCTTGCGCACCTGCGGCAATATGCGCGCGGCGCGCTCGACGGTTTCGAGCGTGCTGCCGCGTCGGCCGGCGTGGCCTCGTCCGAGGCGCGGCTGGTCGACGATGACGCCGCCGGCGGCATCGCGCTGCATGCCTGCTATGCGGACCTGGCCGTGATCGGCCAGTTCGATCCGTCGACTGCGGTTCCCGGCGTGATGCCGAATTTCGTCGAGACGGTGGTGCTCAACAGCGGCCGCCCGGTGCTGGTCGTGCCGTATGCGGGCGACGCGAATGGGCAATTCCACCGGCCGCTGGTCGCCTGGGATGGCGGCGTGGCCGCACGCCGCGCCATTACCGGCGCACTGCCGCTGCTGAAGCAGGCTGGCAGCATCGATGTGGTGATGTTCAATCCGCGCGCCGAGGCCGGCGTGCATGGAGAAGAACCGGGGGCCGACCTCGGGCTGTACCTCGCACGGCATGGCATCCGGGTGAATGTGGTCGAGCGCACCGTGCACGGCGGCATCGGCGAAGCGCTGCTGTCTGCGGCGGCCGATCTCGGCTCGGACCTGATCGTGATGGGCGCCTACGGCCATACCCGCTTCCGCGAGGTGGTGCTCGGCGGCGTCACCCGCACCGTACTGCAATCGATGACGGTGCCGGTGCTGATGGCGCATTGACGAGACGCCCGCCCGACCGGCGGGCGCGCCGCGCTGCACCGTGCATTCAGGTTCCGCGGTACACCATGACCGGCAGTGTCGTGTGCGACAGAACGCGCTGCGTCTCGCTGCCGAGCAGCAGCTTGTCGAGCCCCTTGCGGCCGTGCGAACCCATCCAGATCAGGTCACAGCCCTTCGCGGACGCGGTGTTGATGATCTCTTCGTACGGATGCACGCCGCGGGTGGACAGCACTTCGCAGCTCACGCGCGCCGTCGCGGCCATCGCCTTCAGCCGCTCCATCGCCTGTTGTGCGGATTTGTCCTGCAGTTCTTCGTAGGTCGACAGGTCCACCATCGCGCCCGCCTCGGGCATCAGCATGAACGGGTAAGCCTCGGCCACCGCCAGCCCGACTACCGCAGCCCCATGCTGCGCGGCGAAATCGAGCGCTGCCTTGGCTGCCTTTTCGGACAGCGCGGATCCGTCGGTTGGCACCAGGATTTTCTTGAACATGGCCAGTCTCCCCTCGGTTGGAATGGTGGGCCAATCTAGCAAAGCGGCGCGCCAAAAAAATTGACTTCGGTCAAATTCGCCAAAGTGGCGGCTCGTCCATCAGCGCCACCTGCTCGCGCAACTCCAGTATGCGATCCTGCCAGTAGCGCACCGTGCCGAACCACGGAAATGCCTGCCGGAAGGCCGGATCGTCCCAGCGCATCGCCAGCCACGCCGAATAGTGCAGCAGGCGCAGGCTGCGCAATGCTTCCAACAAATGGAGTTCGCGTGGGTCGAATTCCCGGAAATCCTCGTAACCGGCGAGCAGGTCGGCCAGCTGCGCCGACATGGTCGCACGCTCGCCGGACAGCAGCATCCACAGGTCCTGCAGCGCCGGCCCCATGCGGCTGTCGTCGAAGTCGACGAAATGCGGGCCGGCATCGGTCCACAGCACATTGCCCGCATGGCAGTCGCCATGCAGCCGGATCAGCCGGACGTCGCCGGCGCGGTCATAGCAGCGCCTGACACCGTCCAGCGCCAGCCGGCTGATCGCCGTCCAGCTTTCAAGCAATTCATCCGGAATGACGCCCTGCGCCAGCAGCCAGTCGCGCGGCTGCTCGCCGAAGGTCTGCAGGTCAAGCGCCGGCCGCTGCGCGAACGGCTTCACTGCCCCGACCGCATGGATGCGCCCCATGAACCGGCCCAGCCATTCCAGCGTGCCGGCCGCCTCCAGTTCGGGCGCGCGGCCGCCCTGCCGCGGGAAGACCGCGAAGCGGTAGTGCTGGTGCGTGTGCAGCGTGGTGCCGCCGAGGGCCAGCGGCGGCACCACCGGTATCTCGGCCGCATGCAGTTCGGCGACGAATGCATGCTCCTCGAGGATCGCCGCGTCGCTCCAGCGCTGCGGGCGGTAAAACTTCGCGACCACCGGCGCGGCATCCTCGATGCCGACCTGATAGACGCGGTTTTCATAACTGTTCAGGGCGAGCAGGCGGCCGTCGCCGCGCAGGCCGACGGCATCGAGCGCGTCCAGCACGGCGTCGGGCGAGAGTTCATGGAATGAATGCGTGAGTGCGGAAGTCATGCGGCGATTGTAGTCGCGATCGGAGCAGGCGCCGCAAAGGGGTTACACTGTGCGGAAACATTGCCTGAATGAGCGCCATGGCCGCAGAACCCTTGCTGACCGAAAAAGAATTCGACGAACTCGACCGCTTCCTGATGTCCGACCGCTGCGGCGACGAGACGATGGCGATGGATGCGCTGCATGGCTACCTGACCGCGATCGCGATCGGCCCGGAGCAGGTTCCCGTCGATGAATGGCTGCCGCGCGTCTGGGGTCCGTCGGCAGATGACGAACCTGATTTCCGCAACGAACAGCAGGCACAGCGCGTCCACGACCTGCTGCTGCGCGCGCTCAACGAAATCGTGGTGACCTTCGATGTCGCACCGAAGGACTTCGAGCCGCTGTTCTCGGTACACCAGTGGAAGGGCAAGGAAGTGCTGGACGCCGAGGCCTGGTGCTGGGGCTTCCTCGAAGGCGTCAGCCTGCGCGCTAACGCGTGGCAGGCCTTGCGCGACTCGCCGCAGGCGTCGCTGGTGCGCGCGATCTACCTGCTGGGCGCGGAAGAAATCGAGGAAGAGGAAGTCGCGCTGGTCGACGACCCGATGAAATGCCACAAGCTGGCGATCGAGGTCGAGGCGTCGGTGCCGCAGATCGAGCGGTTCTGGAAAGGCCGCGCGAAACAGCCAGCTTGATGGGCAGGCGGAACTAGCCGCCTGCGGTGCGTCATGCCTTGATGAAGTGCTCGCGGTAGTACTGCAGCTCTTCGACCGATTCGCGAATGTCCGCCAGCGCGGTATGCAGCTGGTGCTTCTTGAAGCCGGCGATCAACTCGGGCTTCCAGCGGCGGCACAGCTCCTTCAGCGTCGACACGTCCAGATTCCGGTAGTGGAAGAAGGCTTCGAGCTTCGGCATGTGGCGCGCCATGAAGCGGCGGTCCTGGCAGATGGAGTTGCCGCACATCGGCGACTTACCGGCCGGCACGTACTTGCTCAGGAATTCGATCATCTCGGCTTCGGCCTGCGCCTCGGTGACGGTGGAGGCCTTCACGCGATCGATCAGGCCGGAACGGCCGTGCGTGCCCTTGTTCCATGCGTCCATGCCGTCCAGCACTTCGTTCGACTGGTGGATCGCAAAGACGGGCCCCTCGGCCAGCACGTTCAGGTTGGGATCGGTGACGATCGCGGCGACCTCGATGACCCTGTCGTTGTCAGGGTCAAGTCCGGTCATTTCCATGTCGATCCAGACCAGGTTGAATTCGTTGGGGCGTACGATCGGCGCCGAATGGGCTTCATTTGCTTGTGACATAATCCAGATCCGTTAGCGCGCAGGCCCAAGGGCGCAGCGCTGGCAAAACCCGCATTTTCTCATACGCACCCGATGGACTCACACAGCCTCTCCCTGTTGTTTGCCGCCTTCCTGCTGGCCACGCTTGCGGTCAAGCTGTGGCTGTCTTCCCGCCACATCCGCCATATCGCCCGGCACCGCGATGCCGTGCCCGCGCAGTTTGCGGCGAAGATACCGCTGGCCGCGCACCAGAAGGCGGCCGACTACACGATCGCCAAGACGAAGCTGAAGATCGTGCTGCTGGTCGTGAATGCCGTCGTGCTGATCGGCTTCACGCTGCTCGGCGGCCTGCAATGGCTGTCGAATGCGCTGGTGGCCGGCGTCGGCACGGGCATGGTCTACCAGATCGCGCTGATCGTCGCCGTCGCGGTGATCTCCGGCGTGATCGACCTGCCCTTCGACTACTACAAGCAGTTCCGGCTGGAAGAGCGCTTCGGCTTCAACAAGATGTCGCCGTCGCTGTTCTTCTCCGACCTCGTGAAAAGCAGCTTCATCGGCGCCCTGATCGGCCTGCCGCTGCTGTGGGTCACGCTGACGCTGATGGACAAGGCCGGCTCGCTGTGGTGGCTGTATGCGTGGCTGCTGTGGTGCGGCTTCCAGGTGTTCATGCTCGGCTTCTACCAGAGCCTGATCGCGCCGCTGTTCAACAAGTTCACGCCGCTCGAGGACGACAGCCTGAAGCAGCGCATCGAAGGGCTGATGCAGCGCGTCGGCTTCGCCAGCAAGGGCCTGTTCGTGATGGACGGCTCGCGCCGCAGCGCGCACGGCAACGCCTACTTTTCCGGCTTCGGTTCGGCCAAGCGCATCGTGTTCTTCGACACGCTGCTGTCGCGCCTGGCGCCGCACGAGATCGAGGCCGTGCTCGCGCACGAGCTGGGCCATTTCAAGCTGAACCATGTGATCAAGCGGGTCGCCGTGATGTTCATCATCTCGCTGGGCTTCCTTGCGCTGCTGGGCTGGCTGAAGAACCAGGCATGGTTCTTCACGGGCCTGGGCGTGACGCCGCTGATGGAAGGCAGCAATGACGCGATGGCGCTGATCCTGTTCATGTTCGCGCTGCCGGTGTTCACCTTCCTGTTCTCGCCGCTGCTGTCGATCACGTCGCGCAAGAACGAGTTCGAGGCCGACGCCTTCGCCGCGCGGCACAGCAATTCACAGGACCTGATCTCCGCACTGGTCAAGCTGTACGAAGACAATGCATCGACGCTGACCCCGGATCCGCTGCACTCGGCGTTCTACGATTCGCATCCGCCGGCCAGCGTGCGGGTGCAGAAACTGCTCGGCGCCTGACCATGCTGACACTCGCCGGCCTGCTGCAATCCGCCTGCCGCCATCGCACCGACGCGGCCGGCGATGCCGACATCGCGCAGGCGCTGGCGCTGCTGGCCGACTGGACGCTTGACGGCGGCCGGCTGGTGCGCACGTTCAGCTTCAATGATTATCACCAGACGATCGCGTTCGTGAATGCGATCGTCGACGTCATTCATCGCGAAGACCATCATCCCGAACTGGTGGTCGGCTACAACCGCTGCACGGTGAAGTACGACACGCATTCGGTGAATGGCGGCAAAGGCGGGCTGTCGGAAAACGATTTCATTTGCGCCGCCAAGATCGACGACGCCTACCGGCAGGGTTCATGGCAGAACAGCAAGGCCTGATCGTCGCCGCGCACGGCCGGCACTACCTTGCGCAGGCGGATGGTCAACTGTGGCAGTGCGTCACCCGCGGCAAGAAGAGCGACGTCGCCACCGGTGACCGCGTACGCTTCAAGCCGACCTCGGCCGACCAGGGCGTGATCGAGGAGATCCTGCCGCGCGCCACCTTGCTGTACCGCTCCGACCAGTTCAAGTCCAAGCTGCTGGCCGCCAACCTCACGCAACTGCTCATCGTCGTCGCCACCGAACCGAGCTTCACCGACGACCTGGTGTCGCGCGCGCTGGTCGCGGCCGAGTCGGCCGGCATCCGTGCACGGCTGGTACTGAACAAGATCGACCTCGTGCAGCAACGCGATGCCGCCCGCGCGCGTGTCGCGCTGTACGAAGGGCTGGGCTATCCGGTACACGAGGTCAGCGCAAAAGACGATCCTGAGCAGGCGGTGGCGACGCTGCGACCGCTGCTGCAAGGGGAGTCGACGATCCTGATCGGTCAGTCCGGCATGGGCAAGTCGTCGCTGGTGAACCTGCTGGTGCCGGATGCGGACATTGCGGTGCGCGAGATCTCGCAGCGGCTCGACAGCGGCAAGCACACGACCACGTTCACCCGGCTGTATGCGATCGATGACGCGACCTCGGTGATCGACTCGCCGGGCTTCCAGGAATTTGGCCTGTACCACCTGAGCGAAGGCATGCTGGAGCGGGCCTTCCCGGAATTCAACGCGCACTTGGGCGGCTGCCGCTTCTACAACTGCCATCATGTGGCCGAGCCGGGATGTGCGATCCTGCAGGCGGTGGCTGACGAGCAGATCGATGCGGGCCGGCACCAGATGTATCTGCAATTGCGGCATGAGTCCCTGCAGAAGCCGGGCTACCGCTGAGAAAAAAGGCATCGAAATCACTTATCCCGTTGGGGAATGCGTGCAAACCTCGCCGTTATCGCCTGAAAGGGCCTGCCGGAGGGATTACAAGAATGACACCACTACTGCCTGCTACAAGGACCATTCGGGCACCACGAACGGGGATGACTGAGCCGAACGCCCATACAGCCGACGGGCTGGCCGACCTGATAGAACAGGACGCGGCCGCCATCGAGGGCCTGCGCGAGCTGATCCTTGATGGCCTCGAGTCCGGCGAAGAGGGCGAAGCCGATCAGGTCTGGCTGGATTCGCTGAAAGAGGAGGTCAGGCAAAGAGCCGCTGTCCGTCGATGACGCGAGTTGTTCGCTCGCCCCGTTTGCGGGAGGACATCGACAAGGCCGTTGCCTTTTACGAGCTGCAGTCGGCCGAGCTGGCGATGCGGTTCCTGACCGCGTTCGGCGATTCGGTTCGCCTGATCCGGCGTCATCCGGCTGTCGGTTCGCCACGCTACCGCTTGATGCTGGATATTGACGGCTTGCGGCATGTACAAACCCACGCGTTTCCTTATCTGCTTTTTTATCGGGAAACCGCCGATCGCCTGATTCTCGCCCGCCTGCTGCATGCCTCGCGCGACGTCGCAGCGCTGCTCAAACGCCGGCAGGCACCTCCAAATGCTGTCCCGACAGATCAAAACCCCTTATAATCCAACAGGTTAAAAAAGATTCGGCGGCAGCCGCTGGCTAGCCGCCGATTTCATTTATGGCAATCAAACACTACCTGCAGTTTGCTGACCTGACACTGGCTGAATACGACTACCTGATCGAGCGCGCCAAGATCATCAAGCGCAAGTTCAAGAGCTACGAGCCCTACCATCCGCTGATGGACCGCACGCTGGTGATGGTGTTCGAAAAGAACTCCACGCGCACGCGTCTGTCGTTCGAGGCGGGCATGCACCAGCTCGGTGGCGCAGCGATCTACCTGAACACGCGCGACAGCCAGCTTGGCCGCGGCGAGCCGGTCGAGGATGCGGCGCAGGTCATGTCCCGCATGTGCGACATCATCATGATACGCACCTTCGGCCAGGAGATCATCGAGCGCTTCGCCGCCAATTCGCGCGTGCCGGTGATCAATGGCCTGACCAACGAGCATCACCCCTGCCAGGTGTTCGCCGACGTGTTCACCTACATCGAACATCGCGGCTCGATCGCCGGCAAGACCGTCGCCTGGATCGGCGACGCCAACAACATGCTGTACTCGTGGCTGCAGGCGGCCGAGGTGTTCGGCTTCCATGTGAACGTGTCGACGCCGGCCGGCTACGACATCGATCCGGCGCTGGTCTCGAAGGACAACCGCCGCTATTCGGTGTTCAACAACCCGGCCGATGCCTGCGAAGGCGCCGACCTGGTCACGACCGACGTCTGGACCAGCATGGGCTACGAGCAGGAAAACGCCGCAAGGCTGCAAGCCTTCGAAGGCTGGATCGTCGACGCCGACAAGATGCGGCGCGCACACAAGGATGCACTGTTCATGCACTGCCTGCCCGCGCACCGCGGCGAGGAAGTCTCGGCAGACGTGATCGACGGCCCGCAGTCGGTCGTCTGGGACGAGGCGGAGAACCGCCTGCACGTACAGAAAGCCCTGCTCGAATACCTCGTGCGCGGCAAAGTTTGAATATCGGAACCAAGGAAGACAACAACATGAGCGACATCAAGAAAGTCGTCCTCGCCTATTCGGGCGGACTGGACACCTCCGTCATTCTCAAGTGGCTGCAGGATCATTATCACTGCGAGATCGTCACCTTCACCGCCGACCTCGGCCAGGGCGAAGAGCTCGAGCCGGCGCGCACGAAGGCGATCAAGTTCGGCATCAAGCCGGAAAATATCTTCATCGATGACGTGCGCGAAGAGTTCGTACGCGACTTCGTGTTCCCGATGTTCCGCGCCAACACCGTGTACGAAGGCGAATACCTGC